>NZ_JBQRUN010000004.1:0-368435 GCF_053485835.1 Thalassotalea fusca
GATATATTGTGGGTTACTATAATCAATTGCGACCGCATCAATACAACGGAGGCTTAACTCCAAACGAATCTGAAAAAAGATACTGGGAAAACTATAAAACCGTGGCCAATTTTACTTGACCACTACAAGATGTTCACCAAAGCAGATTAAGAATAATGTCCCGCTTAAATGGTTTGTTAGTTTTTATTAGGCCTAAATGCATGGTGATGTGTTCTTGAATACACATAAAGACCACATACAACGGCTAAAACAAGAAAATAGATACTTCCCGAAATAAAATACATTGATGAAATGATGGCTGAATTTAACAAAGCCCAAAATAATCTTTTTGAATGACTATATTCAACTTTAACAAAGTAGCCCTTTGATATTGCAACTCGTAGTAATACGTTTACCACTCCTATTACAACAAATACAGCAATCCAACTATCCATATAGTTTAAAATATCCACAGCTTCAAATCCTCTTTGAAAACTCACGCCTACATAAGCAGCGTAAAAATACTTGGCTAAAATCAGTTGTATACGAACGCAAGCCAAGTGTTTTGCGTTTAATACAAAATTCCCGTGTAATACGTAAACTACTTGCCGTATTTTAACTCAAATAGCTGCCGTAATAAGTCTGTGCGTTGTACATTTGAATGGCCAATAGTAACAAGCGCTGATGCAATGAAAAAAATATTTACGGGTGACCAATTAGGTTGACCCAACCACATCTCCCAAAACGCCCAGCAGATTAATATTGCGCATGTAATTTCTGGAACGAAACTAAGTCGATGAATTTTTTTCTCTATGTGTTGAATTTGCGCTACTTTTTGATATTCGGTTAGCGCATTGACATCTTCAATTGAATTCAATTCCATCTGATAAACCTCCGTTAAGTATCGCCATGCTAAGAGTATTATTCTTACTAATCAGTTTGTTACTAAGCTTTACCGCTAGCATGATAGCCGTCTTGAAATCCTTTCACAAAGTCAGGGCCTGCAAGGCCCATTAACAAAAAAATTGACGCTACAAGCATCAAATTACGACTATTCTTTCTATACCCTACCACTGTTAAAATGACAAAAAGTACAGATGCAATAGCTTCAAAATAAAACACAACAATTCCTTTTAGTTTTCGATATTTGACCGACAAACTATGACTTCTAACACTTCAATATAGCGTGGCGTAGTTTGGCAGTTTTATTGCGTTGTTTGCAACTTAAAATGACAATTTTTTGAGAATAATCCATGTGAAACAGCTTATTATGTTTTTTTACGCTATTTTGCTTTGTCGCAACAAATTCTAGAGTTGAAATATTGATATAGAAACATACCAAATGTTAATCCTGCACCTGCGCCAATGGAAATACCAATAGAAATATTACCAAAGACAACGCCTAATGATATCCCTACCCCTGTACCTACTGACAAACCGCAACTTAACATTAATATTGGAATATTTTTATTTTTGTTTACTTTCGAATTCGAATCCATTTCATTTCTCCAGTTGAAAATCATACTCATAATAGGCTGAAAGCCGTTTTAAGCGGAAAATGGCTATTGGCTAAAATAAGTGAAGAACGAACAAAAAGCCAACAATAGTTTGTCCGACTTAAAAACTCATGTTAGACGGTATTAAACAAAACTTAATTATAGTGGGTAATAATTGTTCTCATCACTTTCGCTTTTAGCTCATAAGTCTTATCACCACCATTCGTTAAAATAGCAACTTCAAGATCGTGCTTCGGATGAAAAAACAACTCTGTTTGATAACCATCTTGTGAACCGCCATGAGAATAAAACGGCTCATCCCCCCAACCTACAACCCAACCGAGACCAAAGGTGCCATCGTCGCCTGTATAACTATGAACTTTAGTCATTAAACTTAACGACTTTTGACTAATAATTTCTCCCTCTTTCAATGCAACTATAAAATTATTCAAGTCTTCAATACTACTAACTTGTGCCATTGCCCCAGTGGTAAATTGATTTATTCCAAAAAAAGATTCCGTTTTGGCATAATTAAGGGCGTCACTAAGTTTAATAGTGACGCCCTTCTCGACGATGTAGCTACTGCTCATATTTGCAGGAACAAAAATATTCTCACTCAAATATTCGGAAAAACTAATTCGACTTACTTTTGCAATAACTTCAGCTAACAATACGTAACAACTATTACAATAAACCGCTTGGTCGAAAGCTTGTGGTTTAACCTTAATTTCATTTGAGGAAATAAATTTTATAACATCTTGGTTTGTAGACAAGTTTGCTAAATTTAGGTTTGAGTCTGAGAAGAAGTCGTCAGAAAGATATACCCTATGAGATAGCAAATGATTTATCGTAATATCTTTCCAACCTACGGGTAATTCTGGAACATAATCAGTTACTTGATCGCTTAGAGAAATCTGTTTCTGCTCCACTAATGTCATAATTGCCAACGCAGTAAAAATCTTACTAATTGAGCCTATTCTAAATCCCGTATTGGTATTTATTGATAGATTCTTTCCTTTATTTGCAAGCCCTTTACTTAATTTAAATATCACATCATTGTCTTTTTTAACAAGTACACTAATTCCTGGTCTATCTTCTTCTTGCATTGACAAAATTTGATTTAGTTTATCCACAAGAGAGTTTTTATTGTCTTGCGGTTCATTGCTAGCTAGAGAAATAAAACTTATTAAATTGAGAAATAAAAACAAAAGCATTTGAGTTGTGAATTTACGCACTACTAGCTCCTTCCTAGATTAAAACTTGCTTTGAACTGCTGCCAACGACCGGTAGTTTCGATCCAATGGCCACTTTTTTATTACCAGAAGGTACAAATAATGATTCAACTATGTTGTTATCATTAAATTTTCTATTCCAATGGAGCCCTGCGTCAGAATGCGAAATAGAAACTGATAAATCGTGTACTCCTTGAGAAGGAAGTTTCTTTTTTTTAGCTAGTCTTTTGCCAATTAAACCAGCAACTCCATTTCCGTATGAGATTTCAATCTTTCCGCTGAGCTCTCCGCCTGATATATGTAATTTTTGCAGTAACGGGTCTAAATTAGCAAAATCATCTTCGAACCAATTACCAACTACTTCGTACTTCAAATGAACCTCTGAAACTGCTAACGCCTCATTAGAGGCTAAAAATAGTTGGTTAAAATTAGCGGCGAAGGAGCAAAAACCAATTGTTTTTGTCCGCTTAATTGCCTTGCGATATTTTTTATACCATAATCCAATATATATTGGTACTTGTAAGGTTTTATATTATGGCGAAAAATACAAGCGTAACATTAGGTGAACATTTTGATCAGTTTATAAGTCAGCTAGTTAGCTCTGGTCGGTATGGTTCCGCTAGTGAAGTGGTTCGTGCAGGCTTAAGAGCACTGGAAGATCAGGAAGTAAAAATGCTTAATTTACGTAATATGCTTGTCGAAGGCGAAAACAGTGGCGTCGCTGATTATTCATATGATTCTTTAATTTCAGAGCTAGATAAAGAAAACCACTAATGTCAAAATTTGAGCTATCAGCAAAAGCCAAGAGCGATTTAATTCAAATAGCCAAATATACTCAATTAACTTGGGGAACAGCGCAAAGGAATGAATATTTAAAACAGTTAGATAATTCTTTTCATCAGCTTGCTGATGCGCCTATGTTAGGAGTAAATTGCGATTATGTAATAGAAGGCTATCGAAAGCCCCCTCAAGGTATTCATATAATTTTTTATAAAGAGCACAAAACAAACCAAATTTTGATTGTGAGAATTTTACACAAAAGTATGGACGTTAACCAAGCTCTCTGAAAACAAAACGCGCGCTTAACCGGCGTATAATAGTTGGTTAAAATAGTGAGGAACGAACACCAACCAACTGTGTAGCGTTCGTTTAAGTAACTTATATTTTATTTTACCCGTTGAACCAAACTAAACCAGTTCCCAGAGTTGTCAACGGCCATAGCTTCGACGCCGTATAGCTCTTCTGTCGGAGGTTGGATAAACTCCACGCCTTTAGACATTAGCTCTTCGTACGTTTTTTGGCAATTTTCAGTTTCGAAAACGCCCGCTCCAAATGCGCCGTCTTCGATTAAACTTCGTATTTTTTCGGCTGAGTCTTTGGTGAACATCGGCCCTTCTTTTGGCTCTGCCAAAACTAGCTGAGTTTGTGGTTTAGATTTCGGGTATACCGTTAGCCATCGAAAGCCTCCTTCAATTTTCATGTCGTCACCGACCTCGAAACCGAGCTTGTTTTTATAAAAATTAAGCGCTTCTTCCTGATTAAGTACATATATTGTTGTATGTGCTATGGATGTGATCATCTATTTGTTCCCTGTTGTTAATTCATCTTTATTTTATAGAAATAATAAAAACGATATTTCTCCAATATTGCTCATTTAGCTAATTTACCCAAAAAATGGTAGGCGTAGCATGCAGGTATAACTTGCGAAGGAAAACAGTATGCTTCAGTAGATAAAGCCCAAAGCTTACGACGATATAAAGTAGGTGCCATACCGGTTTGTTTCAAAAACAAAGAAGAAAAGCTACCAAGACTTGCGTAACCGACTTTCTCACAGACTTCTGAGACACTAAAATTCTCCGTAATAAGCATTTTTTTAGCTTGTTCGACTCTAAGCCGAATTAAGAACTCGTTAGGCGTTTCTCCATAAGTCTCTTTGAAAACACGCAAAAAATGATAAGGCGACATGTATGAGTTCTTTGCCATATCAGATAAGCTTATCGGCGCTTGATAATTGTCGGCAATATAATCCCTGCCAGCATTCAATCTTTTAAATTTATAGTTCGTAGCCATGAAATACGCTTATTTGTTCGACTAACGCCCGCATGAGCGGCAAAAAACTTTTGGTTAGAATAACGATTGCAGTGAGAACAGCCAACTGTTTTTTGTCCGTTTAATTGCCTTGTATGTTTCGAGAGCTACAATAAGACCAACTAAAAGACCTGTTAATAATACCGAGGTTAGCATGACTACTAGAATTTTAACTGAAACAGCCGCTAGTATTAGTGAGTTGAAAGCAAACCCTATGAAAGTTGCATTAAGCGCAAACGGTGAACCTATTGCAGTGCTAAATAGAAACGAGCCTGCTTTTTATTGCATACCAGCAGATACATACGAGTTTTTAATGGATCATATAGAAGACCTTGAGCTATTAAGTATTGCCGAAAGTCGCAAGAACGAGGAAAGCATAAAGGTTAATTTAGATGAGCTATGAACTGCAATTTAAAAAATCTGCGCTGAAATAATGGAAGAAGCTTGACGCCACGACACAAAACCAGTTTAAGAAAAAGTTATCTGAAATTTTAGAAAATCCACACATTCCAAGCGAAAAACTATCTGGCGCCAATGAGCTTTATAAAATAAAGCTCAGACAAGCCAGTTACCGTTTAGTTTACGAAGTAAACGATGAAGTGATAACTGTAACGGTAATTTCAGTAGGTAAGCGAGACAACGGAAAAGTTTACAAGGCTGCAATGAAGCGCAACAACTAAGAAACTCATAACGCTTGAATAATGTGTGAGCGTAGTTCGGCAATTTTATTGCGCTGTTTGCAACTAAAAATGAAACACTATTGCTTATTGACAGAGCTACGGCTCATATGTGTTAGCTGTATATTACTCCATACTCAGCTAGCTTTTAATTTTTCGACTTGCTTGTACTCGGAAAAACACGTTGCGAGTTCGGATGATAATGTCCACAAATCACCAGTATCGAATAAACAAACGTCCGCCACTTCTACTTGTATCAGTGAGTTTCTATTCAGTTCTTTATTAAATATGAGGTTTATTTTTATATAATTAATTGAAAGATCACCCCATGCTTTTCCTCTTGAGAAGTAAATATTATTTTTCGTGGTATATTGAAATGTGAAACCAGAAGCAGCAAGGATAACCTCTAAGGTGTCGGCATCTATAGTAATACCTATTGGTAGATTAAGTGGAACCACATACTTGGGAAACCACTTTAGCTTAGGCTTAGTTTCTTCAACAAATGTCGCTTTTCTTTTTTTATAAAAATAGCGAAATATTGATAATAAAATTCCTTCGGGTTCCAACTTAACTCCTTCGAGGGCTTATAACGCCTGAATAATGTGTGAGCGTAGTTTGGCAATTTTATTGCGCTGTTTGCAACTAAAAATGAAAAACTATGGCGAATCACGATTAATTCTTGTTAGCTTACGTTCTAACTATTCTTTCACCTTTTTTATTTCTCCAACCATCAATTTCAGGAGTAGATAACAAGTATGAATGAAAAGTCAGTATGCCCATATTCCTTCTGATATTTTCTGCCCATATAAGCCCCAGTACGGCACCAATTGCAGCTAAGTAATATAGTGTTTCTAAAGACATATCAGTAAATACAAAATTTAAACAAAGCGCCCCAACAAAAGTTAAGATGAAGGTTGGACATAAAACAATAACTAAGTACAGCCAAACAATACATAGAATCGCAATCAAATAAATGTGCCACTCTAATGGTTTGATTATGATTAAGAATAACTTCTTCAATTTGGGGAATTCCGTTTAGTAAGCTAACGCCACCATAAGTGGACAAGTAATTGTTGGCTACAATGTGAAGCGAAGCGAAACCGAGCCAACAATTACGGTTCCGTTCTTCATGGCCTTGTATGGATAATACACCAAACTATGCCTTTGATTCTATTTTATGACCACACTTGCAGCAATAAAAATAGCTAAAAATTAGCTCGTTAGGAACAAGCCAAACTTTAAATTTACTACGGCTCGAGGTTATCAGTTTTTTAACCTTCCCCGTATGCACTAGAGCACGTTTATCGCAGCTTGGGCATTTGAAGAAAAAAGAAATTAGAATTGAAGACCAGCCGAACGCAATGACGAATATTAAAAACGGAATGAACAATTCAATTGATATGAATATCAAGGGGACAATTAACCAAAATAGTTTAGCGGTTAAAGAGGATGCTAACCAATAATATTTGAACAAAAACCTATTCAATACACCTTTCCCTGTAGTTCACCTAACGCCTGAATAATGTGTGAGCGTAGTTTGGCAATTTTATTGCGCTGTTTGCAACTAAAAATGACAAACTATGGCGAATCACGATTAATTCTCTTGTTAGAGTTTCATTACTCTGATTTTAAAAACCTGTGGTAATGCTTCTCTACCTCCTCTTTTGACAATACCTTACCTTCAGACTCTCTATCTAGCAAAGTCCCCATGTAAGAGAGTATATTGTCATGCGTTAACTCTTTTTGATTTGGAAAAAATTCGTTAGGTGCGATTTTAAAATCTAACCAACTTCCGTCATCATCAAATTCAATATGGGAGCCCCACTTTGAAATAAACAGTTCACCATCTCGATCATCAAGAACGATACTCACTTCGTAATAATATGAGTCATCGTCAAATGATTCTGAATATGGAAACTCTTCGCCATTTTCACTGACTATGATTTTATCGTATGACATCTAAGGAACTCTAACGCCGCCATAAGCGGCCTAAATTAGTTGGCTAAAATTGTGAGGAACGAACATGGCCTACTAATTTATGTCCGTTCTTGATGGCCTTGTTATATGCCCTTTACAATACGCATTAGAATGCGCATACTTAATGCAATAATTACTTGGAGACATATTATGCAATCATTATACGACTTTGATGCCCCAAAAAAGGCAACAAATCTTAGCCTAAATAGTGACTTACTAAAAAGAACAAGAGCACTTAACATTAATTTATCTGCAACTTTAGAGCAAGCATTAAAGGATAAATTAAAGAGTATTGAAGCTAAAAAGTGGGTAAAAGAAAATAAAAATGCCATACAAGCCTACAATGATTTTGTGGGTGAGAATGGGTGTTTTGGCGATGAATTTAGAGAATTCTAATGTCGCAGTTTGATGTATATACAAACCCAAGTAAAAAAAGCCGCGATGCATATCCGTATATTATTGATATTCAGAATGCTTTAATTAGCGATATTACAACAAGAATTGTGATCCCTTTAGGAAAATTCAAGCATTTTAAAAATGAGCAAATGGATGGTTTAACTCCATTGATTGAATATGAAAATGAACAGTATATTTTACTCACACCTCAAATTGCTTCAATGCCATCCAAATTACTCAAAGATCCTGTTGGATCAGTTGAGTCATTAAGAGACGAGATTATTGCAGCGATCGACTTTGCCATTACGGGCATATAACGCTTCAATATTGTGTGACGTAGTTTGGCAGTTTTATTGCGCCGTTTGCAATTAAAAATGCCAAATTTAAGGAATCACTATTATTGACTTGTTATATGCCCTTATCATCTGTTGGTGCAAATTTTAAAAGCATTACACCGCCCCTAATTAAAGTACTCAGAACTCCACTCAATGCTAACAACCCTATTGTGGCAACAAAATAAACTACAATTAATCTAGCCGAAGGGTCTACATTAATATTGTCACTACTCCCCTTAATGTCAGAAGAAATTAACGGAAGTTGTGCAGATAAAAAATCTTTAACAACGGCTACAGCACCAACTGCATCTGGAGTATATAAGACTTGAAATATCGTTATTAGGATGAGTAAAACTACGATAAATGCTGCTAGCAGACATAATGAACCAACTGCCTTAGCAAAATTTTGAATCATGAATCAATCCTTCGAGGGCTTATAACGCCCGCATAAGTGGCGCGAAAATACTTGGCTAAAATCAGTGAGGTACGAACGCAAGCCAAGTGTTTTGCGTCCAATACTTAATGCGCTTGTTATAAGTAATTTACTCTTGCTTCTTTTTACTTGTTATTAAGGTAATCAAACCCGCCAACAAAAGCCAAAATAAAATTATAACTACATACGCTGTCACTGACTGAGGTAATGCACCAAACTCTTCGATTTTAAAATGTGCTTCACCCATTGCTTTTGCAACACCTGTCCACAAAACGGGGATATTTACCCAGAACAATAAAGGCAAAAATAATAGCCCAATTTTTGTCACAGCAAGTATTGGTGGCAGATTAAATATTAAAGATAAAACCAGAAAACGCTTTATCGAAAAAGCTCTGAAATTCATCCGTGACTCCTATCCTTTGATTACTTATAACGCCGCAATATGGGGCGTATTAAGCTTGGCTAAAATTAGCGAAGAATGAGCGCCAGCCAAGCTTTAGACGTCCCTCGCATAATTGCCTTGTTATATTGCGGCTTTAACCAAACTTTGATTAATTTTATGTTGCATATAGATTACATGAAAAATTGATGTAATAAATGGATTTAACCAAAGTATGTCACCTTTATTTGAACCTGAAATTTGGTTTATACGATTGCGGACCATAATTATCCACGTTACATCAAAAACACTTGAAACCAAATGAATACCAATTGAGCTTTTTAAAATCGATAAATCATGAATATTAACTAAACCGTAAATCAAACTACCTAATGAAATGGTAAATAAAATCACTGTAGTAAGAATAAAATAATTAGGTATTTTAAGCTCTGTATGCTCATTGATTTGGCTTGAAAAACGGTAAAGTTTATATATTAAATATGATCCTATTGTTAGCACACAAAGACCGAGAGTTTTTAGAACTGAATCAATTTCAAATATATCTGTAAGTTCCTTTTTCATTTATTCTCCAAAGCTGAAAATACACCATACTTTTTTAGCAATATAACGCCCCAATAATAAGTGAACCAAGTGCTGGCGGGCGATTTGCTCAGCAAATGGCATGACATGCCTGGTGAATCTGATTCATTGGCTTGTTAGGTTACTTTTGCGCCACAGCTACTACAAAATTTTGAACTCTGACTATTTTCATTCCCACAACTTGTACAGAAGGAATTAGTAGTATTAGCATTTTTAATTATGCTACTAGCTTTTGATAAAGCTCCTCCTGTTTCATTCACCACATAATCAGCGATAGGTTTGAGATAACCTATTTTGCACATTTTAACCCCTACGCCAACCAAAGGGAGTCCTACAAACGCACACCAAAAATACTCTGCCGTTCCATGATTCCCAAATGCTCGAAAGAAGCTAACAAAGCCAATTATTGCGAAGACACCACCGACAACAACACACAGTGGTCCAAAAAATCTTAAGAAATCCCTCATTTACTACTATCCTTATATTTACTACCAAACTTCTGAGTAACCTAACGCTTCAATATTGTGTGACGTAGTTTGGCAGTTTAATTGCGTTGTTTGCAATATAAAATGACAAATTTAAGGAATCTCAATTATTGCCTTGTTATATTCACCTTTACTCAAAGTCAAAAGCATCTGAGGCGTACCCACTTTCAATTAAGTTAAGTCCTTCAAAAGCCGAACCTGCACCATGCTCATCTTCCCAGTTACAACCAAACTCGATACCAAAACGTGGCTGAGTTGGTGAACCACTCCCCTTTACGTGGACAGCAACAATGCCGCATAAATTCTTAAGCTCTATGGAATTAGAAATATGTGGAACTACATCATCTGGTTTTTCATCGATAAGACTTTCAATTACCAATTCACGCATTTCCCAATATTGGTCGACAAACGAATCAAGCGAAAGACGTAATATTTCACGTCCATTTTGCTCTATCCATTTTATAACATCGAAAAATACCTCTGTTGATAACTCTTTATCGCAACAAAAGTGAACTCGACCATCAGATTTATCAGGACTTGAAATAGCTCCGTATGCACCGTTACGAACTTGCAAACCAGAAAATCCATCTACTTTTTTATAAGTATATTTAAAAAATTCATCAGTAGTGATTTCAGGAAATTCCAATTCCTTAACGTTAAACACGATACTCTCCTTGGTGAATATAACGCTTCAATATTGTGTGACGTAGTTTGGCAGTTTTATTGCGCCGTTTGCAATTAAAAATGCCAAATTTAAGGAATCACTATTATTGACTTGTTATATGCCCTTATCATCTGTTGGTGCAAATTTTAAAAGCATTACACCGCCCCTAATTAAAGTACTCAGAACTCCACTCAATGCCAACAACCCTATTGTGGCAACAAAATAAACTACAATTAATCTAGCCGAAGGGTCTACATTAATATTGTCACTACTCCCCTTAATGTCAGAAGAAATTAACGGAAGTTGTGCAGATAAAAAATCTTTAACAACGGCTACAGCACCAACTGCATCTGGAGTATATAAGACTTGAAACATCGTTATTAGGATGAGTAAAACTACGATAAATGCTGCTAGCAGACATAATGAACCAACTGCCTTAGCAAAATTTTGAATCATGAATCAATCCTTCGAGGGCTTATAACAGCTCATTAGCGTGAATACCGAATTAAACTGTCGACAATCTAAAATTTTTGACATGTGAATCCACGCTTTAGTCTAATAATTTTAAGAACTTAGCACGTAACAACGATACCTTCAACGATTTGCTATTTTTACATAGCGTGCCTATTACTTATTCGAGAATACGAATGGCTCGCTATGTAGAGTTCTATAGATAAAAATTAATCGGAAATTCAATAAGCTATAGTTTGCTATTAGATATTCGAGCCATTCTGTTGTTTTACGTAGCGAGCCGAAAGTTCACTTCAACTTCGTCAAATACAGCGTGATGTTATACGCACAAGCTGCCATAAACCGTTTTAACGTAGTCACTCATACTTACTAGTTGGTCTTGTTATTTTCTATAATCAAGTCAATGCGTTGATTCAACTTCACACTATTAGCATACTCACCTCGAAATATGCCAAGCACAAAAATAAACACTAGATATAGGCTATTTGTGCTCATATCTGTTTCCAAATAAAAATACTGAAATAAGAAAAACAATATTACGCAAATTGCGTAATAAATGAATGTTCTCGTGTTTACTCTTAGCGCGTTAAGCTCTGCAACTAACTGGTCTTAGTCGTCGAACTTATCATTCATCTAATTGATTCCGTTTACTCTATGTATAATTTAATTGAAGGCTGTGAAGCAGTTATTAACTAACTTTCTCAATCGTTTTAAGCGTTCGAAAGCCTTTTTATAATACGTTTATTGAAAATCCGACAAATCACAGTCTTCAACTTCACAAACGTGCTTTACCGCAGAGTCTTGCACTAGGTGCTGAAAATACTTAGTTAAGTGTGGATAATCTAATGCCATTTTTTTGAATCCATCCGACCAAAAAACCAGCATAAATAAGAAATAATCACACACTGTTGCCGAGTCGCCGACTAAATAATCCTTACCGACCAACTCGTTATCCAATAACGCAAAAATGTCTGCAACACGCTGTGCTTGTGTTGCGCGAATGGCGTCAACTGCTGAATCATCCGATGTATGTCTCGCCGGATAAAAATAAACCATTTGCTCTGCTTGTAGCGTATTGGTGAGATACATCAACCATTGAAAGAACTGTGGTCTATTAATATCTCCTATCGATGGGATCAGTTTTGCTTCTGGATGAGTTTCAGCTAAATATACGCAAATGGCAGGACTCTCAAATATCGCTTGCTCACCAGCAACAAGTGTTGGAATACGCCCTGCTGGATTTAGCGCCAAGTATTCTTTCGATTTCTGGGCATTATTATCTCTATCAACGGTTAGTAATTCAAAATCAACGCCCAGTACTTTGAGCACAATATGCGGTGCCATACTGGCGTTTAACGGATAGTAATATAACTTGTACAACACATTCTCCTTTTGTTTAATCAATGCTTATTCTGAATAGTGATCAACGGCAAAGCTGTACATAACTTTAATCATGAAAAACAAGCTCACCAATAAAAACCACTGTTCAAGAGACAAAAACACCGACAGTAATAGGCCATAACACATTAAATTAGCCGCAATGAAATGCTGGTATTTTTTACCATATAAATGATTAACAATCAGTGCACTAATCATTGTGTAGCCCCATATCACAAATGCGTCAATCAACGGAGCTTCAAGCAACCAAGCAATGGCTAATAAATGAATATGAATGGCAATAAAAACTATGCGGTTTTTAGGTCTGGCGGCATAAAAGTTATTCGTGCCTCGTGTGAAATTGGCAATGCAGCCAGCTAGTACGTCAACAATAAGAATAAAAGCGATAATGGGAGGCCAGCGATTCAAAGACAAGTCAGCCAAGTTAAATATCGCAAATCCGCCAATACCGGCAAACATTAGTATGGCAATTACTTCAATCTTCGACTGACGCTCGCCAAGTACTTCATGTAAGAATTTGGGGATGTTAACTGTTTTCATTAGGCCGCGTCCTTGCTGGTTTGATTAGTCTACTAGCGTGGTTTCAACAATAAGTTCATCAACGATTCGCTTTAACAAAAAGGTTTCTCGCTCTATCGAAAGTCCTTTCTTTTCACTTTCAGCCATCGTGAGTTCATTATGTGCAATGGCCTGATGAATGTTGATCCATATCGGGCGCATACCATTGCTTATTTCATAAGATTCCAACTTCGGCGATAGCAGCGTTTCATCGATGTCGCACTGATAACAATACGACTCCATGTGCACAATGTCGTAGTCTTTCTTGTACCACGGTCGAAACTCTTCATATAATCCAAAGGCTTTGATGTTGCGAATATTCTGCGCGCCAGTTTCCTCTTTCAATTCACGAATCAAACCATCTATGTGAGACTCTCCTTGGTCTATGCCACCGCCAGGTAAGCTGTAGTCGTTATATCGCTCAGTAAAGAGTAGCAGTATATCTTCGCCATTAAGAACAATTGCGCGGGTCGCTTTTCGATTAAAACTTGAAGCCGATAAATCGGTTATTGCAGGATGAACGGTAGATTGTAACAATCGCATAATTATCTCATCGGCTATGCGCTTAATCACTTAACAGCTTAGATGTGTTACTGAAGCGCATGCGCTAACTTATACCAATTGAATTAAGTATTTGATCATTCAGCGAGAATTAAAAGGCTTAGAGGCAAGGCATTGATTGCAAAGAATGGTTATTCCCTTGTTAAAATCAATAACGCCGCATATAAGCCTTTTAAACTCGCCCTTGGGAGCTTGTTAGGAAAGTGATAACTTCACAAATTTCTTTGGTGGAGAATGACTACAACAGCATCAATTTGCTTTGTTCTAACTTCCCTGACATAGCTCTGAACTGGTCAAATATTTATTTCACTTGGTATTACTACTAAAATTGGCGCTTATTCTACTCGAATGTGGTGTAACAGGTCAGTAATTTTTATGTTATTAGGTAACAATTAAAAAAGGCAACCTGCTAGATTGCCTTAGTTCTTATTCACTAACTCGATTAATGCTAGTGAGTACTCTCTTTAATATTACGTAGGCTAACACTGCCCGAGCTATCGTCAATTAATGTGAATTTGGTTGCATCGTTAACAGAAATACTACCAGAGCCATCATCAATTGTTACGTGCCCTACGACATGTTCAATACTAATACTGCCTGAACCATCTTCAATCGAAAGATCACCATTAACATTGGCGATGGTGATACTACCTGAACCGTCGTCTATGGTAAGTGACGAGTGATTACGCGCTACCTTGATTGATCCTGAGCCATCCTTAATCGATACAATGCTTGCATTTTCAATACGTAACGAACCAGATGAGTCTGTCACCTTCGTTAGCATTGAAGATGGTACCTTAACTTCCAAATCAATTAACGTATCTGCAACCATGCTTTTTTGTTCACAGGTATTGGCAGCCAATTCGATCACTTCTTTATTGTGTGCCTCTAATGACAAACAGTAATCCGTATCGTCTGACTTTTTAAACACATCGGCAGTTACGGTAATGTCAGTTTGATCACTACCAATAATATTTAAACTACCCGCACCAGCTTCAATAACAAATTGTTTGAACGCAGACGCATCCATAGAAAGCGTTTTTGATTCAACATAATTGTAATCGTGATGTCTATGTTCGATATGTTTTTTATGTCCATTACGTTCGTCGCTATTGTCGTGAGCGAAAGCGAAAATTGTTCCACTGGCTATGAGTAAAGATACCCCTAGTAGTTTTTTCATGTATTGTCCTTAACGAATTATTATTGTGTGAGTTTTCCATTTAGTCGCGCGTTATACACAAAAGGTTTAAACGCAATTTAATTTTTTTTAGTGATGCTTTTGAGCCCCTGATTAAATTGTGCAACAAAGGCACGAGTTTTTGGCGTGTCATGACATAAAAATGCGTCATTATGCGCAATAAACGGTTCACTTCTCAAAAATGTTACGGCTTTTTTATTCATCGCTGCTTCTGCATCAGGCGACCATGCAACAAAGGCATCTATGCGGTCAGCCGACAGCATATCAATATTTTGTTCAATCCGTGTAACATAATTAACGTTTAATTTTAATTTGTCGAATTCGGGGCCATAAAGCATCCCTTTTCTCGCACCTACTCTAAGCCCTTTCAAATCTTGTAGCTGTTGGATAATTTGACGACGAGAGTATATTCTAGCTGTGGCCACGTAAAGCGGTAACGTATTGATAGTTTGTTTATTTTGGTGAAATGCCGTGTCAAAAGGAATTATGCAATCAACAAGTTTTTGATTGAACATTTCATCAACTCGTGCAGGAGGGGCAATAGTATAGTCCCATGGCTGCTGCTGGTTGCTTGCCGCTTTTGCAATTAGCTTGTCGTACATGCCTTGTTTGTTCGACTGTAAAACATCTGGAATATCGTAAGCCATCAGCGTTAGTGACGACATCGCAACACATCGCAACGCAAACACGGAAAACAGCAAACAGAAAAAGATGATGAGCCTATACTGCTTCAAGCTAAAACCTACTTAAAAGACACGTCGTTATCGGCCGCGTATTGTACACAAATCAACCAAAAATAACAGGGCAAAATTTACCCACTAATCAAATGCATATTTGCAAGCATAGTTGATGATACTCATATCATACCAATTTGAGTGCCGCACTGAGCCTTTCAACGGTTCGCCTTAACATAATCAAAAGTTATAATTTTTCTATTTTTTGCCAATATTAGATTAATTTTAGGATTAATAGCGCCTTTACAACTAACTTTAAGCTTATAACTTGTAACATAAACGCTCGCCAACACAGATGTATGAGCGAGCTAAGCGTTTTTAACTTAGCTGAACTTAAAGAGAGAATAATAAATGGAATCAAAAAAACGCCGTAATTTTCTTAAGCAAGGTTTTGCAGGCTCTGTGGCTACTTTTATTGCGGCGAGTTCCCTCGCTCAAACGCAAATGAGTACGCCAAGAGATGCACAAGGGCCCTATTACCCTATCACCCCGCAAAAAGATAAAGATGCCGACTTAACAAAAGTTGCCGGTAAATCGGGTGTAGCCAAAGGTACAATTATCGAGGTATTTGGTCAGGTATTCGATACTAACGGCAATCCCGTGGAAGGCGCTACCATTGATTTGTGGCAAGCAAACTCGTTCGGCAAATACCATCACCCTCATGACGACAGCGATGCACCCGTTGATGAAAATTTTCAATCTTGGGCGATTATTCAAAGTGGTGCGCAGGGCAAATTCAAATTTAAAACAGTCATGCCCGGCGCTTACCCTATGGGCGCGAAAAATCAACGCACGCCACATATCCACTTTAAAATTGGTAAGCACGGTTATGAAGCCATACTCACCCAAATGTATTTTACAGACCAACCATTAAATCAAACAGATGGGTTATATCAACGAAAATCATCCGAGCAACAAAAATTAATGACTGCTCAGAAAATAGCAGGCACAAATCAATTTATCTATAACATTTACATGGAAAAAGTGTAGAAACTAGCGGTGTATCGATAGGAAATGTAGTAGCTAATGACTATGAGTTAGAAGAACAGCAAAGCGCTTATTCGTATCTTGTTTGAATAAGCGCTATGGATTAAATTAAATTTTTCAGGCTAAGCGTTAGAAGCTAAACGTTTGCGCGCCTGATGTAACTTTTTATAGCTTTCAATGAGGCGCAAGTGTTTATCAAGCCCTTCTAAATTAATGCTGGTTGGTGTTAGGCCATAGAAACGCACATCACCAGTTACCGAGCCTACCACATTACGCATTTTTTCTTCGCCAAACATGCGATTGAAGTTATCAATAAAATCATCTAATTCAAGCTCTTCATCTAACGTGACTTCTAACACTGCATGCACAGCTTGATAGAATAATCCTCGCTCAACGGTATTGTCATTGAATTGCAGAAACTCTTCTACCAATTCAATGGCAGCTTCCAGTTCGCCTATCGCCAAATAAATCAATATTTTCAGCTCAAGAATAGTCAGTTGTCCCCACACCGTATTCTCGTCAAACTCAATACCGATTAAGGTGCGAATATCAATGTAATTATCTTGCTGACTTTCTTCTAAGCGCTCAGCTAAGCTGACTAATGCTTCATCATCTAGCTTATGCAGATTTAAGATGTCTTCGCGGTAATCTAAGGCTTTGTTCGTATTATCCCACACCAAATCTTCCACAGGATAAACTTCTGAGTAATCAGGCACTAAAATACGACACGCGGTCGCGCCCAACTGGTCAAAAACGGCGATATAAACTTCTTTACCTAACGACTCTAAAATTCCCATCAAGCAATCGTTTTCTTCTTCGTTGGTGCCAGAAAAATCCCACTCACAAAATTCATAATCAGACTTATTACTGAAAAAGCGCCATGAAATTACACCAGTTGAATCGATAAAATGCTCGACAAAATTTTCTGGCTCTGACACCGCCATACTGTTGAACGTTGGCTTAGGTACATCATTAAGCCCTTCAAAACTTCTGCCTTGTAAGAGTTCAGTTAGGCTGCGCTCAAGCGCCACCTCAAGACTAGGATGAGCACCAAAAGAAGCAAACACACCACCAGTTCTAGGGTTCATCAATGTGACACACATCACAGGGAATTGCCCACCTAGTGAGGCGTCTTTCACCACCACAGGAAAACCTTGTTCTTCCAACCCTTTAATACCCGCTAATATGTTTGGGTACTTTTCTAGTACTGCTTGAGGCACATCTGGTAGCACAATTTCTTGCTCAATAATTTGACGTTTCACTGCACGTTCAAATATTTCTGACAAGCATTGTACTTGCGCTTCATACAGGTTATTACCTGCACTCATACCATTGCTTAAAAACAGGTTTTCGATAAGGTTTGAAGGAAAATATACTGTTTCACCATCAGACTGACGCACATAAGGAATCGCACAAATGCCACGCGCCTTGTTACCTGAGTTGGTATCGATTAAATTGCTGCCCTGAAGTTCACCATCTGGGTTATATATTTCCAAACAATAGTCATCAAGAATCCCTTCGGGTAGTTCATCATTTTCCCCTGGCGTAAACCATTTTTCGTTGGGGTAATGAACAAACTCACTGTTAGCGATTTCTGGACCGAAATACTGATCGTTATAGAAAAAATTGCAGTTTAAACGTTCAATAAACTCGCCAAGTGCAGAGCACAATGCACTTTCTTTGGTTGCACCTTTACCATTGGTAAAACACATTGGCGACGCTGCATCTCGAATATGCAACGACCATACATTCGGTACAATATTACGCCATGACGCAATTTCAATCTTCATGCCGAGTTCAGCCAAAATCCCCGTCATGTTTTTGATTGTTTGTTCAAGCGGTAAATCTTTACCTAGGATAAACGTGCTCGCATTGTCATCTGGTTGTCCCATTAACATTGCTTGCGCGTCTTCTTCCAAACTTTCTACAGATTCAATTCTAAATTCAGGCCCTGTCTGCACAACTTTCTTAACGGTACAACGATCAATAGAACGTAAAATACCTTCACGATCCTTTTCAGAAATACTTTCGGGCAATTCCACTTGGATTTGAAAAATTTGGTTATATCGGTTTTCAGGGTCAACAATATTATTCTGTGATAGGCGTATATTATCTGTAGGAATGTCACGCGATAAGCAGTAAACACGCACAAAATAAGCCGCACAAAGTGCAGATGATGCAAGAAAATAGTCAAATGGGCTTGGCGCTGAACCGTCCCCTTTATAGCGAATCGGTTGATCAGCAATCACGGTGAAGTCGTCAAACTTCGCTTCGATTCTAAGGTTATCGAGAAAATTTACTTTGATTTCCATAGGATAGTGCCTAATTTAGCAGCAGCAAGTTAGCAGGTATGGCTCAAATTTGATATTCAGAGAGCATCAGCTAATCGCAAAAATTACAATTGTGCTAATTATCCTTGTTTTCGAGGCAATAGTCTTGGATAAATTTCGTCTTCAATGAAATAAATGCGCATATGTAAATATCAAAAGGTATGAAATTACACTAACTCAACAACATAGTAATTTTTTCAGCGCTTACCGGCTTAGACAAATAAAACCCTTGAACTTTATGCATACCTATACTTCTACACATTGCCAAACTTTCTTGTGTTTCAATGCCTTCCGCAATTAAGTCTAAACCTAAAGACTGTACCATGTTGGCTATGGCGTTCAGCACCTTTTTCGCTTCAGGTTCTTCGCATGCCAAAATAAGCGACTTATCAATCTTTACACAGTCAATTGGAAAGTTTTGTAAATAGTAGAGAGAAGAATATCCCGTACCAAAATCATCTAACGCAATGTTACATCCCAACTGACTTAATTGGGTAATTGTTTCGCTTGGTTTTTCTTTAAACTGTTCTAACATTAATGCCTTTTCTGTAATTTCAAAAACTAAGCGATCTGGATTTATTCCGTGTTTTCTCAATATCTCAAGAAGTGCTGCTACTAAATCGGATTCAATCAATTGAATCACAGACAAATTTATTGACAGGAATAGGTCTACATTTCCTAGGGATTGCCATTTCGCAAATTGTGAGATTGCTTCGTCAATGACCCACAGCCCTATTTCATCCATAAGTTTAGAGCTTTCAGCAGCGGCAATAAAACGTTCAGGATAACGTATTTCATTGTTCTTGTGCCAACGGATTAACGCTTCTACGCCAATAATGTCATTTTGACTAGTGTCAAATATGGGCTGATACTCGAGAAAAAATTCGGATTTTTCTATGGCAACTTTTAGCTCTTGCTCCAACCTAATCCGTTTTTGAAAATCTTTTTGCATGCCTTCTTCAAAAAAGCACAATTGATTTTTGCCTAAACACTTAGCGCGATACATTGCTAGATCGGCAAATTTAATGAGATCTTCCGGACTATGTTCGGCGGTTGGATGCAGTGCAATACCAATACTACACGCACTGTCGATGGTGTTTTTATTAACGATGAATGGTGTTTTAAATAAATTGAGAATACGTTTGGCAATGTCACCTGCAATTTTAAACTTGCTGATATTTGTGAGAATGATGGCGAACTCATCTCCACCGATGCGAGCAAGTAACTCATGTCCTCGCATTACGCCTTGTATTCTACGAGCGATTTGTTTTAACAATTCATCGCCAACGCCGTGACCATAGTTATCATTCACACTTTTGAAGTTATCGATGTCAATCAGCAAAATTGCCATCATGCCCGTGCCGCGAGGCAAGTTGGTAACGGCTATTTGTCGCGTTTTTTCAAAAGAGCGTCGGTTCATTAGGCCAGTTAATGCGTCTCTTTCTGATAACCTTTTGGCACTCAAGTAACTTTCTCGAAGTTGCAGTTTTAGTTCAAAACGTGCTTGCGCATGAATGATACTACGCCAAAGTAGATGTTCAGTTATTTTTGACTTAACCAGAAAGTCTTGGGCACCAGCTCGGATACATTCTAGTGCAAGCATTTCATTTTCAACCGCACTGACCATAATAATTGCGGTGGCTGCTTCCAAAGGATGCGCGTTGAGCTCATGCAAAAATTCAATGCCATCTTGCTCAGGCATAAGGTAGTCCAATAAAACAACATCAAAGGGTTGATTGCTCAGTAAATTTAAGCCTTCTTTTACCGATTCAGCCTCACAAAACTGACATTCTACTGAAGCATCTAATAATGCTCGCTTTGTCTCTTCTCGATCAACACTATTGTCGTCAATAATCAATATTCTCATGAACCGCCCTGACGCTTGTTGGTACTCGCTTGCACTTGTTGTTTCATGTGAGGTTAGCCTGACCTACTAACAAGGCAATTCGACCACTCGCCAATAACTATCGAGCATCGTAATGGCATCGGTAAATGCTTCGCCAGACTCCGTTTTAACGATATAACCCGCAATATTGAAGTCATACGCTTTGAATTTATCTTCATCGGCAGCAGATGTTGTCAAAACGAAAATGACTGAACGGCGCAAAGCATCATCGTTTCGAATCTCCTTAATACATTCGATGCCATCCATACGCGGCATATTCAAGTCCATCAAAACAATATAAGGACTAGGAATTTTTCCACTGCGTAACAATTCAAGCGCTTCAAGTCCATCTCTGGCTACATGAATTGGATTGGCTACCTTTGCTTTTCTAAAACTTCGTTGTACGTCCATAATATCAACTTCATTATCCTCAACCAGCAAAAAGCTTACTTCCTTTTTGGCCATATGTGCCTCCTTCTTTGCGATTATTATTGTACTTTGCTCTGCTATCATTACATCACCCTGCACCTTAAATTAAATTACCCTTTTGTATAAACTCACCGTCATCATCGAGCTTTTTAATATCAAAGCTGAAAGCAGAGCCACGTGTGCCTTCTTTAGATTTAACACGAATTTGCCCGCCTTGACTTTCTATTGCTCGCTTAATAATGGCGAGTCCCATACCACTACCTTCAACCTTATCGCGCGTTTTCAAAGTTTTAAACATGCCAAAGATGCGTTTGTGATATTGTTCTGGTATGCCTGGGCCATCATCAGAAACCGAAAACGTATAAAAGCTTTGCTTATCTACACACTTTATCTGCAAATGTATTATGTTTTGGTCATGGTGCTTTATGGCATTGTTAATGAGATTGCGAAACACGAGTTCGATAACGGCTTTCTGGGTAGCAAACTTGGGCAGGCTTTTGTCAATACTTACATGCAAATCAAGTTCATCGTTTTCAAACAGCGAGACAATGTCGGTGACCAGTTGATAACTATCAACTATAGCAACCGTTTCAGACATTCTTCCTATACGAGAATACGCGAGTAAATCATCTAACAGCGTATTTAACTGCCGCACCCGTGATTTTAACATTTCCATGTTTTTCTTCGGCTCACCCGTAAGCGTATCCCCTAAGTCTTCTTCTATCCAACGAGACAAACTTTGAATATTTCGTAGCGGTGTTTTAAGGTCGTGGCTGGCTATATAAGCGAATTCCTCTAAGTCAGCATTCGAACGTGCCAGTGCTTCACGTTCGTGTTCTAATTGCTGCGTTCGTTCTTTTACGCGCAATTCCAAATGGTCTCGTGCTCGTCTTAAATTTTCTTCTGCGCGCTTTTTCTCGGTAATATCTCTGGCAATTGTCGACACACCAATGGTACGTCCTTGGCCATCTTTTATCGGAGATAAGGTCAGTGACACACTCACTACACTACCGTCTTTTCTTACGCGTTCTGTTTCATAGTGCTCTACTTTCTGGTTTTTCATCACCCGTTTTAGGAATTTTGCCACTTCGTCTTTGTGCCCTTCGGGTACTAAGAAAGAAATGTGCTGACCAATCGCCTCTTCAGCCGTATAACCATACAGCTTTTCCGCGCCATTGTTCCAGCTCGTTAATGTGCCGTCTAAACTCTTACTGAATACCGCATCTTCAGCCGAATCAACAATTGAAGCCAAATAGAATCGCGACTTTTCTGCTTCTTCTCGTGCATTAACTTCTTTTTGCAACGCCTCGTAAGCTTGGGTTACTTTTTCTTTTTCAGCGTTAAAATCTTCTAGTATATTGAGCGTTGCCTTTTGGGTATCTTCAAGACGCTCTTTTTCTGTATTGAAGTCTTCAAGAATATTCAATGTGGCGCGTTGTGTTTGCTCAAGTTGTTGTTTCTCGTCGTTAAGATCTTCAAGGATGTTAAATGTAGCGCGTTGGAACTCTTCTAATCCTTGCTTTTCATGATTGAAGTCTTCAAGAATGTTAAAGGTGGCTCGCTGAAACTCTTCCAACCCTTGCTTTTCATGATTGAAATCTTCAAGAATGTTAAACGTGGCTCGCTGAAACTCTTCCAACCCTCGCTTTTCAAGATTAAAGTCTTCCAGAATGTTAAACGTAGCGCGTTGAAAATCCTCCAGCCCATTTTTTTCGTCATCAAAATCTTCCAAAATGTTGAGCGTCGCCCGCTGCATTTCTTCCAGATCTTGAAGTTCTTTTTCCGTTGTGCTGAAACTTGGCACTTCTGATACGCTATATTTGCTCATTGATGTCCTTTTGATCCATTAAGCTACGAAGTTCAGCAATTTCTTTCTTCAACTCAATCATCTTAAGTTCGCGGCCTACCGTCAGTTTTCTGAATCGCTCCAATTCCGCTAAACGCTCTAGCTCTTTCTGACGCTGTTCTGCGACCTCTGCTTCTGCCTGACGTTGGGCAGTCACATCACGAGCAGCCGCAAACACCCCGAGTACATTGCCCGTTACATCTTTATAAACAGACGCGTTATACAGTACATCGATTAAGCGGCCATCTTTATGTCGGATAGTTAATGGATAGTCAGTGACAAATCCTTTTTCGAAAACTTTTTGGTAACCTTCTCGTGCTTCTTGCGGTTTGGTGAAATAGTTAGAAAAGTCGGTGCCAATCAAGCCCTCGCGGGTAATGCCTGTTACGTTTATTGTCGCTTGGTTTACGTCAGTAATTTTACCCTCAGGGCTAATGGTTACCAGCGGGTCTAAACTTGCTTCAATCAAACTACGTGCGTATTGCGATGCTTGTTTTTGTTCTGTTACGTCACGAGCTGCCGCAAATACCCCGAGTACATTGCCCGTTACATCTTTATAGACAGATGCGTTATATAGTACGTCGATTAAACGCCCATCTTTGTGTCTGATAGTTAATGGATAATCCGTGACGAAGCCTTTTTCGAATACTTTTTGGTAACCTTCTCGCGCTTCTTGAGGTTTAGTGAAATAGTTGGAAAAGTCAGTGCCAATCAAGCCTTCACGCGTAATGCCCGTTACGTTTATCGTGGCTTGGTTTACATCGGTTATTTTACCTTCAGGGCTGATGGTGACCAATGGATCTAAACTTGCTTCGATTAAACTACGTGCATATTGGGAAGCTTGTTTTTGTTCAGTAACGTCGCGAGCGGCCGCAAATACACCGAGTACATTACCCTTGTCGTCTTTATAAACAGATGCGTTATAAAGCACATCGGTGAGGCTTTTATCTTTATGGCGAATTGTTAATGGGTAATCAATTACCGAACCTTCTTCAAAAACCTTTTGGTAGCCTTCCCGAGCTTTTTGCGGTTCAGTGAAGTAGTTTGAAAAATCAGTACCAATTAATTCTTCACGCGCAACACCGGTTACTTTGATAGTCGCTTGGTTTACATCGGTAATTTTACCTTCTGGGCTGATGGTAACTAAGGGGTCCAAACTTGCTTCAATTAAACTACGTGCGTACTGAGAAGCATGTTTTTGCTCTGTAACATCGCGCGCGGCAGCAAACACCCCAAGTACATTGCCATTTTCATCTTTATACACTGACGCATTGTAAAGCACGTCAACCAAGCGCATGTTTTTATGGCGAATCGTTAGCGGGTAATCAATTACCGCACCTTCATCGAAAACTTTTTGATACCCTTCACGCGCTTTTTGTGGCTCAGTAAAGTAATTTGAAAAATCAGTGCCAATCAAGTCTTGTCGCGCAACACCGGTGACTTTGATAGTGGCCTCGTTAACATCGGTAATTTTACCTTCAGGGTTAATAGTTACGAGCGGATCAAGACTCGCTTCAATCAGACTTCGCGCATAGTCAGAAGCCTGTTGAGTAGATTGTTTTTCAACGAATGCCGTTCGAGTGTCCATAAGGCGGTTCCCTATCCTACTTTGTAATAGTTGTGTTCATGCGGTTAAATTTGCAAGTATTGGCGTATGTTTTCACACGCCTAATACTTCTTTTGATGTTACAAGTATAGGAGGCTATTTTTAGAAACCCCAAATCATGAAATGCTTTTATTTTTCTTGGGGTAATGCGTTGGTGAACTTGTATGCGATACAATAAATTAGGGGTAATTAACACGCATTGATAACTCGTCTTTTCAGACAACTATTTCTCTTGGGTGTTTTGTATGAGTGCTTCCAACACCAAGTACACACCGTTAGTCCAACCAAAGCCTTCTTGTACATCATATTCGCCGCCACTGGCCTTGCTCTGAAGCTGACATACATTATATTTCTCCATTAGTTTTCCGGATTGCTCAAAAAACTGTTTAACGGTGCGGTTCCAACGTGTGGCAATGTCTACAGCGAGTGTTGTATTTTCGTAATTCAGCAATCCCTGAATAGCAAACCAATGTAGGGGCGCCCAACCATTTGGTGAATCCCACTGTTGTTTGCTCTCAACCAGCGTTGTCACCAAACCACCGGTTTTTAAGAAGTCATGTTCTAGCTTTTTGGCAACAAGCTGAGCCTGGTCGTCACTGGCTAACGCCACAAATAAAGGTACAGCACCAGCTAACGACAGCACAGGGCGACTCTGCTGTTCTTGGCAATCAATATCGTAATCAACAAAAAAACCATGGTCACTAGACCACATATAACGATTTATTGCTTGCTGACGCCGCTGTGCTTTTTGCTGATAGTCGTGGCTTTTCTTTGTGTGACCAAGTACCAGCATAAACTCACGTAACAAACACTCTATTTTGTACAACAAACTATTCAAATCAACAGGCACTATCCGTGTGGTTCGAATTGAAGCTAAAGTGTAATCTTGCCCAAGCCAACGAGTGCTGAAATCCCAACCAGATTCGCAAGCCGCCCTAATATTTCGAAAAAAATCTTCCTGCTTTTCTGGCGACGCCTCACTAAACAACTCAACATCTTCTCGGTAAGATTCAGGTCGAGGTGTATCGCTATCATCCCAATAGCGATTGAGAATACTGCCATCGGGCATACGTACTACACGTCGATATGCCGTTATGTCATTATTTAACAGGTGGTCTCCATCCATCCAAAACGCATATTCTTTTTCAATGCTCCCAATATATTGCTTAATAAAAGATGCTTTGTCCGTTTGAAAGGGCAACAATAGTTCGACTAACAAACCCAAAATGGGCGGCTGGGAACGTGTCAGGTAATAACTCCGATTGCCATTAGGGATACAACCATAGCGTGATTGCAAACTGACAAAATTGTCTAACATGGCCACAACAGTTGATTGACGACCTGAAGCAATGAGGCCCAGCGCCGTAAAATAGCTATCCCAATAGTAAATTTCACGAAAGCGTCCACCCGGTACTACGTACGGTTTACTCAGTGCTAATAGCGAATCATATGAAGGTTTATCTGCAGGTTTAGTTAGCACAGGCCACAGTTCAAAAATGTGCTGTTCTATACTGTTACTAGCTGAAGTTAATGTTATCTCTGTCTGATCAGGCAGCGTAAAATATTGTTCTACAAACGATAACAACTCGGAAGAAGCTACGGCCTCTTGCTGGCTTTGTGTTTGTAGTTCGCTAAACTTTTTGAGTATTTCATTGAGTGGTAACTTAGGCGTAGCATCCACAAAAGTTTTGCTATCAGCAAATAGTCCACTCATTTGCACTTGCTTAAATAATGCAGACGCGAAAAAGTCTGTCGTCGTTTGGTCGATAATTTGTTTGTTGTTTGCTGCAACCATGTCTGTTCCTGAACTAAGCACGAGAAAATTGAGAGAATAAATAGCAAGTAAAATTAAGAAGAAATTGCGAGTTGCTTTTGTGACGTCCGGTTAAACCCATACAAACATGCCATGATCAGCACCATTGGTAACAACGACAGATAAAATGCATTTTGCCCACCAAACGCCTCAAAGGTAAAACCGGTGATGATTGAGCCGGTTGTTCCGCCCAGCGCAGAGAAAACCACAATTAATCCAGTCATTGCAGCATGTTTAGATCGCTCCAAACTACTCAACATCACAGAATTAAGCACTGGATAAATAGGTGCCATCATTAAACCAATTAGCGGCAGCAAATAGGCGACAATCGGAGCTTCAGCAATGTGATTTACGGATGATGTTGAAGAAAGCTCAGTAAGCGGCAACAAAACAACAATAATCAAGCCCATACCGACTAAACAAACATTAAGAAAAGGATACCAATGTACACGCCTTAGCACTTGCCCAGCCAGTAATCGACCTATCGCCAGTGAAGCTGCGAAAATGCTGGTGATTTGCACGCTGACATGATTCGGTAGCCCAAGCACTTCGCTGTTGAAAGTAGGTAGCCAAGTTCCTATTCCTTGTTCAATCAATACATAGAGAAATATTGAAAAAACAAACACTAACACAAGTGGCTGATAACTCATTTTTACCATTTCAACAAAGTCTTTAACTACGCCTTGGGTGTTGTTGCCTTCTCGCGAATCAGGTATCGATGACACACCGACAAGGAGCATAGCCACGAGGATGATCCCTGCGAGTGGATAATATACATTAAGCCATGCTAATGAATGGCTTGCATTGGGATCAACATAAAAACTAAACAACCAGTAACCAGATAGGCTACCCAGCATAAAAATACCTTCTATCGTATTTAAAATCGATGAATGTGACTTAACCGAAGTAGACAGTTGACCAATAATGGCATAAACCGACACTTTAACCAGTGCAAATGCTACGCCAATGCAGGCAAACAACAATTTAATCACCCAAAACTGGCCTACGTTTGGCGTGAGCACGCAAGCAATGGTAACAATTGCTAAGCCAATCAATAATGTTAACTTGTAACCTACTCTGGGAATAACAGACGCAACGAAAAAAGACACACAAGCAATGGACAGATCTTTAAACCCTTCCAAAGTACTCGCCTCAGGCTTACTAACATCAAAACTGTTGATAGACTGGAGGATGACGGTGCCTACGCTATTAAGCAAAATAGCAAATACAAAGTAACAGGCAGCAATTGCAGTAATCGTTAAAGCGCGTGACATGAAATACTCTCAGTGTGATTTTTCTTTCAGTCTATATTCGAAAATCAACAAATGCAAACGTTTGCATTTGTAAATTTAAAATAAAGTTGTTCAATAGCTCATAACGTACATTGATTATAGGCCAATAGCCGGAATATCTAACAACAAGGTGCCTTCTGTGTGACTGTTTATACCGGGCGAGTAGATTTACGTGGGATCAGTTCTATATCAACAACGGCAGATGTCGCACTTTGCCCCTGAAATTGTTTTATCAGCTGTTCTACCATGATATCTGATGCGATTTTGGTATCTTGTTTTACCGTAGTAAGTGCAGGATGAAGCAGTTCAGCCATTGCAATATCGTCATAGCCGACAATACCAACATCACTGGGAATGCTAATATAGCGCTCTTTCAGCGCCTTCATTGCACCAAGCGCCACCATGTCGCTAGTTGCGACTATGCCGTCAAAATGTAACCCTTTGTCCAAAATAGCTTGAGCGATGGTCTCGTACGCCGCTTTACTGGTGATATCACAAGACAACGTCAATGTATTGTCATGCAATAAACCATGAATCTCGATAGCGCGTTGATAGCCTTTATATCGTTCACTCATCTCAGCATGCTCTGGGTCACCCAAAAATAATATTCGTTGGCTTCCCCCTTTAATTAAGTGCTCAGTCGCAATAAAGCCACCGAGTTCATTGTTACTCCCTACAACAGCATAATCTGCTGTTACTTTAGGATCGCCCCATACCACCAACGGCGCTCCAGCTTGAGCGACTTGTTCAATTTTTTCCGTACTTTTCCCCTGACCGATTACGATAATGCCATCAGCACGACTGCTATTTATAAAGTAATTTGCCCAATCTTCAGCCGCCATCAGCGAGTTAGATAGCAACAATTCATAACCTTGCCGATTAAGTGCCTGATTGAGGTCACCAACTACTTTTAACAAAAAGGGATCACTAATGCTTTGATCTGTGCTGTCGGTTAAATTCAGTATGACGGCCACTACATTGGTTTTCTGTGTACGCAAACGACTGGCCGCGCGATTTAAACTGAAGTTATGCTCCTTTGCCAACGCTTGCAATTTTTCACGAGTCTCCTTTTTAATCAAAGGGTTATCGTTCAACGCCCGTGATACTGTAGATATTGACACGCCCGCCAGTTTCGCTAAACCAGCCAAGGTTAATTTATTTTCAGAAGACAAAGACTTACGAGCTCCAGTTAATGATTCCATCTCATGTTAGTCAGGGATTATTGCATAAGTTGCCAGTAATGCAATTGAAAAAACACTTTTTAGCAAACGTTTGCATTTTGCTATTGCAAACGTTTGCAAACGTAACTATATTGATCGTGGGGAAGGAATTGAAGCTAGCGTGTGTTGAACTTTTGATAGGCTTAGAGCCACTAGGAAAGCTCAGCACACCCTTATTATAATAATGAGCTGATATGGCAAAATGCAGATATCAGCATTGAGGGCATAATAATGACGAAGAAATTCAAGCTATCTGCAATCGCATTAGCGCTTTGTGGTCAAGCAAGCGTGGCAATTGCCGCTGAAAACGCACCAAACACTTCCAACACCGCTGAAGAAAAGGTTGAGCAAATCGTTGTCACCGGAACCTTCAGTGGTAAGAGTGTAAAAAAAGAGGAAGCGAGTTTTGCGATCAGCTCTTTCTCTGAAGATGACATTGAAAAGCTATCACCAAAAAGCACAGCAGATCTATTAAAAGCAGTACCGGGCATTTGGGTTGAAAGTTCAGGTGGTGTTTCTGGCGCTAATGTATTCGTTCGTGGCTTCCCCGGTGGTGGAGATGCACCTTTCTTAACTGTTCAAGTTCAAGGCGCACCTATATTTCCACCACCAACCCTCTCATTCTTGGAAAACTCTACGCTATTTCGACTAGATGAAACCGTAGAGTTCATGGAAGCGCTACGCGGTGGACCAAATGCAGTTGTGTCTAATGGTCAGCCCGGTTTAACGACCAACTTTTTATTAAAAGAAGGTTCTGAGGATACTGAAGGACTCGTTAAGTACTCCACATCTGACTATGGTTTACACCGAATCGACGGTGTTATCAGTGGTAGCTTAGCTGACGACTTATACTTCATGGCAGGTGGTTATATCAAAAGCTCACCGGGCGTGAGAGACGCAGGCTTTAATGCTGAGAAAGGTCATCAATTTACTATCAACATCACCAAAGAGCTTGATAACGGTAAAATAAACATTTTTACTCGCCAAACCGACGACCATGGTGTTTGGTATCTCCCCTCTCCACTGAACGTAGAAGGTGTTGACAACCAATATACACAAATTGGTACCAATAACCGTCATGCAACCATTCAATATGGCCTAGATGGAACATCTGAAACCATAGACTTTGGCCAAGGTCGCGGCTGGGATGGCTCTGTTTCGGGCGGTAGTATCGACCTAACATTCGACAATGGTTGGGGCTTAGTCAATCGCTTCATCTACACTAAGGGCGATGCTGACACCTACGGATTAGTACCAAATGGCGATCCAACCGAATTAGCGAATGTTGCCGATAATGGCACTAGTGCCACAGGTGCCGTAACAGGCGCTCAATATAGCGGCGATACCATGGTGCAACAAATTGGCCGTTGGGTGGTTAAAAAAGAAATTGAGGCATTTACTAACGACTTAGCCATCACAAAAACCTTCGACAAAGGCTCATTTACGGCCGGTTATTACCATACCACTTTTGAGGCTAAAGACTGGTGGGCACTAGGCAATCAGGCATATCATGTTGTGGAGTCTGGTGGTGAAATGCTTACGGGTATCGACTGTAATGACAATCAAGACAGCTGCGGTTGGAACTACGACATTAATAGCATCGGAGACGGATCAACAGATGCACTATACTTTGCTGCGTCATACGAAATCACCAGCCAGTTAACCATAGATGCGGGTATTCGCAATGAAAACCATCAAATCGAGTATACCGTAGATGAAGATTTAGACGGCACCATTAACCAAGTCGTCTCATATGATGAAACTGAATTGGCATGGACAGCCGGTATAAACTGGATGTTTGCCGAAAAACAAGGCATTTTTGCGCGAATCAGCGATGGTAGCAAAATGCCGTTTTTCGACGACTTTAGAGATAATTATGGCGCATACCAACAAGGTGAAGACTTGATCAAAGAAGTCTCTCAGTTTGAACTTGGCTATAAGCTCGCAAGAGATAACTATAACCTTTACGCCACTGCTTTTTTCAATGAAGTAAAGGGTGACACATTTGTTAGACAACCCGGTGCGCCTGCAGAAATACTGACGAATGAAGCCTACGGGGTTGAAATTGACTTCAATTACTACGCTGACAATGGCTTTTCAGTCAATTTAAATTCGACGGTTCAAGAAACAGAAATCACTGAAAGTCCAGATAACTTAGGTAATGAAGCACAACGTCAACCAAGCTGGCAAGTAAGGGTTACGCCAAGCTACGACATTGAATTTGACAACGGTATGTACGCAACTATTTATGGTAATTTCTCAGCGGTAGGCGACCGTTTTGCCAATAACGAAAATACCGTTACTCTACCCGGCTATGAAAAGATTGATGTTGGTATGATCTTAAACTTATCTGATCAAGTTGAGGTGCAATTATCTGTAAGCAACCTAACCGATGAAGATGCTTTAACCGAAGGTGATCCGCGAAGTGCACTATCGGCAAATGGCCGCTATATACTACCTAGAAGCATCGATTTGAGCGTGAGTTATCAATTTTAGTTATCGAGTTATCTTTTAAGAATACATCAATATTGATAAACAAAAAGCGAACTTTGGTTCAAGCCTATACGGATAATTGGATCTAAAAGCTTGGCTTAGCGAAATAAAGTGCTATATTTACTGTAATTATTTACAGGTATAGCACTTTTTTTATGAGCAAGAAATCTTGCCAAGACAAACCACCCAAAATCCCCTTTGCTCATAATGGAATTCAGTTCAATTGTTGCAAATTTACGATGTGCGAGAACTTTGGCTTAACGCCAGAGGAAATAGAAGAAAAAACGCTTTCGAATAAATATATTGAAAAAGATGGAAAGCGTCAATCTGTTAAACTAAACACATTTTATACGCTTCATGGGACTGGCCCTAAGTCTACATCAATCATTTGTAAAGGTTGCCTTGAGTTCGCCCGAACATCACCATACAAGAACCAAACTTCCTACTCTCTCAAAAGTAATAAAGGCATATACGAAGAATACGAGCGTATTGCCGCTTATCTTACAAAAACAGGCTCAAAATGTGTAAATGCAGACTGTGAAAGTAGCTTAGGGACTAAGCCAGTATCCATTAAAAAATGAGGAAAGACTCCCAAAGGTACTCAGCGTTATTATTGCAACGTCTGTAAAACATCATTCACTGGGAAACCAATAGATAGAGTCCATGACAATACCCAAATAGACATCTACTTTTTCAGAACCTTGGTATCTAGAACGCCCTTAGCACGCATAGCGAAGTTGTATGGCATTAGTATGCCCACCCTGTATAGAAGAATTGACTTTATTCATCGCAAGTGTGTTGAGTTTGTAGCAAACCGAGAACGAAGGCTAGTCAGCAAGAAGTATGAACGGATGTACCTATGCACCGACAGGCAAGTTTATATTTCTAACTGGGTTAATCGAAAAGAGAAGAAAAACTGTGAGTTCTATGTCATTGGAACTGCTGACCTTACAAGTAGCTATATTCTCGCTTACAACTTCAACTACGATCCAAGTCTTAACCCTGAAGAAGTGGAACGACATGCTGAGGAGTTAGGTGAACACGAGAAAATGAAACATCACCGCCAGTACGCCAGAGCTTGGCTAAAGAGAGATTTTGAAGCGATTAAAGCAACTAAGGGAAAGAAGCACCCAGCAAAAGGAGCATCCTTAAAAGAAGACCTTGAACAGCAGATAGCCTTTAATGAACTCTATGATCCTGACAGTGCTTCTGAGTCATATGGAAAGTCTAATCAGTTACCTACTAAGGGCATGGAAATACACAACGATTATACGATGGCAGCTCATTTTCACCTGATAAATACATTGACTGAAGGCGTTGAGAAAACAAGGTTCTTTATGGATCTAGATGAAGGCTTGAGTAACTCCTACAAAGCTGCATTCAAGGAGCAGATTAGAGCTGGCAATTCAGATGGGTTTGCTGTGTCTATGACGAAACACTTAACCATTGACGAGAAGCGAAAAATAGCCAGAGATCGTAAGCTTGAAGTCTCAGCCTTTTGTGGCAAGAAATACAGTTCGTTAACCAATCAGGAGCTTAATATTGCTATCAGAGACATGATCAAAGTTAGCATGGAAAATCCAACGAGGCCACGTAACGCTTATGAAGCTTGGGTCAGAAACCCAATGCCTAGCTTGAATGAAGTGGATAAACGGATAGCAGCCGTTACTAATATTCAACGATATGACTTAGATCATCAAGCCAACCTCTACCGTAAAGCCTCTCTGCACGCCATAGACAGGTTTTTCAATCAAATAAGGGCATCTCTTAGCCCATTTGCTAGACCAGCCCGTACAGGCAGTGGAATCAAAGGTACATGGTATGGCTACCAGCCTTACAACCCTGAGCTTTATACGAAGCTCGGTGAGATATTTAGGGTATATTTCAATTACTGTGAAGTAGACAAAAAGCATAAAGCTACGCCAGCTATGAAATTAGGCTTAGCAAAGGGACTTGTTGATGTTGAGAAAATTATTTATTTTGAAAAGTACAATAAGTGAAACAAAAGCTTGTAATTTCATTTAGGTATTTATTGAAGCTAGCTTCCATATTATTATTGTTTCGAATGGAAACGTAAATATAACTAATTTGATGACAGAAAAAGTAAAGTGTAATACATGTGATGCAATGATTCTGCCTTCAACAGCAGAGCGCAACGGTGGACTTTGTATGCCATGTAAACAAGGAAACCGTGAAAGTATCGAAAGCTCTAAAGAGTTTTATCGTAAACAAAAAGAATATGACCCTTTTAGAGAGCTATGGACATACCTTGTGGATAAGGTTCACTCTAATGATGATAATTTCTATATTCTTTCAGAGGAAGAGCAGGTTTATTTTGCTGTAGGTTTGCTCGATGGAGAAGTGTACAACGGTGGAATGCATCAGTTTTTTGGCAATAGCTCAGGTGACTTGTATGATGAAGTTGTGAATGGGCTGAATACTCTGGGGGCAACTAACTCACTTTGGCTTCTCAGAAGAGCAACAAAGGTTTTATTTGGAAACATAAAACCTTCAAAGGATTTTTACTTACGCAATAATGAAATGAAGCAATACCCTGAATCTGACAGTGCTCCAACTCCAGATTGGAGTTACGAGCTTGAAAAAATAGATGAAGAGTATTGGGAAGATCCAGATAATATAAGTGAATTGCTTTCAAATTATGCGGAATCCAGCGGACTAATTAAAGCGTTTATCAAGCCAAAGAATCAGACTCAAAATCAAAAAGTCTGAATTTTTAATTGTGAAAATAATATCTTAAAATTTAATTTTGTCAGATTTTACTGAAACGACTTTGTAACTATATAACGAAAAAGCCTTACAGTTTCCTGCAAGGCTTCTTTTTAGATATTGCCATCAGATCCAATTATCCGTACAGGCTTGACTTTGGTTCGCTTTTTTTATATCTACCATGACAATATACAAACGAATGATGTTTAACACCAATGCACGGGGTCAACCCGATAGAACTGCTTTAATTGACGATAAAGTAATGGGTATTCTTGATGAAATTGCTGCGACTGTTCAAAAAACACTTCACTGGCCACAGCAAAGAACTCAGCGGGATTCGTAGCCCCGTAATAGTCGAACAAAGACTCTGTGCCATTAGCAGCATGGCGCTGTAGGAGCTCAAACTGTTCGTTAAACACGTGCGACCATTCATTGTAATTTTGTTCTTTACTTAAAATAGGTGCGCCGTTCGCTGTGCCATTTTCCTGATCGAGTTGGTGAGCAAACTCATGAATCACCACATTGCGCCCGTCATCGGGTATTTGTGCGCCAACAAGCGTGTCTTGCCATGACAGCACTACCTTGCCAAAATCCCAAGACTCACCAGCTAGCGCGATATTGCTGGTGTGATGTACGCCATCAAAATTTACCGATTGTTGTGCTTTTACAAAAGCCCGAGGGTATACAAGTATCGTTTGAAGTTTAGGGTAATAGTCCGTTTTTCTGTTGAGTAGCAATAAGCACGCTTGGGCGGCAATCGTCACGCGAATTTCGTCGGTAATTTGAATACCATTGCAACCAACAAACGACTTTTCCGCTAAAAATACCTGAATATGCTGCTTCAATTGCAACTGCAAATCTGCAGGCATTTGTCTGAAATAAGGGATACGTCGCTGAATAATTTTTCGCCACTCCTTTTTGAATGGTCGTTGTTTGATTTTTCGACGCTGATAATCACGATATAGTGGTTTGCCCGCAGAATAACCAATAAGCAAACAAGCAATAAATATAGGTAAAAAATACGACAGCATTACAATCCAACATAACAATTTCTTACTATGACGTTGGTGCAAAGTGTTAATATTTCAAGTTGCCAATTGAATTACTGACGACATCACTCGACAAAATCGTGTTGTTTTTGGATTGTAAAAATTGTCTAAATAATCTTATGCGTAAAGTAATTATTTGGAATTCATTAACCATTGTTTACTTAATCTAAAGGCATTCATATCGTCGGTATAATGACCAATACCAACGATTCACCTGTGAGTCATGACAGCAAGGCTGTCATGATTCAAAGTGTCGATATTCAAAGTGAACAGGCTAAGCATCAACGCACTAAGTGAAGGAAATGTAAGTGTTTCTGATATTGGTCAATAATGTCATTAATTACAGCATCTTCAGACCAGCCCATAATGTCGTAGTCCTGCCCGCCCTCAACTAAGTGAACTTCAGCACGATAGTAGGTGTCGCCATCATCCTCTATGCTAAAATCGGGCTGAGCTTGCATGCTCTTATATACGCCGTACACAAAGTCATGTTCATCACCATGGTAAACCTTCAGCTCAATACCGTTAGTTTTTTTGGTCACTTTAGCTTTAATATCACGATCAAGAAATTGTGTGACCAGTTGATTAAACGATCTTTCAACTACTTTGGAAATAAACGAATCAACACTGCGTTTACCGGGCGTCGCTAAGATATTATCAAGCCGACTTTGCCAATTTTCGCTTTTATCTCCTGTCATCGTTGTCATAGTGTTCAACTGAAAACTTTCTTTTTTGGCTGACTCAACACGCAATGCTTTTAGCAAGCCATAGCACGCTAACAGCAACACAATAGAAAATGGCAGTGCACTGGCTATCGTCATCGCTTGCAGTGCTTCTAATCCTCCAACTAAGGTTAGTATGGCTGCTACAGCGCCAACACAAATCGCCCAGTATAATCTTTGCCAAAGTGGTGTATCGTTTTCTCCATTAGAGCACAACATATCAATTACCATGGCCCCCGAATCACAAGATGTAACGAAGAATATAACGATCATGACAATTGAAAGTACGGTCAGCATGCCTGACCACGGAAAGTTTTCTAAGAATACGAATAACCCAACGGATGCATTGTTATTGATCATTTCGCCCAGTTGCACTATGCCATTGTCAACAATGAGCGAAATAGCTGAATTACCAAATACCGTCATCCATAATAACGTAAAAGCTGCTGGTACTATCATCACGCCAGCAACGAATTCACGAATGGTGCGACCTTTCGATATTCGGGCAATAAACAAACCGACAAATGGCGCCCAAGCTAACCACCACCCCCAGTAAAATATTGTCCAGCCGCCAATCCAAGCTTTCTTTTCGTAGGCAAATAAGTTCAAGGTATTTGACACTAAATCAGCTAAATAAGCCCCAGTATTTTGCACATAAGCCTTGAGTAAAAACACAGTAGGGCCAAGAATAAATACAAGCAATAGCAGTGCGATGGCTAAAACCATATTAACTTCTGATAATATTTTGATGCCTTTATCTAAGCCTGTGGCAACAGATATTGATGCGAGCGCTGTAATACATAGCATGATAACTATTTGATTCATTTCACTGATTTCAATAGACATTATGTAGTTAAGGCCAGCATTTACTTGCGTTGCCCCTAAACCAAGCGATGTTGCAACACCAAATACAGTGCCAACTACCGCAAATATGTCTACCAGATGACCAGGCCAGCCATAAATTCGATCACCAATTAACGGGTGAAGCGCAGAACGAAGTGTAAGTGGTAACTTATGTCGATAACAAAAGTAAGCGAGCACTAAAGCAACAATCGCATAAACTGCCCATGCATGAAGCCCCCAATGAAAAAAGGTAATTTTCATCGCCTCTTTAATCGCCTCTAAAGACCCCTGTTCAGCGGTGGGTGGCGACAAATAATGCATGACTGGTTCAGCCACGCCAAAAAACATCAAGCCTATTCCCATGCCAGCGGCAAATAACATCGCGATCCAAGTAGAAAGCTTATAATCGGGCGTTGCATGATCTGGCCCTAATTTTATTTCACCAAAGCGCGACAAACTTAGATAGGTGACAAAGCCTAAGATAATAGTAACCGCTAACACATAGAACCAACTTCCATTGGTAATAATGCTCGATTGAATTTGACCGAATAGGTGTTCAGCAAAAGCAGGCGAGTAGAAAGTTAACGCGAGTAGACTGACAATAACAATTGAAGATGACAAGAAGACAGGTTTATTAAGTTTGCGGGTGTCGATTTTCATATACCTCAAGACAACAAATACTTTGAATACAAATTAAAAGAAATACACTTCAACCTGTCATTATAGCGCATCAACCAACCAAAACATACCGAACAACATTTAACACTAGCCACAATTTTAGTTAGATCACAAACTACTAGCAAAAAACTTTAGGCAAATAAGCAAGTTAAATTAACTCCCGCACTATCATCTTTTTCGCTCAAGTGAATATGATCATTTTTATTCGTTTTAACATGCAACTCACTCAGACGTAAGTTTGAATAAAATCGCGCCATTTTCTACAGTTAATTGATACCAAGTAGCAAAGCTCTCTGCAAAAAGGCACTCACATGTTCAACATCAACCGAATCAGATTAGTGTTTCCGCTTATTTTTCTAGTGGCCTGTGCCTCTATGGGTGAAGGTTCCGTTGCTGACAAACAGCAGGCGATATTAACGATGAAAGATGAGGTGCTCACGCAACTGTTCTCAAGCAAGCCTGATACTCGAGCACAACTCAACGCCGCCCCTGGTTATGCGGTTTTTTCGAACGCCAACATCAACTTGATATTTGTGGCTGCGGGTACTGGCTATGGTGTGGTAAAAAACAGGGCTACAGGAAAACACACTTATATGAATATGGCGGAAGGCGGTTTTGGCCTAGGATTAGGTGCCAAAGATTACCGCATTGTCATGGTGTTTCATACGACAAAGGCTATGGAGCACTTCATCCATTCGGGTTGGACATTTGGTGGCAATGCCGACGCAGCAGCACGCGCTAGTGGCAAAGGTGCCTCGGTCGAAGGAGAAGCCTACTTCGGAGATGTTACTGTATATACGTTTACCGAGAGCGGCTTAGCATTACAGGCAACGATTAAGGGGACTAAATTCTGGAAAGATAAGGAATTGAATTAGTTTGATTTAACGATGAATAACTAGCGTCAAAAAAGGCAGCTCATCTAAAAGAAGATTTGCTGCCCTATTCCATTAGCGATTAAGCGCTGATCACATTGCTTACTGGCAACTGTTCGTTTAACACAACAAATTCTGCTCGTTTGAAGAAGTTGAAATCAGTTGCAGTACACGCAGTATAAGCGCCCATCATTGAACTAATAATGAGATCACCATTATTAAGTTTTGGCAACATGATTGATTCCGAAATTACGTCAATGCTATCACATGTTGGACCTGCCAATACCGATGTAAATTGCTCTTCAGATTGCACCGCACTTTTTATGTCGTACCTTGCTTCATCAAACATTAGCCCGCTGAATGAGCCATAGATTCCGTCGTCTAAGTAATACCATGTTTGACCATTACGCTCAGCTTGCCCCATCACCGACGCAATATTAGTTACTGCGGAGGCAACAATAAAGCGTCCTGGTTCCGCAATTACGCGCACCGTTTCTGGTAACAAAGATAACGCTTGATTAATAGGCTGGCAAAATTCATCAATCGGCATAACATCCGATGTATATTGAACAGGAAAGCCACCGCCAATATCTAACGTACTCAATGCTGGTAATCCGGCATCAATCACTTGCTGCATAATGTGCTGACATTTTGTAATCGCAGTCGCATACTTTTCGCCGCTACGTGTTTGTGATCCTACATGAAACGACAACCCTTTAATGCGAATACCCAATGAAAAAGCATGACGAATAAGTGCCAACGCGTTCTCTGGTTTACAGCCAAACTTTTTCGACAAATCGGCAAGTACATCGGCATTAGGAAAGCTAACGCGAACCAGAATTTCAACTTCGTCTTTATACGCGACAAACTTTTCCAGTTCATTAATGTTATCTACAACAAACACATTACAGCCATAAGCCAACGCATGCTGAATATCTAGATCACGTTTTATTGGGTGGGTTTGAATAGTACGTTCGCTCGGCACACCAACTGAGGCAACTAAGTCGACTTCACCATTTGTCGCCAAATCAAAATAAGCGCCTTCTGCTAACAAAACAGATACTACGGCCGGATGTGGTAATGGCTTTAGCGCATAGTACAAGTCGACATTCGGTAAGGCATTTTTCAATGCACGATACTGTGCTCTAACCTGATTGCAATCTAGCACCATTAACGGCGAACCAAATTGAGCAACCAATGCTTCAGCGCGCTGGGTGGAAAATTCTTCACATGCAAGCGCATCTACACCGTTATGCGCATTAATATTTAAAGGTGTTAAAATAGACGTAACAGACATCACCATATCCCTACAAGTTCAACAAAGCTATTCCACCCACACCGGGCTTGAGCGATTCAAAAATAATTTAATAATTAAATACTTAAGTTCACTCTTGGATAGTTGCTCTATCGCCTTGTCGCGAAAATGCGATGTACTCGGATTGGCTATCAACAAGAAGCGTGGCGATATTAATGCTTTATTTTTTCAGCGCAATTATTATTTGCACGAATCATTTTTGTCGTTACAAGAAAAAATATTTGTTTAAGATTTGAGAAAGGGTTTTTGCTTTTATTAGCGTGATTTAAACATGAACGGTCACAAAGATCTCGGTGGGTGATAGCAAAGCTACCACCGCGCCTTATGTGATTGAATTCGACTTAATTCAACACCAAGCATCATAGATAAAATTCAATATCACTTAATTTTGCTTTATACATTCTTCGAACAGCACTTCAAAGCGCTCCAATCCTTCATGCAAGCTTTATGAGCAGGCGCTTGCCAGAACCCTTCACCTCCAATTAAGCCAATCAGCTCATGCAAAGACTGCTCTAAAGACTTGATTGATGTGTTAATTGCAGGTTTTATTATTTGTTTCAATGACGTCAAATTTGACTCCAAATCGTAATACTTACGCGACGGGTTCACTGAACTCGATTTCTACCACAAAACGGTTCTTATTTTTATCTACAGTAAATTGCCAGTTTTGTTGCTTACAAATGGTTTCTACTAAGTAAAGGCCAAATCCAAAACCGTAGTTTAAATCTATGTGTTGATGCTCCTGTTCAAATGCATTGCTAACGGTAACAGTGCTTTGGGTGACTGAAATATGCACGTTATTATCAGCGGTATATTGGCAAGCATTGCGCAATAAATTTCCAAGCGTTATTTCAATCAAGCTGATATCTGCCTGAATTGGCTCATGTGAACAAATATCAAGGTGAAATTGTACGGTTGCCGAGCAATACACTTCACTCTCTTCAACAAGATGTGCCAATTGTTCTGATAAAACAAGATTAACAGGCTCATTGGCTGATTTTTGTTTGCGCCATACTTGTAACAGCGTGCCCGTCATCAACTTCATGTTGCTGTTTGCCCTAGCGAGCTTGTCGAGAACTTTAGCGTCTTTCTCTGATAATTGATTACGTTTCTTCAATACCGCGATCGCCGCAGCGATAACTGATATTGGCGTTCTTAACTCGTGGCTCAAGCTACTAAGAAAGTCTTTTTCTCGTTTAACCCGTTCACTTTCAATCTGCCGTAATTCGTATTGTGATTGCAAACTGGTTTTCAGTCGACTTGCCGCTTTCACTAATTCGCGAAAATTGATCTTTTCAGGGATTGCCGTATCAGGGTATGCATTGGCTGATTGCTCAGATATTTTGGTCATCCAACGGTCAAACAAATTAATTTGATCAGTCACTTTACGGTTTAAACGGGTGACGAGAAAAATCAAAAGTACGAATAGCAAGAATGAAACAAAACTTAAGCTCAATCTGACCGACTGATTGCTCTTTGCATAATCATCTTGGCTAAATATGTGTATGACATAAAATACTGTATTTAGTGCTGGTAAACTAAACGGCAAAATATAAATGTATTGGTTTTCTACAAAAAACAATGAAGCTTCATCAAGCTCAATGTTGTCTTCTTCAATCAACTTTATATAGCGTGCAGGTAAATTATTCTTTCCCCAATAATACTCTTTCCTGCCACTATCAAACTCAACAACCGTTTGATTTGGCTGATAGTGTTCAGTTAAAACTTCCGCTTCATAAAACATGTAATATTCGGTGGTATCATCCATGCCAGACCAATTCATGAAACTTATGAGCGCCGTAAATGCGGCGATAATAAGCGCAAGAATCAATAAATAGCGACGATTTAAATAGTGCGCAAGTGACTGATGTTTCATTATGCTCTTAGCGCGATACCTGCGCCTCTTATTGTATGAATTAACGCATGCTGTCCTTCGCGATCAATGGCAGTACGCAACCTAAATATCAATGTTTTGAGCATATCTTTGTTAACATCTTGATCAGGCCAAACATGCCCTTCAATATCGAGTTTAGACACCACATTGGGGCTATGTTTCGCTAGCAAGCACAATAGCTGCCATTGTGCGGGCTGAAGACTTATTTCTTCATTATTTCGGGTCACTATGTGCGCAGCGTAATCGATGGTTAAGTCCTCTAACTTGAACACACGCCGAGCTTCGTTTTTTCGCCTAGCAAGTACCTTTAGTCGCGCCACAAGTTCGTCAAGCTCAAAAGGTTTCGTTAAATAATCATCAGCACCAGTTTCAAACCCCAACAATTTATCGTCAATGCTGTCTCTCGCCGTGAGAAAAATAACCGGAGTGTCGATAAGCTGTTCTTTTAACCAGTTACATACGGTAAAACCGTCCGCTTTCGGCATGTTGACATCTAAAACAATGACATCGTAACGTGTTGACTCCAGCAAATTAATCGCCATTTTGCCATCAGCAGCGTAATCACACTCAATTCCTTCATCTTCGAGATAGTCTATCGTTAACTCTGCCAAATCAGCTTCATCTTCTGCCAAAAGCACCAACATGCTTCACTCCTAATCTTGTTGCACCTGAATAAATACACGCTCTTATAGTTCGCCCTACAGATTATAAGGTATATAACTTGCCATTATGGCACACCAATATTCAGCAAGGTTACCTAACAGTTACCTTTTACACACTATACTTAATGAATCAATGCTAGCCTCCCCGGAACAAAAAGATGCTTTTATCACTTAAAAACAATACCTTAAATAAAACATCAAAAGAAAAAACAACATATGGATTGTGTACTTTTTTCTTGAGTGCCGTATTGTTGGTAGCAAGTACTTCTAGTTCTGCTAAAAACACGCTCCTCTTAGCCGATTCAACTAACTCACAAACGGCTACGGAAATATTTATCCATGGCTCTATCTATACAGTGAACCCCAAACAGCCATGGGCCGAAGCAGTTGCCTTAAGAGACAATAGGATCATTTACGTTGGTACTTCAGCCGATGCATTAAAACTTGCCAACGATAAAACCTCCATTACCAATCTTAATGGAAAGATGATGTTGCCCGGCTTTCATGATGTTCATATGCATCCAATTGAGTCAGCGTCAGAAAATACCTTATTTACCTTAAACACTGAAGAAACAGACCCAGAAAATTTTGCTGATACGATAGCCGACGCTGCCGAAAACAACCCAAGTGCAGATTGGTTAATTGGCTATGGTCACACAATTGCGACGTTGCTCGACGCAGAGAGACTGCCAATTGATATTATTGATGATGTCGTGCCAGACCGTCCCGTTATTATCATGGAGCAAACCTCACATTCGATGTGGGTTAACTCGGCCGCAATGGAAATTGCCGGAATAGACATCGATTCACCAGATCCCATCGGCGGAGTGATCTTGCGAGATGAATTAACAGGGGAACCTAATGGAATTTTAATCGACAATGCCGGAAACTTGGTGATGGATATTGCGATGCGGCCAACCGCTAAACGACAACAAAAAGACTATGAAGGACTCATTGAATATACCCTGCCTGAACTTGCTAAACATGGAATTACGTCCATAAGTGATGCCCGTAGCTTTTGGCAGCGCGACGACCACTTAACTTGGATAAAAGCTAGTGATAATGAAGAGCTGACCGCGAGAGTGAATGTTGGCTTGTGGGCTTATCCCAATATGACTGACACCGAGCAGCTCGCCAAGCTTAAGTCAATGTATTCGAATGACTCTGATAGCTATCTAAAATTTAATCAAATAAAATTATATTCCGATGGTATTTTAGTCAATGGAACCGCGGCAATGCTTGCCCCGTACAATGTTGACTTGATTGGATTGGCAGGTAATCGCGGCTTAAACTACTTCGATCAAGCAAGATTAGCGTATTACATAAAAGAACTAGAGACAGTAGGTTTCGATTTCAATATTCACGCTATTGGCGATCGGGGTATACATGAAGCATTGAATGCGATAGAAAAAGCTAGTTTTGGTAAAGGTCGACACAGATTGACTCATTTGGAGGTCATAGCCCCTAAAGATTTAGCGCGATTTGCCAAGCTCAACGTTATTGCTGACGCACAAGTTGCTGGCGAATTTACCAACCCTGCACATTGGGAAGAAAACGTTGGTTTATTGGGTAGAATTAGAGCCAACAATGCAGTTCCAATTAAATCGCTAGTTCAAGCAAACGCCCGATTAACGCTAAGTAGTGATTGGAACGTTAGTCCTTTCAATCCATTTATTGGTTTGCAGAATGCGATCACACGAGCGCCACAGAACATTTCACTCGCTGATGCCATCAAAGCCTATACGCTCAACAGCGCTTATGCTATGCGTCAAGAAGATAAAGTAGGTTCAATTGAAGTAGGTAAACTCGCTGATCTCATCGTAATCGACCGTAACCTATTTGAAGTTGATAAAGAAGATATCAACCAAACCAAAGTGCTCATGACCTACTTTGACGGTGAATTAATCTACCGTAAATGATCCCAGTATGAATTATGCCTTCGTTTATCACCCGCTACAGGTATATGTTCGCTCATGTTAATATCTCGCTCTAAACTTTAAACAGGATTTTGTCGATATCAGTAGAAATACCAATGCCAGCGCAACCGCCAGTACGTCACAAGTTAGAGGTGCCATTTATCACTCATCAATTGATGCGTGGAAAAATGTGAGAACTCAACTAGCCCCTTTTGAACACAAGTTGAAATTAGCGGGCATTTCCCCTGACAAATGGTGAGTTTAAGTCACAACCATTACGCTTTGCCCTTTTGCTGAAAACAGAGAACTGCCAGCAAGCAACATAGTAAATAATCGATTTTAAAATGAACTACCTCACCAGAAACACGTCACGGTAATACTTTGAAAATTCTTCTGTTTCAGCCTCTTTACGCCACCATGTAGTGACAGCTTGTCGGTATTCATCAGTGTGTTTTATTTGCTTTAATACGACATTAACTTGTTTAATCACTGCTCTACCCCACGCATTATTCGGACAAGCAATTGATCCAGAGTTAAAAGGCGCTACACCGTTGATTTTAAAACTGACTAAAGAATGTTTTGGGATTTCGGTATGTTGTAAGAAATACTCTAATTCGAAGGGATAAAGAATGGATAAATCAACGCGATTAAGGTGAATAAGTTGAAAGATTGAGGATAAATCGGTATTTGATATCAATTTCACTTTGTCATTATTTGAAAACCTAGTGAATATTTCATCGATAGACTCAGTGTACGATCGCTCCTTAACCAATGCAAATGTGAACAAATCTGATTTCAGAACAGCCTCAAAATCCACATTGCCATCAACTAAAAAACCATCTAACACACCTTGTTTTGCAATTATCCGGTTACTTGGGTTAACCATTGAGGCGTTAGAAAACACCATATATTTCTTACGCTCCGGCGTTATAAAAAGCGCAGGGTGACACACACGCTTGCCTGCTTTCATATCCGAAATAGCACGACCAATTGAAGCAAGTGGCATCCTATGTTCATACTCAGGCATTCTCTCTATGATGAGATCGAGTACCTTTTGCACAAAGCCCTCACCTTGCTCTGGTCCCGTTTTAATGATCCCCGGTGGACGGTGATAAGTTTGCCAGTTGATGACACCTTTACTATAACTCGCAAACGGCATTAACAAAGATAATAGGAGTATAGTGTAGATGAAATTTCTAACGAGCAATGAAGTTACCATTTATTACTACTTAGGGTAAATAAAATATAACTCGTCATTAAGATTTACGCAATTGTGGTCTGATTTGTTCACAAAAGTGCTTTATCCGCAATGTAAAAGAGGCAAAACACACGCGTAGTAAGTCATAACGAGCGATAGCAAGTATTTGGTCAACTGGCTTAGCGCTTTTTCCGTCGACTAAACTTTAGTGCCCCTTTCCGATATTGCTGCACAAGCCAGATAACACCAGTGCTTGACAAAATTAATGTTGCAATGGCGAACACAATAATCAGCCAATGATTAAAACCGCCCGAATTGCCGTAATCCATAAAATGCAGCTTCATCATTAAGTCTTTTAATCTGGAGTCGTCATTGGCATGACGCAATACTTGTCCCGTTACTGCATCCATGTAGATGGTAGTATTTACCTCATCATCTACTGCTACCATCCACATTGAATTTTGCTGACCAACATAATCCGAAAATGGTGGCTCGGCCAATACGGGTGTATTGAGCTTGCCCGTACCCGAATATGAGTCTTGTGCCAGCGTGAATACTTGCTGTGCAGTTAGTGCGTGTTGTTTTCCCGTAGTTGCATCGAACAGCGTTGAGTGACGCGATTGGTAATTATGTTGTCCTCGTTCATAAATCAAATGATAGTATGGCTGTTGTAATAGCCAAACTAGTTTTAGCTCTAACGGTGGCTCGCTTTGGAGTTCGCTCGTCGCAACTAAATCAAAGCTTGGTAAATTACCTTCGTGGTGCGCATGCACTCGAAAGGCATTGCCAGTCGCTTTGCTGTGATCCATCAAGTTGAAATACAAACCTGTTGCCAACCAAATGAGTAACTGCAAACCAACTATTAACGACAACCACTTATGAACGGCAATGTTTAATTTGAAGGCCTGCATAAAACTGCCCCTCTTTTATTCGCTAAAAATATTCGGTGATAGGTTAATACCGCTCCTGCCAAAGCAGCCAATAGCCCAAGTATTGCTACCACCATTAGGAACCAGTTGGCAACGTTCTCACCATCATCGTAATCCATAATATGAAAACGCCACATCCAGTCGAACAATCGCCAGTAATCATGGCGTTTTGCAACGATTGCGCCGGTTTGTTGGTTGATATAAAAAGTAGGCGTTGCCATGTTGTCAAAAGTGACTCGCCAAACAGGTAAGTGTCTTGGCGAAAGCTCTGCTGGCATATCTGACACTTGGCTTATTAGCCGTATTTCGTTGATGTTTTGCTGCTCAGTGTAGTAATAATGCGCGATATCTCTCGCCTTAGCTTCGTCAACCGCAGGCAATTGCCCCCCTGTCGTGGCGTCAACGGTCAACTTACCATTTTCACCATCAGTAAACCTGTATACTGGCTTACCTAAATGCTGAGTGAGTACAATACCCGTTGCATCAGGGTAGTTTTCAACAAGTGCATTAATCGAGTGGCTCACGCTTGCCAAGTTCAATTTTTCACTATCACGTTTAGCCAAAGATTCACCGTGGATATAGTGAATGTCCATACTCACCATATATACCCCCGAAATCGACCAAAAAAGAAACTGTAGTCCCACAAAAACCATCAACCATTTGTGGTATTTCCTTGCCCATCTAATCATTGTTTACCAACCTGTTATTAAATGACGTCACTTCCGATTTTTTAACCAACGAATAGATCGCTGGTAATACAATCAACGTAAGCACTACAGCACTTGCCATGCCGCCCACCATTGGCGCTGCGATTCGGCTCATCACTTCAGAACCTGTGCCAGTACCATACAGAATTGGCATTAAACCGATTATAATAGTGGCGACTGTCATCATCACTGGACGAACGCGCAAGCCTGCTCCTTGTATTAATGCTTCTTGATACTCTGTTGCGGTGATTGATGTCAACTCCCGTTGCGCCTTTTCTTTGAGATCTTTTAACGCTTGGTTGAGATAAACAAGCATGATAACGCCTATTTCAACGGCCACACCAGCAAGCGCAATAAAGCCTACGCCAACCGCTACCGAAAAATTAAAGCCTTCGAAATACATCAACCATAACCCCCCAATCATTGCCATTGGTAAGGTCACCATGATAATTGCGACTTCACTAAACGCTCTGAAGTTTAAGTAAAGTAAGATTACAATTATCGCGAGTGTTAATGGCAACACATAGGTAAGTTTATCTTTGGCTCTTTCCATGTATTCATATTGCCCTGCCCAATTGATGGAATAACCTGCTGGTAATGCTAAGTTGTTAGCTAAATATTCCTTGGCATTTTCCACATAGGTGCCAACATCAACACCGTCAATATCGATGAAAGTCCAGCCATTTATGCGTGCATTTTCACTCTTAATCCCCGGAGGGCCATTTTCTATGCGAATATTGGCAACATCACCCAGTGCAATACGTTGGCCATTAGGTGTTACTACAGGTAATCTAGCTAGTTGTTCAGGTGAGTCACGGTAATCTTGGGGGTAACGTAAATTAACAGGATAACGCTCTTGCCCCTCAACGGTTTGCGTAACATTCATGCCGCCAATCGCGGTAGAAACCACCTGCTGAACATCTTCAATATTTAAGCCAAAGCGACTCGCCTTTTCTCGAGAGATATCGACCTTAATATAACGTCCGCCCGCTACGCGTTCAGAGTATACCGATGCCGTGCCATTCACTTGCGGTAATAGCTGCTCAATTTGTTGACCAATTATTTGAATGGTATCAAGATCTGGGCCCGCCACCTTGATACCAACTGGTGTTTTAATCCCCGTTGCCAGCATATCAATCCGTGTTTTTATTGGCATAACCCAAGCGTTAGTTAATCCCGGAAACTTCACCAATTTATCTAATTCAGCTTTTAATGATTCGGTTGTTACCCCTTCCCGCCATTGGTCTTGCGGCTTTAATTGAATAAAAGTTTCAATCATCGTTAGCGGCGCAGGATCGGTGGCTGTTTCAGCACGCCCTACTTTACCAAACACGTTTTCCACTTCGGGCACGGTTCTAATTAGTTTGTCGGTTTGTTGTAACAGCTCTCGCGCTTTACCTATAGAAATGCCGGGATAGGTGGTTGGCATATACATGAGATCACCTTCATCGAGCGGAGGAATGAATTCACTACCAATTTTGTCGATCGGCCAAAAGCCCACGATTGTCACCAGTAATGCGCCCACAATCGTCGACTTAGGAAACTTCATCACTTGTCGTAATATCGGCATATAGGTAGCGATAAGTAGGCGATTAAGCGGGTTTTTCTTCTCAGAAATGACCTTGCCACGAATGAAGTATCCCATCAGTACAGGCACTAAGGTAATTGCCAAACCAGCCGATGCTGCCATGGCATAGGTTTTGGTATAAGCAAGTGGTGCAAACATTCTGCCTTCTTGCGCTTCGAGAATAAATACCGGCAAAAACGATACGGTAATAATTAACAAACTAAAAAACAGCGCTGGCCCCACTTCACTAGCGGCCTTTGTCACCACCTGCCAACGATTTTCGTCAGTTAATGCTTCACCTTTTTTAGCCAGTGCTTCCATATGCTTGTGCATGTTTTCAATCATCACAATCGCACCATCTGTCATGGCACCGATTGCAATCGCAATACCACCAAGCGACATGATGTTAGCGTTAATTCCTTGCATGTTCATGATGATAAACGACACCAAAATGCCCAAAGGTAACGTGACAACAGCAACAATAGATGAACGCAAGTGGAACAGGAACGCCACACAAACCAGTGCGACTACTGCCAGTTCTTCAAGCAACTTGCTCCACAAGTTATCTACGGCTCGGTCGATTAAATTTGAACGGTCGTAAACCGTTACCACTTCAACGCCTTCAGGCAGTGACGACTTAAGCGACGCCAGCTTGGCTTTTACACCGTCAATCGTTTGCTGGGCATTCTCGCCAAATCGCATTACCACAACACCACCAACCACTTCACCTTCACCGTTTAGTTCGGCTATACCACGACGCATTTGCGGGCCAAGATTCACGTCAGCGACATCTCCAATGCGCAGCGGTGTTCCTTGTTCATTAATACCAAGCGGGATCTTTTCTATGTCTTGCACAGATTGAATATATCCGGTAGCAGTCACCATATACTCGGCTTCCGCCATTTCCACCACAGACGCGCCCGTTTCCTTATTGCCTCTTTTCAGCGCGGTTTGTATATGGTCAAGCGGTACGTTGTATGCCCTGAGTTTATCAGGGTCAACCTGCACCTGATATTGTTTAACCATACCGCCAACGGCAGCAACTTCTGACACACCGGGGACAGTCTGCAATTCGTACTTTAAGAACCAATCTTGAATACTTCTTAACTGGCTCAAATCATGGTTGCCTGTTTTGTCTGTTAGCGCGTAAATATAAACCCAACCTACTCCAGTGGCGTCTGGGCCTAATTGCGGTTTTGCCGAATCTGGTAGGCTTGACGCTACTTGGCTCAGGTATTCAAGTACGCGGCTTCTTGCCCAATACAAGTCAGTATCATCATCAAAAATAATGTATACGTACGAGTCACCAAAGAATGAGTAGCCCCTAACCGTTTGCGCGCCTGGCACAGACAACATGGCGGTGGTCAACGGAAAAGTGACCTGATCCTGAACGACTTGTGGCGCTTGGCCGGGGTAACTCGTTTTAATAATCACCTGCACATCAGACAAATCAGGAATAGCGTCAACAGGTGTGTTCTTTAAGGAATATAGTCCACCAAAAGCAATGATCAACGTGATTAACACCACAAAGAATCGATTGCCAACAGACCACCTAATAATTGATTCAATCATATCGACGTCCTTTACGCTTATTCGTGGTGCTGTGGTTGCGCATGTTGTGCGTGTTCAGCATCATCGCTACCTGCGTCGTCTGAATTCACATCAGACGTATCAAGAGAAATTTCAGTAATGACAAAATCATCGCGAATTTCAAACGTAAATATGATTGGTTCACCGACACTGAAATCGCTAATTTCAATGTCGTTGGCAAGCACAAAGTCCATCGTTGCCGCAGGCCTGTTCCATTTTTCAATTGGGCCTCGGCTGATATTTAACGTGCGAGTTGATGAATCTATTGCATTGATTACACCCGATACCGTCGCAGACGATACCTGTTCGGGGCCATTTTCAGGCTCAGTCATAATATGAATGCCAGTAATTTCATAGCCGCCTTCTGCCGTTTTACTCACTTCAAAATGCAAAGTCTGCCCCGCTTTTAACGCATCAATATCAACGCTGTCAGCTACCGTGAAATCCATGGTCATTTCAGGCCAGCCCCATGCTTCGGCAGGGCCATGAGTAATATTTGCCATGCGATGGCCTGTCATCACGCTGTTGATTTCCCCTTCCATCCAAACAGCGCTCGGTTCTTCGTCATGCGTCATTCGTTTGAAATCAGAGTTTTTACTGGATTCCGAATCAATTAAGAACTGCGCAGAGGTAACAACAACGTCATCTTCATTTAAGCCACTTAATATCTCGATGTGGTCTTGGTCTACCCGACCAATATTAACTTCAATCGATTTAAACTGACCTTCGCCCAGTGCAAGTACCACACGGTCTTGTTTCCCTGTTCTGATCACAGCTTCTTTAGGTACCAAGATAACGCGCTCATCGTTATTGGCACGAATAACAACCTGCGCAAACATGTTTGGTTTAAGTTGGTGTTCAGGGTTGTCAAACTTTAAACGAACGCGCAGGGTTCGGGTTTGGCTATTTAAGGTGGGATAAACGTAATCTACCACCCCCACCCATTCTTCACTTGGCAAGTAATCAAGTGTCATCGATACAGGAAGCCCTTTTTTAATAAGTGCGGCATCACGCTCGAACACTTCAGCCTCAACCCAAACTTGATCGAGTTTACCTATGCTAAGCAGTGTATTACCGGGCTGAACAAAAAACCCCTCTCTGATTTGCAAACCGTCGACCACGCCTGACTGCGGTGAATAAAAAGTAACGGTTTGCTGTACTTTGCCAGATTTTGCCAATTGCGAGATGAACTCTTCAGAAAGCTGCAATGCCTTTAATCGATCTTTAGCGGCCGTAATCAACGATTGGTTATTTCGTTTTAGCGCGATTAACAGCTCCTCTTGCGCGTTCACCAATTGTGGCGAATAGAGTGTGTAAAGTGGCTGTCCTTTTTCGACAGGATTTCCCGCCGCTTTAACATAAAGCTTCTCAATCCAGCCATCAACTCGCGGGTGTATATGAACTAGCTGGTCTTCGTCGTATTGTACATAGCCAACGGTTTCTATTGCTGAATGCATGTTTTTAAATTCAACAGGTGCAGTGCGTACACCGAGGTTATTAACCACGTGCGGCGAAATTTTAACAACACCCGGTCCCGCGTCAGCACCTGATGCATCTTCTTCATAAACAGGAATTAAGTCCATGCCCATGGGCGACTTGCCCGGCTTGTCTCTACGATAGTTTGCGTCCATCGGAGCCACCCAATAGAGCGGCTTTTTCTCGCCTGACGCCGTTGAATCATCGCCCATGCTTGGCGAGTCCTGAAAAACAGACAACGCACCTGCGCCTAGCAATGCACCGATAACTGCCACTGCGATAAGTTTTAGGTTTGAGGATTTGGTATTAACTGACATTATTTGTCTCCAACTTGCTGGGCAGATTGAGCGTGGTTTGACATTCTTGAATTAGCAATTGACGCCTCGGCAAAAAAATAATTAATACGCGCCACTGTTTTCAAGGCTTCAACATCGATTTGCAACGCTGAAATACGAGCATTTAGTTCGGCAATTCTGGCTCTAACAACTTCTGCAAAGTCACCGTCATCATTGGTGTATGCAGTGAGTGATGCCTCTGCTTGATCATGCGTTTGTTTAAGTAATTGATCTTGATAAAGAGCCTGCCGCTCAGATAGGCGATGTAACTGCCTCAGCTCTTTTTCTATCGCACTTATCATTTGTTTTGTCAGCAATAGTTTTTCGGTTTTTACTGCTTCAGATTCCGCAACGGATGCGGCTAGTTGTTTGTCTTGTCTGTTTTCTGTAAAGAGCGGCAAATCAAATGATACCCCCACTGAAAACAAGTCAGCTCGACTTTCGCCTGACAGCATATCGTCTCGATAACCGTAACTCGCATTTACGCCCCATTGTGGCTTATATTGTTGTTTTGCCAGCTCAATGCTTTTTTCAAACACTTTTCTCTTTACATCAATAGCCAATACCGCAGGATGGTTTGCCAGTTCCTGTGCTAGCTTATTTCTCGAGTACTGATCCGCCTTTAAAATAGTGGGATTGTCTAAGCTAATCGCGGGTAACGTTTTTGACACTTCAAATGGATTATATTCTTCCTCGCTATAGGCACTAGGTTGTGAGTCATAATTAAAGTCGTATGATAAGTTGCTGCTGTCATAAAGATGTAGCCACTCATTTAAACGTGCAATTGCCGACTCTAATTTTAGTTTTTGCCCGGTTAACCTGTCTTCTAGTTGAACGATTTCCAGTTGGGCACGAATAACGTCTTGCTGGCGGGTTTTTCCAACGGCACTCGAATAACTTGCTATTGCCACCTCAGCCATTTGTTCAAACAGCGCCCTGTCAGACTCTATTAAGCTAATCGTTCGTTGCGCTAAATAGGCTTCCAGCCAAAGCTCAGTCACCATCGTTTTTAACTTTGCTTTGCGCTCTTCACGTAATAATGGAAACTTAGATGCTTCAATTTTCAGCTGACTTTCTTTTATCGCTAAACTGTCGCCCCTTGGGAACATTTGTGACAGTCCAACTTTAAATTGGGTCATACCTTCTTGGTCTAAATTCCATGTATCGGTTGGCACGTTCATCATGCTGATAGAAATTTTCGGATCAGGTAATGCGCCAGACGCCACGCTTCGGTGTTCAACCGCTTTTTGTTTTAGCTGGCTGCCATGTAGCCAAGGATCGTTTTGTTGTGCCAGTGAAATCGCCTGATCTAGTGATATAACTTTCTGTGCATTCACTGAAAACACCGAACAGCCCACCATTAACCCTATGGTTAGTTTTAAAAAATTAACAGCCGATAATTTTGTTAGTACGGGATCCATTAGAATTGTTCCTCATAAGTATTTACCTGCGCATAAACCTCACTCGTGCCGTCTTTATTGAGGAGCAACACTTTATATGGCATAAATCGATCGCCGACTTCCATCCCGGGAGAGCCTAATGGCATTGCAGGTACCGACAAACCAATCGCATTTGGGTGCTGCTTAGAGAGAAATTGCTGAATAAACTTGGCTGGCACATGCCCTTCAAAGGCGAAGCCATCTTGTGTCACAGCAGTGTGGCATGAACGGAGATTTGGCTTGATGCCATACTTATTCTTAATAAAATCTAGGCTGTTATAGTCTTTTGAATACGCGACAATTCCCTGTTCGGTAATGTGACTAATCCACTTTTTACAACATCCGCAAGTTGGGGTTTTATAAACGAATAACGCTTTCGCTGTTTGTTTTTGCTCTTGAGCTTGAGCTTGAGCATCATCATAAATAAGCACCGATAGAAATAGCGCTAATATGGTTATTTTCAAATATTTAGTAATCATTTCGCCCCCAGAAAATCTGGAATATCTTAAGCGCATTTACGCTTAATGTATAAACTTTACAACGTGCGCGAAATTAGCTTTTGACAAAAAGCAGGCGCACTAACCCTGTGTTAGGCGATAATGGGTGGACGAAATAAAGAAGAAGAAATTGATTTTGTTTGGTTGGTTTGCTGACGCATTACGCCTTCACTAAGACGCGCCAAAACAGCAGTACTCGGCACTGAACTCACAATACTTAACGTTGAGCAAGCACTTACAGGACAAGCACAGTCTGCTCCGCAACACTCTTCGTGGCTTTGCGTATCACTATTGTTCATCATGGAATGATTCATGCCGCCATGGTCCATTGAAGCATGTTCCATCGAGGAGTGGTCCATCGTTGAATGATCCATTGTTGACTGATCCATTGCCATATATGGTTGGTGAGATTTAGCTGACATTTCACAAGACATAGACGTATTCGCCAACGCTTGCCCAACAAAGGCAATCAGCATAGCAACAACGACTAAAACTTTAGAAAATGAATTCAACATAAACTTCCCAAAAACGACAATCCAACGAGGATATGTGAAATCGGGATAAAAGTAAATATGGGGGTTAGGTGTTTTGTAGCTATCATTAGTGCAAATGATATTTATTTGTCGCCCCCCATTTTTTTTGAAAAATACCAGTCGATTGAACAATCGAAGCGAGTATATTTGCATACATAGACATTTTACAATTGAATACGCCGGCACGCTTCATAGGCGGATTTGAGCCCGATGGAGTATGCGCAAAGATACGCATAATGAGGGTGTTAACTTTTTGTGGGTAATACCACTTTATTCTTGATAAAATAAAAATTCACAAGTTTAAGCATTATTTTTCTAGTACTGATAAACAAAATATTCAATGAACCGTAAAAAGAAAATCAAAACCACTCTGCTGGCGAAGAAGAAAAAAGCCAATGCTAAGGTGCATAAAAGCAATAAACCCAAATATATTGCTAAGGCGGAAAGAGCGAAGCTAACTGAGCAAACAGAAAACGAGAATTCACAAACTAATACTGAGCAATAGGTTTATTTTAAATACTGGCTAGGTGCGAATTGCGGATATAACATTCCAGATCTGATTCGATATCCAAAGAATAAAGTGGTCGAGGAATATAGGGAATAAAGCCTTGTTAACACAAGGCTTTAAAAGGTATATGGCTTCTAGATAATCTTATTTTTTCTTGAAAGGCCAAGTAACCCAAGAGCGAGTATTACGAGTGAAGAAGGTTCAGGAACAGATACAGCATTGTTTACAACAATATTGTCATACCCAACGCGATTATTACTCCCTGTTGCGTCAAAAATAACATATCTTAAGTTTTGAAAAGCATTACTTAAATTAAGCGTTGTAAAAGAAAGATGACTGTAGCTATTTGATAAGAAAACAGCACTAGCAACAAGGTTTCCACCTATATCAAAGCCACTCACAGACAATTGCGTAGCGATCTCACTTCCACTTAAATAGCCACTAGTAAAATCAAACATATTCAAACTAAACAGCGAGTTATCTATTGCTTCCATTCTGACTGATGATAAATTACCTGAATTCACCCAATCCATTAAATGTACGGTACCATTATCAACACTTGCATTGTCAAGGTTGGAAGCCGTACCAAGCGAACCTTGACCTGTAATATCAGTAAATAAGAATCCATTCGAGCTTATAGGCGTATCCCAATAATTGTTGTCAGGGTTTGTATTAAAATCAATTAGTCCCGCAAATGCTGAACTAGAAAGCATAAGTGATACAAACAATACCATATTCTTCATTTTACACCCTTTTTAAATAAACTTAGACAATAGTTCAAAGCACGAAACGTTCCAACATTCTAGCCACTTGTTTTTACTAGGTTAAACGTCTAATGCACAATAATTGAACGAATACATGTAAAATAATTTGACAGTAAGTCATGTTACCGCAGTATAAAATGACGAAATAACAAAGGGGTCGGAGAATTATTTGTCACCGACCCCTTTGTTATCGTTAATTTTACCTCATCGCTTACAAACTTTAGATTTTTACGACAAATTTCGTTTACAATCTTTTTGCAAAACATATACTGTGTCAGAAATGGAACTTAATTTAATCAGTGTTGTATCAGTAAATTACTATAGTAAGGAAGCTCAATGAAAAAACAGACAAAAATCAACATGCACTTTGGCAACATGATTAGAAGTGTAACTATCATGTTACTGCTTATCCCTATGCTTGCTTTCGCTTCTTCTTTAACTACAACTGCGTATGATATTAATAAAATAGAATATCCTGCAGGTTCATCACCAGATAACTTTGTTTCATTAAACGACAAGCTTTACTTTACTGGCAAAGGTGTTTTTGAAGGAAAACTTGCTGAAAATGCCTTATGGAACTACGACAATAACACTAAAAAGCACAAACTGATTAAAGATTTCAAAGAATATGGTGGTTGGTTTGATAACTTTATTGTGGTTAACGATAAACTTTACTTCACTACAATGATTAACAAGGCTTATCGCAGCGACAGGACTAGCTTTTTATGGGTTCATGATGATAGCACGCAGCAAACAACCTTAATTAAGCAGTTCAAAACCCACTATATAGCAAACTTTACGCAATATAATGACAAATTGTATTTTGCCTTGGGTGATGATTCTGATCTTGGAGAATATTACGGAACTTCATCCTTCAATGCTGGATTATGGACGCTAAACGAATCAGATAACAGCGTCGAACGACTTGATAACGTAAGCATTTATGTAGAGCGTAATGATCATCCCAGAAATACGACTTTTATATACGACGATAAACTTTTTTATAGCAATAAAAGTTCAAAAGGTACACCTGAGGTTTGGGCATACAACTTTAAAACTAACGCCAATACAAAAATTATTGAAGCAACTGAAGGTTCTGATCATATAAGGATCTCCGCTGTATATAATGAAGAGTTATATTTTGTAGAGGTTCAATACGCTAGTAATCCAATCCTCGGCCCCAATAAAAAAGCACTTAAAGCATATAATAAAGCCACAGGCCAAGTAAGGAATGTTGGCGAGGCTAGTGTTAATGATTACGTGGTTTATGACAATATCTTATATTTCGCTGGAGATATGGATGGCTCTGAAGACTACGAATTAATGAGCTATAACAGTGAAACCAACGAAATTAACTTGGTTGCCAATATTAACACCGAATTTACCGATAGTGAAATTGGCTATGGTAGTTCTTTCCCTTCTAACCTAACGATATTTGATAAAAAAATATATTTCTGGGCTTACCCTACAAACTATTTTGAACAAAGATCACTATGGCTATATGACACACAAACTCATAGTACACAGCCTGTTGAATATGGTTATTCGAGACAAGACTCCACTATAGCTGTGCATGATGACCAACTCTACTTTCAGGGAGCTCGTGAGAACACAGGCAATTACGAACCCTACGCAATTTCCGCAATGGAAAACGCTCCAAGTAGGGTTTTAGATCTTTACCAAGAAAACCGCGGCTCATCGCCAAACAATATAATTGAATACAATCAGCAACTTTATTTTACCGCCTTCGGTGAGGAGCGTACACGACTATGGGTGTATGATCCTGTTGCTGATAAACCTAACCTATTGCAAGACGTTGATAATCTCAACCATTCTAATGAAATCAAATTCCCTTATGCCCTAACCGCTCATAATAGCAAGCTCTTTTTTGTTGCCAAAGCAAGCTCAAATAAACAGCAGCTTTGGTATTACGAAAGTGAAACAAACAAAATAGTACGGGTAACAGATAGTGAGCTCAGCAATAACATCTTCTCTAATGGTATAAAACTTATTAGTGTAAATGAGGACTTATATTTTATATCGTCAGAGTTAGCAAATAACGGCTCACTACAATTTATCCATAAATACAACAATGCGACTAAATCCATTGATACCGTTGCGGAAATTAGCACTAGCCGTAACTATTCCAACATTGACGAATTCGCTGTTTATAATAATAAGTTATTTTTCACTGCCTACAGTGGAAACAAAGGACTTAGTCTGTATGTATATGACGACAGCGATAACAAATTAGCACTAGTATCTGAGGTCAATGCAGATAATAGTGAGTCCGCCATTGAGAACTTAACCGTTTATAAGAATAAACTTTATTTCACTACTTCGTCTTTAGACGTGCAGGACACCAGCTACCAAGTATTATGGGCATATGATGACAATACAAAAGAAGCTGTATCGGTTGCTAACATACCTTCAAGTGCAGATCATTATGTCTCCAAGAGACTGAGTAGCTTTATTGTTTATCAAGAACAGTTGTTTTTTACCAGTAGCTATGAAGTGGACTCTGTAGTTCCCAATTCCGTATTATGGGCATATGACGAATCAAATGAATCATTAACAAAGATTGAAACGCCATATAGTATTGTTCTCCGCTTTCCCAAAGTGGTTCAAGATAAGTTATTTTTCACTGGAAAATATGGGTTATCTATTGGTGAGCTTACTAATTATCAAACGATAATATACGATAATAACACTAACACATTTAGCTCCATCGAAGACGAAGTCAGTTTTGTTGCACAAATCGATAACGATTATTTTGGCACTAACGATGTTTACATTGGAAACAAATACTTAGGCTATGAGCTAATAAAGACAAACCTCTCCGGTAACCCTGCGTTAATAGAGGGACAACCAGCCCAAACGGTTATTCAAAATGAACTTTATAGCTTTACTCCAACAGTTAGTGAATTTGAAAACGACACTTTAACGTTTTCCATTAAAAACAAACCTAGTTGGGCTTCCTTTAATACGGAGACTGGAGAGCTATCAGGTACGCCAACATTAGAAAGAGACGTAGTTACCACTGAAAATATCATTATCAGTGTTTATGACGGCGTTTTTAGATCGCTATTGCCTCCATTTAATATTGAGGTCAAAAAGAGTGCTCCGGTGACAGGCGAAGAACAACCACCTGCTGATAAAGCGCCAGGGGGAGCATTGTCATGGTTACTAGCTTTAACGCTTATATTAACGTTTATTCGTATAAACGTGACAACACAGCGCACTAGCAATGTAGAATAAAAACATTAATCGATGACTAAAGCGCACGGCAGCTTCAAGCTAAAGGTGGATAAATAGGTAATTACCGAGCCATTTACGTCGCCGATAAGATACCTAAAACATTTAGCCAATCCCGCTCTGACTGTGTAAACACAATGCAGAGCGGGACAAAGCTCGCGATTTAGATTTTGTCTCACTCAAATATCGTTATTGAAAGTTTGATACTAAGTAATAATTTAAGCGTTAACCGCTTTTTCTTGCTCGGTCTCCTGCTTCGCAACCAAATCAGCATCTATATTATTTGCTTCGACAAAACTCGGACGATGCACTATTTGCTCTATATAGCGCTTTATAGCAGGTGTAGACTCTACTAGACCAAAAGAAGTACACCACCACAACGCAGTTCCCCAAAGCAAATCTGCCGCAGTAAATCGGTCTCCCAACAAGAAAGGCCCTTGCTCAAGTTGCGCCTGTACAGCGCCTATTACTGCATCAAACTCGCCATAAGGATTCATATTTCTCGGGCCTGGCTCTCGGTTTTGCCCTTTGTCACATAGTGCAGGCTCAAAACAGCCCGAATAAAAAGTAAGCCATCGCACATAAGGGCCCCGAAGTGGATCATCAATGGCTGGTGCCAGATTACCTAACGAATATAAGTCGGCAATATACATGTAAATCGCCGCCTGTTCAGTCACTATAGCTTCGTGATGCTGTAAAGTAGGGACTTTTCCAAGAGGGTTAACCGCCAAAAATTCGGGTTTCAAATTTTCTTGCTTGTGTATATTCAAAACATGTAGGTCGAATTCAATATTCAATTCCTTCAGTAAAATTAGCACACTTAACGAACGAGACTGAGGCGCATGAAAGAGAATGGGTGATTGATTTGTCATAGTAATTTCCTATTGCTGTGTAAAATCAATCACACTATAGTGACCATACCTGACAACTTTTGTCAGGTTTACATTATAAAATTGCAATTATTTTCGAGAATTCCAAATGCGCGCAAGCAGGCTATTAACCATACTGATGAAACTACAATCTAAAGGCCGAGTTACCGCAGGTGAATTAGCTCAAGATTGTCAGGTATCCGTACGCAGCATCTACCGAGACATAGAAACCCTCAGTAGCCTTGGCATTCCGGTTTATAGTGAACAAGGTAGTAATGGTGGTTATCAACTACTAGATGGATATCGAACTCAGCTCAACGGTTTGTCAAAATCTGAAGCCGAATCTTTATTCTTGTTAGGCCTGTCTGATCCGGCAGAGAAACTCGGGTTGGCGCCTGCCATGTCAGAAGCCCGACTAAAACTGTTGGCAGCACTGCCAAAACACTTGAGGGACGATGCTGAGCGTTTTCATTCTTGCTTTTTGCTCGATTCACCCGCTTGGTTTAACGAGAATGAAGAGGTTGATTACCTACCACAACTTATGTCAGCAGCGTGGAATCAGCAGAGAGTAGAAATAGAATATCAAAGCTGGCGAGCCTGTCGAATGCGCACGATTGAACCTTACGGACTCGTGCTAAAGAGCGGAGTCTGGTATCTAGTTGCTAACAGCGATCATGAAATTAAAACCTTTAAGGTATCAAGAATAAAACAGCTGTCTGTGCTCAACCAAGTATTCGAACAGAGTACGAGTTTTGACTTGTCCAACTACTGGAAAAACTCCACGGCTGCGCTAGAAAAGAGCCTGTACCCAAACAATATTCAGCTAAAACTCACCAGTAAAGGCCTTAAATTACTCCACTACTTTAGCTCGCCTTATGTGCGCCAGCACACGAGTGTGATCTCATCAGATGAAAAAGGGTGGACGCATGTTAGCCTACCAGCAGGCAAACATGATCACACCATAGTAGATATTCTTAGGTTAGGACCCGATGCTGTAGTGGCGGCACCTGAAGATTTGCGAGTGGCTGTAAGAAAAGTACTGGCCGACATGGCAGAGCAATACAAATGACTAACAGCTATTAAACCTTGCTTCGGCAAATATATTCAGTCACTATCTGCAAGTGCTCAAACTCACTAAAATTTCCCAAATAAAGGGGTCTGTGACAAATGAGAATTATTTGTCACCGACCCCTTTTGACCCTCTGTATTCTGGGAACTAATTACTCTTCGCTCTGTATTTTTTGAACTGCCTTTTCATAGATTTCTTTGTAAGGACTGGTAGTTGGAACCAATTTGTTGGCTTTTTCATAGTTAATGCGTGCCAGCTTATGCTCTTTCTTTTCTTCATATGTCTTTGCTAACTGAAAATACGAATATGCGTGACTTGGAAACAAACTTATATTGTATTCATATGCTTCAATGGCTGAATCGTAGTTTTTCTTGTAATAAAGACTGTTTCCGAGGTTTATCAACCAACTTTCCGAAGTGAAATCAATTTTATACGCCTCTTTTACGTTTTTGTTATGAGCTTTAACCTCACCTAAACCTTTAGCGCTTTCTACGTATGGTAACTCCCACTCGTTAAAAATCGCTTTGAGTCCGTGAAATTGAGCATCAAAGACAACGGTAAGGTGGCTTTCTTCAGGAAACTCTTGTGATGTGATTGGATAGGAAGTGTTTTTCTCGAACAAGCTCATTATTGATTTATAGCTTGCCGCTGTAGTGCCTTGCTCGCTCCCCTTACTGATGTATATAGATTTTTTTGGGAGAGCGTTTTGTTCAATCTTTTGTTTGGCTTCTTTGACAATGCGTTCATCATCCCAACCTAACGATGGACTGATTGCCATAAATCCATCAAATAGCTCAGGCTTGTTTACATAAGCGTAGATACTAAACAGACCACCAAAGGAGTGACCTGAAAACACCCTAAAATCAGCCGTTCTATATTTTTTGTCTACATGTGGGAGCAGCTCTTGTTCAATGAAAGTTAAAAATTTGTTAGCTCCGCCATACTCAACACTTTGAAACCAAGGGTGTTTTTTGTCTTCTTCATTAAATACTCGAGGTGTTAAGTCGCGTGTTCTATTTGCGCCACTTTGAATACCAACAAGAATAATCGGCGGAATTATATTGGATTTTCTTAAAAAGTTAACCGTACTTACCATTATTTCAAAATGAGCTTCGGCGTCAGTAAAATACAAGACCGGATAGGAATAATCATTTTCCTCATAGCCTTCAGGTAAGCTAACAAATATTAGGCGTTTTTCATTCAATACTTTTGAGTGTAGTGTTTCACTTTCCCCAATGACTATTTCCTCACCAATTGCTGAGTTCCAAGAACAAACAGTGAGCAATATAAATATCGTTAATATTCTTATCATTATATTTCCCTTTGATTTAAATAATATTCAATGTAGTTAATGCGTGCTACTAGCATGTCAGTGTTTCATTGACCTCTACATTAACCTAATTACCTGAATAAATCTTGAAATATGAAAGGATTACAGAAAGTTTGCATTTATAACTGCGCTAAGGTGTATTTTTTAACTCACTTTAGCGTAGAAATTAGTTCTAGTTTTAAAAATAAAGGGGGCGGAGACAAATGTGAATTATTTGTCACCGACCCCTTTGTTCACTCTAGACCCTTTTTCCCTTGATTAGGAATTGTAACAATTTTAATGCTATATCTCGTACCTTCATTTAATTGCTCATTCTACAAAGTGAGCCATAATAAAACTCAAGACGAGTGACTCCTCTGTCAATATAATTTGTTACTTAGCTAAAGCAAACACAAGTTATACGACACTAAACAATAACCATCGTTTAAGCGCGTAAATGCTTGGAGCGAATGATGATTAACGACCCTCATGGCGAATTTAAAGTTTATACAACAGAAGAAAGAATAGTTTTAGAGCTAAACGGAGAATTTAACCTGCAAGGTGTTCAATCCGCGAATTCAGGAGTAAAACAAAAGGTAAATGAATTATCAAGAGAGTCATGGAGTTTACTGATAAAACTGCCATCTCACACCTTACTTACTCATGACTCTTTTGAAGAGGTTTCAAGTTTTTTCGTTTGGTGTAAAGCGAACGGTTGCCAGCATGTGATTTATTTGGTGAATAGCAATATTCACTTAACTATTATTGAGGAACTATTAAAAGAGAGTGGATTGTCTTTTACTGTAAAGTTCCTTACGTCTACAGAAGAGCAATAAATTAAATACGAAACTCATAACATGACACGTACTAACGTATCATAAAAACCTACCTATTTTTGACAAAAGCATTAAGACTACTACTTACTTTATTTCCCATAATGCTGCTCCCATAGCTTATTGCTGAAACGATTATTAGGATCTAGATTTTTCTTCAATGCAAAGAGCGCTTTCGCTCTTGGATAAGCTGCATGAAATTGCTCAGTTGTGGCATGTAGCTGGTATGGCAAGTAATACGCTCCACCTTCAGAAATAGCAGCATCTACCATCTTTCGGCTCCATGCTTTAACTTCCTCTTTGTCCACTTCAGATGTTCCTTGGCGATAATAGACAACAAAAGCAAATACTTCTTCTTTCGCCCAAGCTAGCAATGAGCCAGTATCAGGCAAAGCATGGCGAACTGATACATTAAGGACATTAACCTCATGTTCTTTGAAAATGGCTGACATCTTTGCTGAAAAGCTATCAAACCGTGCAACAGGAACAAAGTACTCTCTCAACACATAAGTTTCTTCCCTACGACTCATGGGTTCAAGCTCTCTAACATCATAACTCGCTTCAAAATAAAATAGGGGTCGGTGACAAATGAGAATTGTTTGTCACCGCCCCCTTTGTAGGTTGTAAGTTTCTGAAGTCGATTATCAATTTCTAAGAGCCTATTTGACAGTGAACTATTGCTCATTTTATCTTTTCTAAAAACCGTTAAAGGTTAAGTTGAGCATCTTGTCTACCTAGCACCCGCATTATCTCAATATTGTCCCCGTGAATACGGTAATAGATACTATCTACACCACAAATAGCTCGACGATAACCTTGACGTATTTCATCTACGGAAGGTGCTAAATAAGGCTGCTGCGCTAATTGCTCGAAACGAGCAAAAAATTTAAAATAATAAGCATCTGCTTGCCTTTCGCCAAAGTTATCAAGACCACGTAGCCAAATCCGTTTTAAATCAGATTCTGCTTCTTTGCTAAGTTTATAACTTCCCATTCTTGCGCGCTTCTTCCTTAAAGCTAGCTAACATTTCACTAGGTGATTTTTCAACAAAGCCGCTTTGCTCAGCTTCGATTAGTTTAATACGTATAGCTTCAATCTCTGCTGCTCGCATTTGCTCTTTTCTGATCAAATCTCGTAATAACTCACTGTCACTAGCATAATTACCAGTTGCAAGTTGAGCTTGCATCCATTGTTCTTGTTGCTCCGTTACTGTGATACTTTTCTTTACCATTGCCATAATTTACCTCCAATGAAAGAAACCTTTTACGGATATAATCCTACTTTATACTACCATTTTAATTCTAGTACAGTTCTCCTCAAAGTTCATTTTAAAACTTTGTGTTAAATTGCATCCATAACCAGTGTCAATGTACTACCTAATTTTGCATCTAGAAATTAATTAAAAGTGAGGTCCGTATAGCTCTATGTCTAGTCTAAGATGCTCCTCAATATCGGCGAATTAATTTTTGCTTTTGACATAACAATAGCTTCTTTATTAAGTTGAATGAAAAAGAACTAACTCAATTTATTAGTTCTGCTTCAACTTTATGTATTGTGATGTGGCGCTTTCTGGCATTTTCATTGAATGCATAAAAAAAGCGAACCATTTCTGGTTCGCTTTTTAAAAATTGATTGACAATTAAGTCAATTGACAAACTTAATTAATGATCCTCAACAACAACTATTAATCCTTATACGTATCCGTTGCAGGGCAAGAACAAACTAGGTTACGGTCACCGTATACATCGTCGATACGGTTAACTGTTGGCCAGAATTTGTTAGCTGCAGCAGCTGGTACAGGGAATACAGCTTCTGCTACTGAGTATCCACGGTTCCATTCTGGATCTGTGATATCTGCAAGCGTGTGCGGTGCATTGTGAAGCGGATTGTCTTCTAACGTCCACTCGCCCTTTTCAACTTTGCGGATTTCATCACGAATGCATACCATCGCTTCAATGAAACGGTCGATTTCAACTTTGCTTTCAGACTCAGTTGGCTCGATCATTAGTGTGCCTGCTACTGGGAATGACATAGTTGGTGCGTGGAAACCATAATCCATTAAGCGTTTTGCCACGTCCATTTCAGTAATACCTGAAGCTTCTTTAAGTGGACGTAAATCAACAATACATTCATGCGCTACACGGCCATTGTTGCCAGTGTAAAGAATTGGGTAGTGTTGGCTTAACTTGTGCGCTAAGTAGTTAGCATTAGTGATCGCATATTTCGTTGAATCAGTAACACCTTTTTTGCCTAACAATGCAATGTAAAGGTAAGAAATACATAAGATACCTGCGCTACCAAATGGTGCTGCTGAAACGGCACCGTTACCTTTAGTGTCTTCATTTACAGTCACTAATGGGTGATCTGGCAAGAATGGCGCTAAGTGAGATTTAACACCGATTGGTCCCATACCTGGGCCACCGCCACCGTGTGGAATGGCAAAAGTCTTGTGTAAGTTAAGGTGAGAAACGTCAGCACCTATGAAGCCCGGTGAAGTAATACCTACTTGGGCGTTCATATTGGCACCGTCAAGATAAACCTGACCGCCATTGGCGTGAACGATGTCACAAATATCACGAATGGTTTCTTCATAAACACCGTGCGTTGACGGGTAAGTGATCATGATACACGATAAGTTGTCAGCCATTTCTTCCGCTTTCGCTTTCAAATCAGCCATGTCAACGTTACCGCTTGAGTCACAGTCTACAACCACAACTTTCATACCAACCATTTGCGCTGAAGCAGGGTTAGTACCGTGTGCTGAAGATGGGATCAAACAAATATTACGATGCGATTCACCACGACTTTCATGGTATTTATGAATCGCGATTAAGCCCGCATACTCACCCTGTGCACCTGAGTTAGGCTGCATCGAAATATTGTCGTAGCCTGTTAGCTCAACTAACCATTTGCCTAGCTCGTCGATCATTTGCTTGTAACCTTGTGCTTGGTCAATTGGTGCAAATGGGTGCATATTCGCAAATTCAGGCCATGAAACAGGGATCATTTGCGCTGTTGCATTAAGCTTCATCGTACATGAACCTAATGAAATCATTGAGTGATTAAGCGCTAGGTCTTTGTTTTCTAACTTTTTGATGTAACGTAACATTTCAGTTTCTGAATGATACGAGTTGAATACTTTGTGCGTTAAAATTTCAGATTCACGTACTAATGCCGCAGGAATTGAAGAATGACCGCAATCAACGATTTGCTTGTCTAATGCTGCAACATCTAAACCATGGCCTTCGCCTAAGAACACATCAAACAATGCTGCAACATCGTCACGTGTCGTTGTTTCGTCAAGTGAAACCGCTACTTTGCCGTCTACGTCAGTACGTAGGTTAATGCCTGCAGCTAGCGCACGAGCTACAATTTCTTCTTTGTTATCAACAGTAAACGTTAATGTATCGAAGTAGTTAGCGTGATCCGCTGTTAAGCCTTTGCTTGCAGTACCTAAACACAAAATATCCGCTAAACGGTGAATACGGTTAGCAATAACTTTCAGGCCTTTTGGACCATGGTAAACCGCATAGAATGCCGCCATATTGGCAAGTAATACTTGTGCCGTACAAATATTTGAGTTCGCTTTTTCACGACGAATGTGTTGTTCACGCGTTTGCATTGCCATGCGAAGTGCGTTGTTGCCACGCGTATCTTTTGATACACCGATAATACGACCCGGCATCGAACGCTTGTATTTGTCAGACGTAGTGAAGAATGCCGCGTGTGGGCCACCGTAGCCCATTGGTACACCAAAGCGTTGGCTTGAACCAATTACTACGTCGGCACCTAGATCGCCTGGCGCTTTAAGTAACACCAAACTCATAATATCAGCTGCTACAGCCACAATACCTTTGTTAGCGTGCACTGCTTCAATTAAGCCTGAAATATCTGTTACTTCACCTGATGCTGCAGGGTATTGTAATAACGCACCAAACACGTCGTGATTCACAACGTCTGCTGCTGGTGCAACAACTAAATCAAAACCAAAGAACTCGGCACGGTTTTTAACCACGTCGATTGTTTGTGGGTAAACTTCTTCAGCGACAAAAAATACGTTTGATTTTTTGTTTTTAGACACACGCTTAGCAAGCGCCATCGCTTCAGCGGCTGCCGTACCTTCATCAAGTAATGAAGCAGACGCTAAGTCTAAACCTGTTAGGTCTAAACACATTTGCTGATAGTTAAGAAGTGATTCTAAACGACCTTGTGCAATTTCTGGCTGGTAAGGCGTGTACGCTGTGTACCAGCCTGGGTTTTCTAATACATTACGTAGAATAACGTTTGGTGTTAATGTGCCGTAATAACCTAAACCAATATAAGTGGTGTTTACTTTGTTCTGGCTCGCTACAGCTCTTAAGTCGCTCAGCGCTTTAACTTCTGTTTTGCTTTCTTCAATCGCTGGTAAATCAGCTAAACGAATGTTGGCCGGTACAATTTCATCGATCAATGCATCTACAGATTCTGCACCGATATCATTTAACATAGCTTGGGTTTGCGCTTCGTCTGGGCCAATATGGCGACGAATAAAATCTTGATTTTGCTCTAGAGCGTCTAACGATTGAGTAGTCATAAACAGCGTTACCTAGTAAATACTCGGATTGCCAGCAACATGCTAACAACACCACTAAAATATCTGTAATAAAAAGAAAGCCCCGATCAAAAATCGAGGCTTTAATTATATGTTAATTAACGATTAGTCTTCGTCAATTGAGTTTTCGTAACCTTCTGCATCCAAAAGGTTAGCCAATTCACCTTCATCTTCTAACTTCACTTTGAACATCCAGCCATCGCCGTACGCATCAGAGTTAACAAGTTCAGGAGAATCTTCTAAATCTTCGTTTACTTCAACAATTTCACCAGAAACTGGAGCATATATGTCAGAAGCAGCTTTTACTGATTCAGCAACTGCTACGTCGTCACCAACTGTTACGGCGTCGCCTACTTCTGGTAGCTCAACAAATACCATGTCGCCCAAAAGTTCTTGTGCATGTTCAGTAATACCAACAGTAACAATGCCGTCACCTTCATTACGTACCCATTCGTGTGATGTTGCGTATCTTAACTCTGAAGGAATGTTGCTCATTTTTATTGTTCCTAATAATTCTAATTAAAATAATATTGTTTACGGATAGTATGGTTAGCCTACTCACTAGCCAACGCTAATACATACTATAGACCGAAAATTCTTAATGTCATCTAGTGATTAAAAAACCTTTGCACCATTTCTTACGAAACTTGGCTTAACCACTTGAACTTTAACTAACTTTTTACGCATTTCCACTTCAACAGTGTCACCAATTTTCACACTTCTTGGTACACGAGCCATCGCTATGCTATGACCTAATGTTGGAGAGAACGTACCCGAGGTAATTACACCTTCACCCGCTTCGCTGACTACTTTAAGACCTGTACGCAATACGCCTTTTTCTTCAAGCACTAAACCTACAAGCTTAGGTTGATCGCCCGCTTCACGTTGAGCAGCAAGTACTTCACGACCATTAAAGTTACGGTCTGTTGGTTCCCAGCTAATTGTCCACGCCATGTTAGCAGCTAATGGTGAAACTGTTTCATCCATATCTAAACCGTATAAGTTCATGCCTGCTTCTAAACGCAATGTGTCGCGCGCACCTAAACCACATGGCTTAACACCAGCGTCTAATAGTTGTTGCCACAAATCTGCCGCCTGTGCTTCAGGAACAACGATTTCATAACCGTCTTCACCTGTATAACCAGTCGTAGCGATGAATAAATCGCCCGCTTGAACACCAAAGAATGGCTTCATGTCTTCAACAACAGCTTGTTGTTCAGTGCTTAGAATTGTGGCTACTTTTGCTTTCGCTTTAGGACCTTGAACCGCGATCATGCCAAACTCAGGACGTTCAGTAATAGTTACGTCAAAGTCTGCAATTTGCTCATTCATCCACGCTAAGTCTTTTTCACGTGTTGCAGAGTTAACAACCAAACGGTAGTCAGTGTCAGAGAAGAAGTAAATGATTAGGTCGTCAATTACACCACCTTCGTGGTTACACATCCCGGTGTAAAGCGCCTTACCTGTTAGGGCAAGCTTTTCAACGTCATTAATCACTAAGCGACGTAAAAATGCTTTTGCATCAGCACCTTTGATGTCAACAATTGTCATGTGCGAAACATCAAACATTCCAGCGTCTTGTCTTACGGCATGATGCTCTTCAATTTGAGAACCATAATTAATAGGCATTTCCCAACCATGGAAGTCTACCATTTTTGCACCAGCTTCAAGGTGCTTTGCATGTAATACAGTTTTGCTTGTCATCGTTTGTGTTCCACTTCATTGGATATAATTACAAGATTGCGGCAATTATAGCCACGAGACCTGTGCGATTCAACAAAATAACGCATGATTTTCAAATTAAAACTGACTTAACAGTCAGAAACGAAACAAAATTCGGAAAACACAACTTTAGATAAATAAAAAACAAAAACCCCACAAAAAATTGCAGGGTTTTTGATATAAATTCACGGTTAGCCAGTTATTATTTTTAGTGGGGTTTATACGGTGCGATTAGCTTGCATTAATTCAGGGAGTTTACCTTTATCTCCCATCGCCTGTTTTAGCATTATTGATTTGATTGGCGTTGCTTTATTTAACAAGCTCATACCTATACCTCGCATCAACTTAACTAGTGATAATTGAGGCGTGAATGTTTGCTTAATGGCTTCCATTGCAGCAATCATCTCTACAGCATCTGCTTTACGCCAACGCTCAAATGCACGTAGCGATTTCACATTGCACCAACTATCGCCGTATTTTTCCTGAGCTTGAGCAAGTGTTTCTGCTAGCGCAGCAGCATCAAGCAAGCCTAAATTTACCCCTTGTCCAGCTAATGGATGAATAGTATGGGCAGCGTCACCTACCAAGACAACGCGCCCTTCAACAAACTGGTGCGCCATACGCATGCGCAGTGGAAATGTTAGTCTTTCACTGGCAAGGGTTACATTGCCTAACTTACCATCGCTTTGCATGGTAAGTTCTTTGCCGAATTCTTCCGGCGATAAAGCGCATAACCGTTTGGCTTCTTCTGGTGCCGTAGACCACACAATTGAGCACGCATTGTTTTGATAAAGCGGTAAGAATGCCAGGGGGCCAGTAGGTAAAAATACTTGCCATGCCGTATCTTGATGCCCAAGCTTACACTCAACCGTTGCAACAATGGCGTGGTGATCATAATCACGGAAAGTATGCGTGATTTGTGTTTGTTCGCGAACCCATGAATTAGCACCATCAGCCCCGACAATAAGTTTTGCGAGCGCTGGAGGTTGGCTAGTGAAGCTAACAAATGACTCGTTGTCGCTATGGCTAATGTTAGTTATTTTGTCGCCGGTAATTAAGGTGATGCCACTGACGTTGGCTGCCTTTTGCCAGAGTGCCGTTCTAATCACCGAGTTTTCGATAATGCTTCCTAACGCACTTGCGTGAAGTGACGAAGGGATATCGCTAGTTGAAAAACCTATTTGCCCTATGCCATCTTTATCCCATACATGCATTGCGGTATACGGTTGCGATCGCTGTGCCTGAATTAGTGGCCAAACATCGAGCGCACTGAATAACTGCTGACTTACTGCATTAATCGCGCTGACGCGTAATTCCGGCTCGTTTGCGAGTGGCGAGGGTTCACTCTTATCAACCACGGCAACCGACAGTGTTGTTTGTTTACGAATTGCTAAAGCAAGCGATAAACCAACCATACCGCCGCCAACAATGAGCACATCAAATTTTTGCATGGGTTCTCTGTATTTTTCCTAATTTTTTGTGGCGCTTAATAGCCCATTGTTTTATTAACAAAGGCGGACTTCAATGGCGGCAAATAATTAAGTATCTTTAAGCCAATATTTCGTCCGGCAACCAAAGGCGGTAGATCATTCGAAAATAACGTAACTAGTGAGTCTGTCAAACTAATGACTCTTTGGTGATCTTGCTTTCGGTGCTGCGCATATTCATTGAGCATGGCAAAACTTCCAATATCTTCTGAGTTTTTTAGTTTTTCAACAACCAACCGAGATAAATAAGCCACATCCCTCACGCCCAAATTAAACCCTTGCCCAGCAATGGGATGAATCGTATGCGATGCGTTGCCAACAAGTGCCATGCGATGAAACACCGACTCTTCAGCTTGCACTAAGCTTAATGGAAAAACGTACCGTGAGCTACTGGCTTTAACTTCGCCTAACCAACTACCAAAGGCTTTAAACAGTGCTTGCTTAAATGCTTCTTCTGATTGCGCTAAATGTGTTTGCGCTTCTTCAGGCGTTAATGTCCATACCAGCGAACACGTATGACTGTTAGCCGAACCGTCACTCATTGGTAGCATGGCCAATGGCCCATGTTGGGTAAATCGCTCGTAAGCCAAATTTTGATGAGGCCTTGCCATTTGTACGTTACAGATCAAGGCACTCTGCTGATAATCTTTGTGGCGAAGCTGAATATTTGCGTGTTGGCGGCACACCGATTGGGCACCATCACACCCCAGCAGCAACTGGGCGTTTAATGTTAGCTTGCCTTTCTCACTACTGTCATTAAGCGATAGCGCAACCTTATCTTGCTGCCAGTCAATTTGTTCGATGGTATTAGGACAATACCAATGAATATTTGGCTCTTGCTGCAATGCTTGATAAAGCGCTTTGCCAATAATAGCCATTTCAACAACGTAACCTAACGCATCAACATCATGATCTGCTGCGTTGATCCTGGCCTTACCGTAATAGCCACGGTCTGAAATATGAATGCGCTTTATTGGCTCAGCATGTTTAGCAATGGCCGGCCAACAGCCTAAAGAAGCAAGGAAACTCACTGTGCCATGCGATAATGCCAATACCCGCGCATCAAACCCCAAATTTGGCTCGTGCTTAATCGGTTGTGGCTCAATTATCGCGATACTCAATTGACGCGTTTGAGTTGTTTGGCATTGTTTAGCAATACTTAGCGCTGTGAGTAACCCTGAAAGCCCCCCACCTGCTATAACAATGTCGTAGTTTTCATGACGCATTTAATTTGTCATCCACTAATTCGTAGCGATACGCTATTTGTCGCTCGCCATTAATTGTTCGATATCGGCGATTGATTTAACCACATGTGCAGTTAGATTCTCATGACCTTGATCAATAACGGCAATGTTGTCTTCTATTCTTACCGCAATACCACGCCAATGTGGCGCTATACTGTCATCATTTAGTGGGAAATATAGCCCCGGTTCAATGGTCATTACCATGCCCGTTTCAAATGGGCGGCACTGCTGTTTATCAACAATGCCATAATCGCCAACATCATGAACATCAAGCCCTAACCAGTGCCCTAGCCCATGAATGAAGTAGCGTTTACAGGCATTTTCTTCAATCAGCGAAGCTAAATCGCCCTGTAATATACCTAGTTTATGAAGTTCTGTTGTAAAAAACTCGCCCACCATGCGATTTAATTCGGCCAGAGTTTGCCCAGGTTTTATCGCTTCAATAGCAAGATTTTGCGCATCCAGTACCAATTGATAAATTATCGCCTGATGCTCAGTAAATTTACCGTTAATGGGAAAAGTACGGGTAATATCTGCCGCATAACCAGCCACTTCCCCACCAGCATCAATCAGCAATAAATCACCCGATCTCAGCTCGTCAGCATTGGCGGTGTAATGCAATATATTAGCGTTGTCACCACCTGCCACAATACTGCCATAAGCAGGACTACGTGCGTTATTGAATGTGAACTCATGATGTAATTCAGCTTCAATCTGATATTCGAACATGCCCGGCTTGCAGACACGCATCGCTCGATGATGTGCACCGCCGCTGATCACGTTTGCCTGACGCATAATCGTTAGTTCATGTTCTGACTTTAACAAACGCATCTCGTGAACTATGCCTGTGCAATCGACTAGTGTCATAGGCGGCTTAACGCCTTGTCGTACGCGCGCACTTATGTCTGCCAGCCAATCGTCAGCCTTCGCAGCCAACTCAGGTGAGCTTTGACGCATTAACCAAAGCTGTGCTTGGTTTTCCAGATAAGACGGCATCATGGCGTCTAGTTCTGATAAAGCGAATGCGCGGTCAAATCCGTAGTCGGTAACGGCTTGCTCTGGGCCGATGCGTCGCCCATGCCAAACTTCTTCGATTGGATTTTTGCCGCGACAAAATAACACCGTAAGCGTTTGCCCAATGTCTTGTTTGATTAGTGCCAGAACCGCTTCAGGTTCATTAAATCCCGTTAAATAATAAAAATCTTTATTCTGACAAAACGGGTATTCGGTGTCATTGCTACGTGTCACCTCTTCATTTGCCGCGAAAATGGCCACACTATGTGGCGGCATCGCGTCAAAGAGCGCTTGCCTGCGCTGCGCAAACTCTTCATTCGAAATTTGATATGGCTGTGTCATTCTATTCACAAATTCCTATGCAATTTAGCCGTCAATTCATTGAATAATATCGTATTTCAGTGAATAGTATCACTCGTTTGCTTATTCTCTGGCGGCGTGCCTAGCTCGGTAAAGCAGAGTAGCGCAGAAATGCGTACATACTCAGAAATTTCAAAGTAGGCCTGCTCAGTATCTTCGTCTTCGTCAACTTCTTCAGACAGATTAGCGATTTCAGCAAAGTCAGATAGCACTTCCTTCACGTCTTCCGACAATATCGCGTTGTTCTTTTGCTGTAGACCCATGCCCAAATTAAAACCTTGTACCCAAACACCTAATGCATGGCCGCGTTCAGCCATAGAGTCGTCATCATCTGGTAGTAGTAAGGCAAACGTATATGAATCATCCAGAAGGCTCTGCCAAACTTGACCAAATAACAGCTTTAATGTCATACGAACTTGCGCGGGAATATCTTCACCGTTGTTAAACATGTCATTGATAATTTGCAGGTAGTCATTTTTTTCAAATTCATAGCCACCACAAATTAAACCAGTAAGTAAGCCATGAATTTCTGACGCGTGAGCTTTAACGTTTTCGGTGGTAATAATCGCCTGTATCGACGAAAATTCAAGGGAGGATTGTTCAGTCATTAATCACTTTTTAACTTAAGTTGTTTCTTACGGTTATCGTACCACTGCACATTCATTCTTACTAGCGTGTACAGACATAAAAAAACACAATTAGGCTATTGCATACTTGATCTGTGACCGTTATAGTTGACCAGCTAGTATGTTTGTAATTTGTGTATATTTTACAAACAAATACGTAATATGTAGTGAAAGCAATAATGCATTCACACAAAATTCTGGATTGTTGTAATAAATGAAGCCGCATAATGTTTCTATTGAAGTAGCCAATAGACGATTAAAAGTCGCTTGTCCTCAAGGACAAGAGTCTGCGTTATTGCTAGCGGCAGAAGAACTCAACCAGCGTTTGTCACTCGACAAAAAAAATCAGAATTCGGTAAAAACGCCTGAACAAGCCATGCTAATGACGGCATTGAATTTAGCGAATGACCTAATTCAAGCCAAAAAGGCACACAAAGCTGAACTTATTGAAATGCAAAGTAAGATTGATTTACTGCAATCAACCATTGAGCAAGCATTGCAAGAAAAAAGCAGCAAACAAGCCTAACCTCGCCCTTAACCAGCACAATCTTCATCCAAACAGCATAAAAAAACTGGCCTGCCTGTTAAACAATAGACTGATCTTGTTGGCAAAATCAGCAAACACACTTTTTAACAGTTAAAATTGTTTAACCCTAGCGATGATATTAGCTATAATGCCATTCAAGACTTCTGGGATGTGCGTAGATTAACTATGTCCCTGAGCCGATAAGTTTTACCTAAGGGAATTTATCAGTGTCTATTGAGCAGGCCCGACTCGCATCGGGAAGCCTACGGGTATTGTGCGATTTCCGCCTTGAACACACGGTGTTCAAGGGCTGACGTTGACTACGGCATTCTGGAAGCTTACTCCCCTTACCTACCATATTCGTATGTTTCGTTTACATCACGCTTTATCAATCGATGCTGTATTTAGCGCAATCTCTGGCCGAGGCAATTTATCCAATATTGAATACAAATAGATCACCCACAAGCAACCCGCTGCACCAATCAAAAATAACCAAACCCCAACTGAATCTAACAATACACCACCAATAAATGGTGCGATTGCATAGCCAACCGAATAAAACGAAGCGGCACCAAAGTATGCGCCTCGCAGGTGTTTGGGTGCGATGCGATCAATGTGCACATTCATTGTTGGAAACAATACCGCTTCCGCTAAGCTCATCAAAACTATTGCGCCCACCCAACCCCAAAACCAAGTCAACGGATTGAAAGCTAACCATACTTGTGAAATGGCTAGCACAGCTAATGCAATCTGAATCCGCTTAACCAAAGTTAAGCTTGCCATCACTTTAAGTAAAATGAATTGAAAACAAACAATCACTAGTGCATTAGTCAAGATTAATGAGGACACCAGTAGTAAAACATCCGGCGCATCTGCACGTTTAAGGTATTGCACCAATGTTGTGTCCATTTGCGCATAAATTAACATGCAGGTCATGTTGGCTAAAATCAAACATTGAAGCAGGCGGTCTTGCTTAAGTACCTGCCACACGACAGAAAAATGCCCTTGTTTCTGATTGTTATCTACGGTTAAGTCACTGTTAGCAGTAGATTCCAGCTCAATATTATTAAGCCCAGCTTGTTGCTTAAAGCCCCAAGCCAACACGACTAAGAACAATAAAAACGCATATGCAGTGATCACAAAACTGGATTGCTGCCCTGTTAATCCTAACCAAACGCCTCCCATTGGCCCCAACGCAGCGCCAACATTTACACTGAAATAGCGTATTTGCATCGCCAGCTCTCTCGCATCTTCATCCTTGACGATGTCACCGATTAATGCCGAAGTTGGAGGTTCCCATATGGCTTTTGCAATTGAACATAGCGTTATTATAACGACATACCCCGTAAGGCTTGTCACCTCAGCCAACGCTATAAATGAAATGATGTACAGTATACCGCTCGCATACATAATGTTTTTGCGGCCATATTTGTCTGACAATGTACCACCAACAAAGCCAACGAATACCGACACCAATGCAGCCGCTGACAAAATAACGCCCACTGACGTTGCGGAAAGCTGAAAAGAATCATAAAGAATGATCGCAAGGAACGGCCAAACCATATAATAACTTCCACGTGTAATGAAAGCGCCAAATATAAGCACCCACATTAATGCTGGAAATGATTTTAGCTGTTGTCGCCGGCTCATGTACTACATCCTTTACTCATGAATTTCTAAAAACGCTAGTTATATACTAAATATTGCTTGAATCATACCTTTACATTCGCCACAAAAATCAATATAACTCCCAACTAGTTTTATCAATAAAGATCAGCCCGTCATACATGTCTCAGTTGACCCTATCTAGCACTGCAAATACATCGCTTGCACAGCGCCCAATCGGCGTGTTTGATTCAGGTTTGGGTGGTTTGTCTATTCAGCGTTGTATTAGCCAAATGTTGCCAAATGAGCATATTATTTATGTGGCTGACAATGCCTATGCACCATATGGTTGTAAAACTGAGGAAGAAATAAACGCTAGAGTATTACAAATTGGTCAGTGGTTTCATGTGCAAAAGGTAAAGGCAATTGTTGTCGCATGTAATACGGCCACAGCTTCTTCCATCGAAAAACTGCGCGAGCAATATCACATCCCCATCATAGGCGTTGAGCCCGCGATAAAACCTGCGGTAGAGCAAAGTAAAACCAACAAAGTTGGATTGCTAGTTACGTCTGCCACCGCAAACAACAGCCGCTTTAAGCAACTTGTGGCGCGATATGCCGACAGTGCTGAAGTGTTGATACAGCCTTGTCCCGGCTTGGTCGATCTCATTGAGCAAGGACAACATCAGAGTGACGAATGTCATAAATTATTGCTTCAATACTTAACACCACTGATTTACGCTGGGGTCGATACGATAGTACTAGGATGTACACACTATCCGTTTTTAGCACCAATGATAGAGAGAATTGTAGGTGCTAACATTGCTTTAATGGAAACCGCACGGCCGGTCACAGAACAGCTAATACGCCAACTAGCGAAATATGCGCTATTAAATCAGTCGTCAAATAACCCTGAATTATCGTTCTGGGCGAGTAATCCTTCTGAGCAGTTATCTCGTTTAGTGTCGCAGTTACTTGCTTTAGACATCCCCGATATTCGCCATATTCAAATCTAGCTTTAGCACATCCGTACAAATCCAATAAAGCCATTTAGACGTCTAGGCGTAAAAAAAGTAGCAAATTTCAAAATAACCGTTACAATATGCCTAACTATGCCAATTTAACGAAGCGAATCGTCTAGAGATGAATCGAAAAAAGGCCAAGTATTCTATATTTATCAATAGATTAACTTCGCCATTTTCGAGAATTCAATCGCTTAATTAAGATTGGTAGTACACCCTAACTTATATCAATCCGTTGTAGCGAATTGATCAAGAATATTTACAGAGGAATTATGTCTAGACACTTGTTTACCTCAGAGTCAGTCTCTGAAGGTCATCCGGATAAAATCGCCGATCAAATATCGGATGCTGTATTAGATGCAATTATTGCCCAAGATAAAAATGCGCGTGTTGCCTGTGAAACTATGGTCAAAACAGGTGTCGCGATTATTTCTGGTGAAATCTCAACATCTGCTTGGGTAGATTTAGAAAAGCTTACACGTAAAGTTATCAGCGATATCGGTTACACCTCTTCAGATGTAGGCTTTGACGGTGAAACTTGTGGCATCATGAACTTAATTGGCCAACAATCTTCAGAGATTGCCCAAGGTGTTGACCGCACAAGCCCTGAAGAGCAAGGTGCTGGTGACCAAGGGTTAATGTTTGGTTATGCCACAAACGAAACTGAAACATTAATGCCTGCTCCTTTGTACTATTCACATCGATTAGTTGAGCGTCAAGCAGAAGCACGTAAATCAGGTATTTTGCCTTGGTTACGTCCTGATGCAAAAAGCCAGGTAACGTTCATTTATGAAGATGATAAGCCTGTTGCGATTGACACTGTGGTACTTTCTACACAGCATAATCCAGATATTAAGCAAGCAGATCTTCATGACGCTGTGATGGAAAACATCATTAAGCACACGTTGCCAGCTGAATTATTAACGCCTGAAACAAAGTACTTCATTAACCCAACAGGAAGCTTTGTCATTGGTGGCCCAGTAGGTGACTGTGGATTGACTGGTCGTAAGATCATTGTTGATACCTATGGCGGTATGGCTCGTCACGGTGGTGGTGCGTTCTCTGGTAAAGATCCATCAAAGGTAGACAGAAGCGCAGCATACGCAGGTCGTTATGTGGCGAAGAACATTGTTGCTGCTGGCCTTGCTGATCGCTGTGAGATTCAAGTTTCTTACGCTATCGGTGTTGCTGAGCCAACATCAATCTCAGTTGAAACATTTGGTACAGGCAAAGTCAGCGAAGAAAAGCTTGTTGAATTAGTACGTGAGCACTTTGATTTGCGTCCTTATGGCATTACGAAAATGCTCGACTTACTTCACCCAATGTATCAACAAACAGCTGCTTACGGACACTTTGGTCGTGAGCCGTATGAAATGACCGTTGGTGATGATACGTTTACCGCGTTTTCGTGGGAAAAAACAGACAAAGCAGACGATTTGCGCGCTGCTGCTGGTTTGTAATCAGCCAGACTTTAAATAAGCTAAGTCAAACTAAAAAAGAGCCTTTATTGGCTCTTTTTCGTTTTGAGGCGTCCCATCTCAATACTATTTGACTAAGTAATGAATTCGCTCACCGAGCTAGCCTCTATTAACAATTAATACTCGTGCAGATAGGTTAGCGGGTATCCTAGGTTTATTGAGTCCAAGTGCCGCTAACGTGTTTACCGACAATGCCCCTGTAATTAATTGCTTAGCAATGAATCTTGTGCCGAACGGCAAAGACAGTTTCACCACTTGATTTAGCGACTTCTTCGCAAGTGCATTACCTTCAGGTGAATATGCTTGGCATTTAGCTTCATATGCGCGTTGAAATTTGTGCCATTGTCCTTCAGTTTCAGGTATGTCCGTTATGCGCATTCGTTGGCCTACTTCACTCCAAAAAGTAAGCAAGACGTCAATTTCGTCATCCGCTAGTTGGTATCGACTAAATTGTCGATTGAATCGAACTGGCTCTAAGATGAATGTAGAAAGTACATAGAGGAAATCATCGTTGGACGCAGGTAAATTGGCATGCACTCGGTTGATATGAGAGAACGTTGCCCGACTTTGCTCGCTGTCAATTCCTGACGATATGATTGTTTTAATAAAATCTCTAGTTTTACTTAAACGCTCGTAAGTTTGCTGGTTTAACTGGCTGTTACCATAAAGTTGCTCTACTAAATGCGCGATACTCATTGTTTTGAGCAGCGCGATATATGTTCCAAGTCGAAACGTATTGCGGTATTTGACGTAATATAGCGTCTGAATGTCCATCAGTTATCAGCTTTATCCATTATGTGGGTTAGTATCAAATAGCCATTGCGTATATACAACCAAATTTTTCGAAATGCCGCTACAATTAGTCTAATAATGTATCAAAAATTATCAGCTTATTAGCCACAGTTAGAGCGCATTATGAAAAGATGGCGACAACATATTTTGTTATTTTTCCTGCTAGTATCTAATGCAGCGCTAACCTCGACTGCAAATACATTGCCCCCCCTTAATGAACAACGCATCAATATTCCATTAAACCGATGGACAAGCCAACGCGTTTTATCTCATGTAGTGGGCAAAATAATCAGTGATGCTGGAACACCTGTCACCTACCTAAATATTTCGTCAGATGAACAGTGGGGAGCTATGCAACGCGGCTTGGTGCACTTTCAAATTGAAATTTGGCAGCCGTCTATGGAGAAAGATTTCACAGCACACGTTGCGAGTGGCAATATAATTGACATGGGGACGCATGACGCACGCGTTGCAGAAGAGTGGTGGTACCCAAAATATGTTGAAAACTACTGTCCCGAACTACCGAATTGGCGCACACTTAATAAATGTAGCCACCTTTTTAAAGGGACGTTTGAGTCTAGTAAAGGCATCTATTACGGCGGCCCATGGTACTATAGCGACGCGTCTATTATTCGTGCACTCAATCTCGAATATACGATTGAACGTAAAAATGATGCGATGAGTCTGTGGGATGAACTCAAAGCAGCCATAGAGCACCACCGCCCTATTCTATTACTCAATTGGAGCCCTAATTGGACAGACATAGACGAAATAGGCAAGTTTATAGAATTTCCTGCGTACGAACCTGACTGTCCTACAAAGCCTGAATGGGGGCTAAATCCCACGTTGGTTGATGATTGTGGCAATATGCGTAATGGCTGGTTAAAGAAAGCAGCAGCACCTAGTTTAGTTGCATCGTTCCCCTGCGTTTACAAGCTGATTGAGCGCGTTAATTTTACTCATGAAATGGTTGCCTATGCCGCCTACCTAGTCGTAGCAGAAGAGCATTCAGAAGAAAACGCTGCAGCCGTATTCTCTAAGAAATATGCAAAGGAAATTGCAAGTTGGGTTCCAAGCGATTGTGAATTGAGTAGTTAAGGTTAAAAGTAAGGGTTAAGAATCAGGAAGCAAAATTCTGCGGCTCTGCAAGCGGCGTACCTTCAAATGAATACAAAAAAACCCGCGAGATTGCGGGTTTTGATATTTCAAGCAATAACACTTAATGTGTTACGCCATATGCATCAACATTGTGCTTGGCTCTTCAAGGAAAGACTTCCACAAGTTACAGAAGCGAGCAATAGTGCCACCATCGATGATACGATGATCGCCTGACCAACTCACTTGCATAATTGAGCGAGCTTCCACTTCACCTTGCGCATTAAAGCGTGGTAATTGCTGCAGTTTACCTAGTGCCACAATCGCTAACTCACCATTGTTAATGATTGGTGTTGCCACTGTTCCACCGATCGCACCAATGTTTGAAATGGTGATTGTGCCACCTTTTAAGTCGTCACTAGAAACACGACCTGAACGCGCATCATTCGTCAACTTCGTAATATCAACCGCAAGGTCAACTAACGATTTTTGCTGAACTTGCTTCACATTTGGCACCAATAGACCAACTTTCGAGTCTACCGCCATACCAATGTTGTGATCATCAAAATACGTTAGTTCAGAGCAATCTTCGTTCACACGCGCATTAACAATTGGGAACTCTTTCAACGCTAATGACATTGCTTTCATAAAGAATGGCATCATTGTTAACTTGATATCTTGCTTTGCGTAAACTTCTTTCAGTTCACCACGTAGTGCAATTAGCTTTGTCATGTCGATTTCTTCACAATAAGTGAAGTGAGGTATGGTAGATACTGACTTAACCATTGCTTTTGCCATTGCGGCTTTCACGCCACGAATTGGCTCTACTCGCGTACCACCACTAACTACTTGCGCAACTGGTTGTACGGCTGAACCGCCTTCGCTAAATGCAATAACATCTTCTTTATAAACACGACCTTTTTTACCAGTGCCCGGTACTGCGTGAATGTTCACGTTTAACTCACGCGCAACGCGACGTACAGCTGGACTGGCAACGGCTTTACCATTCGGTTTAGCAGCAGGCTTGTTATCTTTTGCTGGTGTATTATTTGCAGTTTGCGGTGTAGGCTTATTTTCTGCTTTTGCCGCAGGTGCCGGTGCTTCAGCTGCTTTTGGCGCTGATTCACCGCTGTTCGCAGCACGTTCAATAGCAAACAATGGCGCATGTACTTTAGCGATATCACCTTTTGCATAATAAAGCTTAACTACTGTACCTGCGTGCATGGCAGGAATTTGTACAAGCGCTTTATCAGTCATTACATCAGCAACTGGCTGATCTTCTTCGATCACATCACCTTCAGCCACTAACCATTCAACGATTTCACACTCAACAATACCTTCACCAATATCAGGTAAAATGAAGTCTTCAACGATAGTACCAGTAGCGTTTTCATTGCTCACTTCTTGTGCCTTTGGCGCTTCAGCTTTTTCGGCTGGTGCACTAGCAGCACTATCGTTTGGTGTCATCGCAAATAACGGTTGATGTACCTTGGCAATATCACCTTTTTCATAATAAAGACGATCAACAATGCCTGAGTGCATCGCAGGGATTTGCACTAATGCTTTGTCTGTCATTACGTCAGCGATTGGCTGATCTTCAACAATGGTGTCGCCTTCGCTTACTAACCATTCCACTAATTCACATTCGACGATACCTTCGCCAATGTCGGGTAAAATAAAATCAATACTCATTTTTCTCACCTTAGTAGTTAACGCTGCGTTTAATTGCTTCGTAGATCTTTAAGTGATCTGGTGCGTATTCACGCTCAAGCGATAACGGATATGGTGTATCTAAACCACATACGCGCTCAATTGGAGACTCTAAGTGCAAGAAACACTCTTGCTGAATAGTTGCTGCAATTTCACTCGCAAAGCCTGCCGTAATTGGCGCTTCTTGGCTAACCAATAAACGACCCGTTTTAAGTACAGAGTTTGCAACGGTTTCAACGTCCCATGGAAGAATAGTACGTAAGTCAATAATTTCGCATGAAATACCGTCTTCAGACGCTTTAGCAGCCGCTTTTTCAACGATTTCTAATTGAGCGCCCCACGCTAACAACGTGATGTCACTACCTGTTTGCATGACTTCTGCTTTACCAATTGGTAATTGGTAGTCTTCTTCAGGTACTTCACCTACTGATGCGCGGTATAAACGTTTAGGTTCAAAGTAAATCACTGGGTTGTCGTCACGAATTGACGCCAATAACAAGCCTTTCGCTTGATATGGGTTACGAGGCACAACAAGCTTTAAACCTGGTGTGTGAGCAAAATAAGCTTCAGGTGATTGGCTATGATATAAACCACCCGCAATACCGCCACCGTATGGTGTACGAATTGTCAACTTGCCTACATTGAATTCGTTACCGCTACGATAGCGGAATTTAGCCGACTCATTTACGATTTGGTCAAACGCTGGGAAGATATAATCAGCAAACTGAATTTCAGCAATTGGCGTACTGCCCTGAGCAGCTAAACCATTGGCAAAACCAATGATACCTTGCTCAACTAGTGGGGTGTTAAAACAACGAGACTTACCATATTTTTCTTGTAGGCCGCTAGTTGCACGGAATACACCACCGAAGTGGCCAACGTCTTCACCAAAACATAGCGCACGATCGTTTTCCGCCATAGCGATATCAAGCGCATTGTTGATCGCTTGTAATAGGTTCATTTGTGCCATTATTTAATTCTCCCTGCGGTAAACGGATATGCTTCAGGATACTTTTTGATATGCTCTTTCACGGCTTCATATTGCGCTTGCAGGTGTGGAGGCACTTGATCGTACACATCTGACACTAAATCTTCTAATGGTGGCTTATCAATTTTTTCAGCCACTTTAACCGCAGCTAGTACTTCTTCACGCATCTTTTCAAAGGTTGCCGTGTCTTGCTCTTCTGTCCACCAACCTTGTGCAAGCATCCAACTCTTCATACGAGAAATAGGATCATGTGCGTGCCACTTAGCTTCTTCTTCACGTGTACGATAACCAGAAGGATCGTCTGACGTAGAGTGCGCACCTAAACGATATGACATCGCTTCAATTAATACAGGCTCTGCATGCTCAATAGCGTGTTTACGTGCAAGTTGTACTGCTTTAAGTACCGCTAAAATATCGTTGCCGTCAATGCGGATGGTTTTGATGCCATACCCTACGCCACGTGATGCAATACCATTACCGATATATTGCTCATCAGCAGGTGTTGAAATAGCGTAACCATTGTTGCGGCAGAAGAAAATAACAGGTGCTTTATGCACCGCTGCCATGTTTAAGCCGGCATGAAAATCGCCTTCAGACGCTGCACCTTCACCGAAATAACAAATCGTTACCGCATCTTTGCCTTCAAGTTTCTGGCCATAAGCATAACCTGACGCCTGTGGGATTTGCGTACCAAGTGGCGAAGAAATTGTCATATAGTTAAGTTCAGCACTGCCATAGTGAATTGGCATTTGGCGACCTTTACCTAAGTCTTTTTCATTGCTGAACATTTGGTTCATGAAGTTTTCAAGGCTAAATCCGCGATAAATTAACGCACCTTGCTCACGGTATTGCGCCATGATCATGTCTTGTGGTTCTAACGCTGCCGCGCCACCAACCGTTGTTGCTTCTTCGCCAAGTGCCGCCATGTAAAAGCTAATTCGGCCTTGACGCTGCGCAGCAATCATTCGCTCATCAAGCACACGATGAAAAGCCAATGACTTGTATATTTTTGTTGCTAATTCTTGGTCAATATCGGGTAATTGTGCACCGTCATAAACTGTGCCATCTTGCTGTAAGATTTTGAGGATGGGGATTTCAACTGAATGACCATCAATAAAAGCCGCTTCATGCACCGTAGGGCTTTCTTTATATATTTCAGTGTTCATAGCCTTCTCTTTTTATGTTCCTTGAAATCAAGGTCGACAATACATACTCATGACTAACCAGTATAGTCAGCCATTATAACAAGTACATTTGCCGCGTTATTATCGTACGTTGTTTGTAATAATCGTTCAGACTTTACCTTTACGTAAACTGAAATACAAGTTTTTAATCACGAATACGCTCGAAAATAGCGTGACTAAATGGTCAATAAATTTCCAATAAAAAAGAAGTAAGAACATAGTAACACGTTGTTAATTAAAAAGATTTCATCAAAAAGAGAATACAAGTGTTAATGATTGGTTACCGAAAATAACGAGGCAGTTCAGTGAAGTAACAAATAAAAAGTCAGCGAGATGGCATTTTTATTCGTCAATGTATTTGTATTGACAAGAATTGAATATGGAAAAGAAAGAAATGAATAAAGAGAGAAAGAAATAGAAACTAGAGACGCCTGTCTGTTAAATACGAACACAAAACAGGCGTTGTAGCTACTTAGTCAAGATCAGTTGGGATAACAGTTAGCATCGCACGCTGACCAATGGCGACGTTAGCATTGGGAAAGATTATAGCTTCGCCATCTACTTTGGTTTTAATTTCTTCCTCACCGTCGATCGCAATAACACTGCCCGCAGGAAAATCAGAGAAGTTTTCTACGTCGTCAGCAAAGGTAAGTGAGAATTTTTCCTGCGTACGATTAATCGTTTGATAAATCTTATACAAATGAAAGTCTGCTTTATCATATGGCTTGAGCTGCAAGTCTTGACCCGTAATAAAGCGCGTCAGCATTTCTTTCACGTCGACAAATTTGCTCATATCATTTTCACCAAATGGTCTTACTTTGCCCAGTTCAACCGTAAAGGCATCGGCGCCAAATTCATTCGACGAGAAATAACTGAATGTAGTGGTTGGCGCGTTTGATAACAATATGGTGTTCACGCCGCACGCTAACATGAATTGCAGTTGTTCTTTTTTGCGTGGCTTTCCATGCAAGAATGGATAAACAGCAAATTTATCGTTTTTAGAACCACGAATTGCGGTATGTAAATCGTAATGGAAACGTTCACGCGCTTCGGCAGGACCACCTTGCTCAAAAAAGTCACGTACCGTATTTTCAAGTAAAAGTGCACGGTGGCGTTCTTTGTTGATTAAGCCCGCTCCCTGCCCTTGATCTTGTGAATGTCCGCCAGAGAAAAGGCGATTCATATTTTCATCAACGAAACGCTCCGCAATATTCATCGACGCTGGATTGCCGAATATAAATAATACCCGCTCAGAAACGATCAACTCACCTAAAATGAGTTTTTGAATGAGTTCCGTGCAAATCTCGATAGGCGCTGTTTCATTACCATGTACACCGCTCGACAAAACAATATCTTTACCGGTTGCTCTGCCAACTGGCTCAAAGCAAATGAGACCCGTTTCAATTACCGAAACTTTAGTCGCTTTAACAGGATTCGCTTCGTGCAATGTGAATGTAAACGTTTCTGGCAGTTGATACTCGTACTTGCGAGTGATTGAAAGGAAGTCACCAGTTGATTGAAGATATTGCTGAATATTGTCCAAAACATGCGCTCTTTTTGAGAAATTTTGCGCAATATTATAGCAAGGATTAAATTAAAAATAACGTCCAATGCCTTATAAAATAAGGGATAAGTAAAATCTTCCATAATTCAATGTGAAGAAAATCAATAACTATACACTATTGGTGATTATTTACTGTATACGCCATGAAAATGAATAGTCGCAAGATGTATATATGGTGCTTTCTCGCGCTGACTTCTGCCTAATAACATATAGAATTGTTGAGCTTCATTTTTATTCAGAGTGGAAAATATTAAAGATGCCATTAAAAAGTGCTTCTGTGATTTATTTAAGAATGAATTCAAACACAAGATTATTCGTCTTGAATAATTTAATGTCGTCAATTAATGTATAAATATAAAGGAAGTATTGAAAGTTAAGTTAACAAATTATCAATTAAATCAATGAAAAGGATATTCTAATGAAATCAAATATTCGTCAATTTTTGGCTTTAACCTCTATTCTATTAGTAACAAATACAGCCTCTGCGAGCATCATTTCAGGTGATCATTTTACGGACGAAGGTAAGTCGGTTGACTTACAGGGCTTAGAATGGATGACGCTAGATCATACTGCTGGATTTAGTCGCAATGACATTGAAAATGGCTTTACCGACCGTTTCGGTACTACCTGGGCGGCAGATGATTGGCGCTTTGCAACTAGAGCAGAGGTTGAGATTTTAATAAATTCATTGTGGGATGGTGTGTATTCTGGCGGCAGTTCTGGTAACGCTGACGGTTCAAAGTGGTTTATCGAAAATTTTGGCGGGCTTGCATTTGATACTGGCTATGGAGCCGATCGGATAGATAATACAGAAACCGGCGCGATTTTTACTAGCCAAGATTATTCTTATTTTATTTATGGTGATGACTTTGAATGCTCAACCGACGAGTTACAAACCTGCGGTGCAACGATATTCTACGCAGATAGCTATTATAGTGACTTCAATGCCTATAATGTTTTAACAAACACTACCGAAACATCGTACCTGCAAGGAAGTGGCCCTATTGGCTTCATTAGTGATATATATGGCGCGAATATGGGACACCATGATGACAATTGGACAGAATTAAAAAGCGAAGGTCGAAGTGAAATGGGAAGTTTGCTTGTAAGAAATAATCAAGCCGTTAGCGTACATGAACCATCCACACTCGCAATATTTGCTGCTGGAATGATAGGGTTATTGCGTTTTAGAAAGCGCCAAGATTTATCGTAAATATCGTTTTAATGGGGTCAGGCACTGAGAGATCCCCACGAAATTCAAATGACATCATAGTCGGCTCCCTGAATATATTCAGATAGTCGATCTAAGGTGTTTTTCCATTGCCTTACCGTCACTTTGAATCGCCTATTTCTTACAGCCCTTATACCAAGTGTATGGAAGGATAGTACTCGTTTATATCTTACCGTATTTGCTTGGAAATGCTTTGTTTTACCCGATGTATCAAGTGATAACCCTATCATTACAAGTATAAAATTGGCTAAGCTTACCAGCATCACCAATATAGATACGCGCGGTAATTTTTTACTTTTATTGACCATATAACCCAAACCAAACTGCTGGGATTTCATGTCTCTAAACGCTTCTTCTATTTGCATTCTTGAACTGTAAATATTCACGACTCGCTTTGCTAGAGTAGAGGTTGAAGACAGTGAGGTTGCTAGCAACCAAGGATCTTTAGCACTTTTCGAATACTTTCTATCATTACTATTCATTCGCCTTTGTCCTGCGCAACCAAGCGATACACGTCCTTTCATTCTATCCTTAAACAACACCAAATTAGTCGCTAGCGTATTCGAGCGGCATAACTGACCTTCAAGTACTTTTGGCGTTGGTGAAGCTAACTGATAAAGGTGACTAATGCATCGCCACTCAACTCCTTGAACGCGATAGAAATTAGGCTTACGAACTCGGCCAACATAGTTCCAACCTAAGTTTAATACTTGACGAAACCATGGCACTTTAAACCCTGCATCTGTGACGATTGTTGGTTTAATATCTTGCCCTAACATTTGGGCTAATGTGCCAAGAAAGACTTTGTGTGTTGCAGGCTTTTCCTTAGAACCTAAGTCGTGCACTTCCTGATAAAGGGTTAGTGACCGTCCAGAAAATAATAGTGACGCTCTAATTAGAAAATGGCGCTTATTCGGATCTAAATCAGACCAATCAACATGAATAATTGGCTCTGAAGATATCAAACCCAGCCACTGACAAAGTGCTTTGTATATTAAAGGAAGTTCGGACAATAACCGTTGGTTTGAAAGTAACCTGTCTGCTCGTTTTATATTGTGTTTTTCATAGGCATTAGTTTGAATGCCACGGCCAATACTCGTGACACTAGCGTCTGCCCCATACATCAGGCTCTTAATGCAAGCTATCACAGCATTTCTTCGAGTTTTATGGATTGTTGGAGTGACAAAGCTAACGATCTGATTCAAAATAGTATCGGCATTCATAGTGGTTTTGGTTGATATTGGTTGGTTTGGCGATTGATCAGATCACCAAACACTATGAATGTTCCCTCATTACTCAAGAATATTTTTGTGGGGATAGCTCAGTACCTGGCCCCATTTATTTGTGATCCCATTTATTTGCATTGATTTGTTTTTTTTATAAGGAAAAGTAATGCTAAAGAACAGCCTTAGATTAATAATAGTCGTACCATTTATTAGTTTTTTTATTTCAGTCCAAGCCTTTGCAACATTAGTTGTAGAAAAGTGGAGTATGGATGTTGCAGATGTACGAGGAGATTACTTCTTGTATTCAGCAGGCGATTCGATTGAGTTTAACGTTAAATATCAAGAGGTAGGTCCCATAAGAGAGGATTACTTTAGTGATACTTCATTGCCATTATGTACAGATCCAGCCGTTATCCCTAATCTTAATTGTAATAGAACTTATGAAGGCTTGGTTCAATATTTTTATTCAACAGATATTGAATTTTCCTTCCCTGACTTCATTGATATCCCTCGATTAACGGCTGATGGCGGCAACGTCGACTTTGGTGCGAAAGGAATGGTTCATAGCAGCATTTATGGAGAGGGGCACCGACGCCTTTTGAGTTGGGTATTTGAGGAATATTTTGCAATCGAATTTTACAGTAGCTTATTTGGATTAAGTGGTGGTTATGAAAGTAATGTAGACATATTCACATGGAGATATAGTTTAGCAAATAACATGAACGATTTTGAGGTAGGTGAGGCCAATTTAATTAATGTTCGACTATTATCAAGACAAGCAATCAAGGTAACAGAGCCGCCTATAGTAATTCTCTTGCTTATAAGTATCATTACTTTTGCTATTAGACTACATGGCTTAAGTAATATTCGTATAAATGGGCAGTTTGCTCGTGAGAAATAATCAAGCAGGTAGCGTACCTGAACCATCCACACTTGCCATATTTGCTGCAGGAATAATGGGATTATTGCGTTTTAGAAAGCGCCCGAATTTGTCGTAAATATTATTTAAATGGGCTCACCCGATAAAAAAGCGCAATAGTTGAAACCAATTGCGCTTTTTTTTGATCTCAAGTTAACTGTGCAAGAATTAGTTCAAGCCCTTCTGAATTGAAGTTAGCCACCCACCGTTAGAGAATTCTCGACTAAAGCAGTTTATTTGTTATAACTCGTACAAGTTTTTCTTTGAATTAGTTTATTAGAGTTAAATGCTCGCCTTTCTTCGACGAATGTTTAATGTTTCAGTAACTTTCGGCAATAGGAATACAGGACTTAAATCAAAAGCCCAAGTACTATGGTGGAGATTTGACGTATTTACTTAACGTGAAAAACTACCCTGTGTTCAACCACTTAACACTGCTGGATATTCCATGACGGCGCGATAATCCTATATTACCATAATATTCACTTAGTTTATCTGGTGCCTCCACAGCACCACTAAATACTCGCTCAAATTCCGTGGCGATTTTTAGCCAGTTATCTTCCGAGATATTTAACTGTAAGAGAATATGTTTAGTTTGTGCTTCAATGGCACCGCGTTTATCGTCTCTTATTACGCGGCCTGTGGCATCCACGAGTGTTAAGTAATCTGCCAAACTAAATGGTAACCCTTTTATTTTGCTTTCATGTTCATTTCCGATGAATTTTGCCAGCACTTTCGGTTGTTCACCTTTTAATGCGGGTCTCACTCGTAATTGAATGCTTGTAAAGTCTGACTGCTCTGGTGTCGTGGCAATTTTCGCTCTAACAGGATTTAAATTAACGCAGCTCATACAAGCAAGTAACGCAGCTTCGTCGCGCAAAGCTTGTGATTTAAAGCGTCCTTCCCAAAACCTGCCTGTACAATTATCTTCCGCATTTGCTTTGCGCGCGATGAATTCATTGAGCGAGAGCATGAACCAACTGATATCAGCTAATCGTTCACGATATATTGAAATACTACTTTCAACCGTTTCCAATCCAAAGCTTTGCAATGACTCTTGCCTTGCAAATCGCTGGGTTAATATCGTGCCTTTGAACAATTTATGCCTACGACTTGCGACTTCCCAATCTGACCAAGTCTTGGCTTGTTTTACATTAACATGAAGGACAAGGTGAAGATGATTGTGCATTACCGCATAAGCACAAATATCAATAGAATACACTTGTGATAGTTGATGGATGCGCTCTTCAACCCACGCTCTGCGATGTTCGTAGTTAACCCCACTACTTTCATCAACCCCACATAAAAAGGCTTTTCTTACCACACGACTACACACGTGATAATACGGTGTGTCGCTCAAACTAATCTGCTGCTCCCTCGGTTTGGGCATTGTTTCTCCTAGACTGGTTAAAATTTCCGTTTTCAAAAGTCTAGTCGAAGATTATCGATGCGCCAGAAAAGTGGGTGTCCCGATTATTGATCCAAACTCAACCATCACACCAGCAAAACCGGGGGTATGATGAAAGCCTCTAGAAGGTACTAGGTCTTACAAAATAGCGGGCTGTCACCTCCAACCGTCTACCGATTTAGCTCGGTGTACTGGCCGCCCTCGCTTTTCATAACGCACACAAACAGCGGTTACGGTTGAATTATTCCATTAATATTAATAAAATTAGGATAAAATTCATCGCCATACTTCAATGCCTGTAATTTTCCACTGCCTGAACTATCTTTTTTATTTTTGATTTCGCCTTTAGCATATACAACAATCTGCTCGCTCCAATTAACCACCGCTTCCATAACCTCTTCTTCGGCTACAGCTAAATCCTGCTCGAAATGCGAACGGTAGTTTTGCCATGTAGGGTGGGTATGGATCAGCATCGTAGCACCAGCGGGTCCATCACTTAAAGACACTCTACCAACCTTATCTCCACTAGCTGCTCTGCCCTTGATCAAATGAAGCCAGCCTTGACTTTTAGCAACCCCCATTTCTGTATCGAAGTATTTCGAGACTTCAACTAAAACACTAAGCTTTATCGACTGAATATCGATATATTTATCATTTGTTTTCGCTATTTCACTTATAAGTTTTTTCGCACTATCGGACAAAGTTCTGTCATCAAACTTTTCTACTAAGATATTGCTGTTGTTATTTAAAATATGTATCTGGCGCATTTATATTCCTTAATTATGGAAAATTGGTGTGTTTTATTTCTTGGAAGCTTGGCTGTTGTAGTGCCAAGTCTATATTTTTGATTGTTACAAAAAAGGTTATTGCAAATTTGGGCTGAGAAGAGTTGAGGTCAAGTCTAAACTGTCAGTCACCGATTGAAAAACGAGTAACTGTCAGTCAAGTCTGAGCTAGTACAAATTAACCAAACTATTAAATTTCCCGCCATTCGAAAGAACATGTTAAAATTGCCCTGTAAAAGTCTTCACTGTTTGGTGCACTTTCATTAAATTCTAGATGGTTGTACCACACCATAGCAGCTTCATCAGCTATATTTTCGTTGTCATTAACATCTATTTTGGTTTCAAAATCACTTTTAAAACCTAGTTCTTTCATATCACTTCCAGGTCTAATACGTACTTTATATCTAGCCATTATTTCTCCTATTTAAATTCGTTTTCATTTTTAATATGAATTTTATTCATTGCCCATAACACCTGTTAAAAACCCACAACGGACTTTACCCTTACCTCCCTATTCTTGGAACGCTAGTTTAAGCTAGCTGTTGCTCACCAGACGGATACAGTACAAATTAGTGACAACCACCTTGAAAAAACGCCGTGACTAATCCAATAATCAGGAGGGTTTTCTATTCTTGAAGAGTAATTTCAAACTAGATTTACATATAAAGATTTTGTAACGCCGTTGGTATGGAATATGGGTTCTGATTAGCAAGACTCTATCCACTATTAAGTGGCAGGATAAGTTTCTATGCCTTTACTGTTTATTATCTCTACCGTTCCATCATCTTTTAAGGTTAAGGTCGGATTACTGCCTTCTGCCCATACACCTAACGCGCCTTCTTTGGGGTTACTAAAATCAACTGACTTCTCTTTATTCGCGTCTTTTCGATAAACAACAAAATAGCCGTCACTCTGCATAACAGCCTTTACGGGATTATCGCAGTTGGTACCAAAGCTATGTATGATATCACCACTATCAATAGTGTAGATAACCAAATTACCGTCACCCTGAAATACCATTTCATATTGACCGTTAGCAGAAACAAGTCTCTCTCCGGGTGCAAGGTACTCCGTTGGCTTTAGATTGTTTTTGGGCATCTTCATAATATAGTACAGAGCATAATATGGAGGGCGATTATCAAATGCATTCCCACCACCTGCACTCGCATGAGAAACCTCCGCTTGGATGTAGTCTGTTTTTGATGATGTAACATTTTGAAAGCAGGCAACATTACGGCCACTATCAGTGTCTTTATAGCTAAATTTGGAATAAACTAATTTATATGTTTCTCCATTGGTATTTACATATATAGGCGCTGAACTTTCATCAGTATGACGATGAGGAGGTAGCTGTTTTTCAGTCAAAGTTACTTCCTTGTCACCACCAGTGCTACCTGAGTTATAAGAACTCCCAGCACCCACAATAAACCTATCCCGGAGATCAGGAGCCCCATTTTCTCCATTACAGATTTGCCATCCCTCAGTTTTTGTTCCTAACTTTCCTTTACCATTTTCGTCAAAGGTTTCTATACGTCCACCATATATAATAATCCCACCCGGAGGTGTAATACCTACACCAGAGATTTCGTGTTTAACAGCAAGGGAACCCTCAATTTTGGCACCTTTATCAACGGCAAGACTAGTACAGGTTAAATCGGGCTTGTTAACAATAACCGTCAAGTACATATAGGTATCAATATTTTCCCCCAGACCTTGATAGAGTGCTTGCAAAGCGAATGTTGTAGTTTCATCCAACATAGGAGATGTCCAACTCCGAACTTCAGAAACATTAACCTTCTGATCTTGAAAATGGATAAAATAATCGGCAATTTCAGAACCATTCCAGCTTAAGGTTACTGTGCCTTTATCTTCTACCTGTGGTGCTGATGCAGTAAAGCCATCCAGATAAAACCCATAAGGGAATTTAGCCAGGTTAAAAGCATTATCTCTGTTACTGAATGTTTTGTTATCAGTAGAAGAGTTTTCCGTGATCCATAAGGTAAAAGTGCCGGGCTGTTTATTTACTTGAATATGGTAAAACTGAAAAACCAGACCTTTAGTTGTTATTTTCTGATCCCGTTTTCGCTTAGGAGTTGCAGTATATTCACCCGGTCCAGATTCACTAATTTTCCAATCGGTATCAGCTTCCGCCTGACATACAATACCATCTGCTGTGGAGGCTAAACTCTGAGCAAGATCGCTAATGGGTATAGTAAAAATGACCTTGTCACAATATATAGGATCATTTGTATTATTTGAAACAGTGACACATAGTGAAAGCAAGGACGGGGGGCCCTCTTTTGGACTGACCGAGATTGGTTTTGGGCTGGTTGTAATGGCATAATCTAATAATCCTTGATTATCACTATAAATAGTTGTTGACATATTGTTTTATTCCCCTGTTTTTATAGAATTTGACAGTTTGAGTATTCCAGTCTGGAGTTTTAAAGCTAAGTTAGAAAAATTTGCTTTTGCATTAGTGTGCTTAATCGCAAGATCATTCCAGACACCGTCTTCATGTTGCAGCCAGCGCCATTCACCATTAGTTTCTGCTGGTTTTGGTATCAGGGTTAATACATTTTCCTTTGCAGTGTTACCGACTGAATTCATCACCTGCTCGGTAGCTAATAAAGGACCTGCATGAATCATTATTTCCATAGCACTGAGCGCGGGTTGAACATATTTTTCCGGTAACGCTAAGGTTGTATCGGGCAAAATATGATTTGTCGCATGAACGGAAGCCCTAGGATCAATCAACATGGAAATAAACGCTTCACTACCTTTGTCGAAAGATAAATCGATAAGGTTGTCTTTTTTTATTTGCTTAAGATAAGCAGGCGCCTGCCCCACCTCTGGTGGTAACTGTACACAATTAAATGTGCTATAGTCAGAACTGAGAAAATACCCCAGTAACCCATCATTCTGGAGCTTAAGCTGACCTAATTTTACGGGAAATTCATATTCAGTAAATTCGACATTAGCTGGTTCAAATACATAGCGCCAACTCGGGTCGGTTACTGCTGGGCCATCCAATTCATACTTTAATCTTGCTCTGACCAAAGCCAAAGGTCTCCCCGCTAAAACGGAGAGGTTTTGATCGCTTCTGGCTCCCAAAGGATCAATAGACCACAGCGTCTCATCAATGGTTTGGTAAAAACTATAGTAAGCGTCAGCCCCCTGTTCAATTAATCCAGTCAACATTTGACCTAGGTGGGGAAAGCGGCTGGTTATCCTCTCGATGCTGGTATAAATAGAATTTGGCGCAGGAATCCAATGGATCCTATTTTCGTTCTCAGACAAAGAAATAACACCTAGAGCACCAAGCGCTTTCCCTTCAGCGTCATAACAAGCAAGTGTTTTGTCGATATGATTGGGGATAATCCAAGCACAAACAGGATTCCTTTCGCCATTCAAGCTGATTAAATATTCATCACTCTCGGCACAAACAAAATCAAAATTCAATCTTGCCGGTTGTAGCAGCCTTGGAGGCAATTGAATAAAGCGATATGCCTCTTCAGTTGACACGGTAAATTTTGCCTTAATAGAAGGCGCGATAACGATTTGTTTATTTTCCAGATAAGTTAGGCTTGTCGATAGTTCGATAGATTGACCAAAGCTGTCAACCACCAGTAGTTTTTCGAAACAAAACTGCCCACCACGACACTGTTGAAATTTGGACTGTGGGAAACCGTAAAAAGGAACAGAAACATCGCCCAGCTCCGGCACTAAATACAACTGCTCCCCTACTAATTTGGCAATCGGACAGTCAGAAGTTGGGATAGTGTTTCTTTCATGTTCGCGGCAAATCAGTTGATACATAAAGCCATCCAAAGATTGCGAAAGAAAATCCCAATGATCAGTTTCACTGATAAATTTATTAATTTCACTTAACTCTTTAGCATCTAACTCAGGATGGGCTGCGATAAATGCCTCTAATCGACGCTTAAAATTAAATTGACTCTTAGGCGTTAATAAAGTGGTACCACTTAACGTAATATGTTTTGACTCAGACAAATTGTTATCAGATAGGTGATATTCTTGTTCGCAAAATTCCCAATTTTTCTTTTTATTTTCTTTATATTTAATTGGGTAGTAATAGGCTTCCCACATTAAGAAAAGTGGTGACCAAGGCTGTTGCCAATTATCTAATGAAAAATCAGGTCGTACACCTATCGGATCATGTTTTACTGAGTTTGCAAGTCTTGACTCCACCTGAGTTGCTATAAGACTGGAATTATTGGGATCGAGAAAAAATGCCTCCTGTAGCAGCAAAGTTACCTGAGATGGTACTCGGCTTAAGTCTAACGATGGTATTGAGTTTTTTAAGGCAGTACTATACACCTCGGTATTTTCGAGTTTTACCCCCGAAATTAACTGGTTCAACAATCGACAGCGAAGCGGCTTATCGTCAGTTAGTGTGCCCGATGCTTTGGAACCAGAAATCAATACGACAGGGTCATTGGCTTTATAAAATGGCGCTTTGGGAATACGTTTTAGCTGATAATTTTGATTTGGCAACGTCATATTACTGGTAACTAAACTGTTACTCCGCACTTCCAATTCGTTATCTTTTGGCAAACGGGATAACAGTTTCGTCAGCTCGTCGAGCTTGATTTGAACTTTTTGAGCCAGAGAGTTTGCTTTATTTACATTTAACTCACCCTCAAACTTTTGCTCAGAGTATTGTGCTCCTAAATACTTCTTTTTAATTCCTGAAAGGTTTTGATATTTGCCTTTTGTCCACCACACGCAATAAAGCTGCCATTGCAAATAATGTAACTCTCTGACTTTCTCGTCATAACTTGCCTGAGTTTGATTTAACTTATCTAACCAAGCTGGATGTAAATAAGGGTCTGTCCAATCAGCTGAGGTATTAACAGATGCCGCTTGGTCATTTCCAACACGCTCATCGTTTGTTTTTTTTACCACAATCCACTCGTAACCACCTGGGTAGCTGCCAAACCAGGCCTTATGAATAGCTTGGTTTAACAGATCTTCACCTTGCGGCAGATCGAGCAAAGGCAATAGATTATATTGGAAAGCTTCCAACAATCTGGGAGTTATCGGTTGTTCACTTGACTTAGCTTGCTGCGTTATCAGTGCTGTTAATGCATCAATTGCGCTATTACCAACGGCAAGCGAGACTTCGGAATCAGGAGAAGATAAGGACACCTTAGTGGGTCGCTCCGATATAGGGATCTCTCCATTTTTATCCCACTGAATACTATGAACAAAGCCATGATATATAGATAGAGCGCATGAAGTACCAGTTGTGTTGTCCAGTCGCCAATTGAGTTCTCTTAACTTTTCACGAAAAGCCTCTTGATCGGCTACATCAGCTAAAATATCTTTTGTTGGATCTGAATACCAACCAACAACCAAATAGCTAATAACATCTTGCTCTGGGACATCGCTTAATGGGTCATGAATTGAAAAAACATTCTCATTGCTTGGCTGAAACACCGAAAATGTTAAATCATCAGGCCCTATTGCCGTCAAAAATAAATCCTGATCGGCGACTTCTTGCCAATAATTAAGATCGACCTTTTTCCCTATGTAGGTTGCTTGCCCCTCTTTCGACTTTGGGTCAATATAAGGTGAAGTTGCGTTTTCAGGATCAAGAAAGTCACTTTCTACAACCCAAGCTTTAGCTTCCCTTTCACTTTTATCACCATAGTGACGTACAACTAACCAACGATTGGGAACCAAAGAGTATTTGGTCTCGGCGTTATTTTGGGTGTGTTTGCCTGTTCGAAGTGCATGAGGTAGTGTCCATTTTAAATAGATGCCATTTGCCTTAGGGTCTTCATTCCATTCGCTAGTCCCAGAAAAAGGTTTTGGGGTGGGGCTGATGTAGTGGTTCAAAGAACCATAGTCAGCTTGCCAACGCTGAAAATTCTGCCCTTTTCTTACTTCGTCATTAACCAGCAAAGCCTGAACGTCCATAGGTACAAAGAGTGTGTCAGTCATTTGTATCTCCAGCAAAGCTTGTTTTTGAAATGAATGAAATTGCTTCGGGTGCTTTCACCATTTGCAGGGCAAATTGTCCAGGCGTGATAGGTTGATCAAGGTTTTGACTATTTGTCATTGTTTGAACCAGGCTTTTTTTACCGTCATTGATATTGAGTACATCATCACCGACGCCAATTGTGTTTGACCGAAAAAAAGATGCGAACGAGCCTGAATCTGGGAAGTTTATCCCAGTAGGTTTACCAACGGACTCAGTTAGTTTCCTAAGTTGAATAATGTTGTCGTCCTCAACGCCAAAACACAATCCCTGTGAAGGCTCGGCCAAAGTAATAGTGTCTGGAATATCCAGGAAAATACAAAGCAGTACACTGGGAGACAGGCGCTCCATACGTATAGTTTTAAGCTGCTGCCCTGTTAAGGCGTTACCTTTATAAGCTTTAACAGCCAGGCCTGGCCAACCTGACACCACAGATGAACGAAGTAATATGCCACACATAGTATTTTTACCATCAGCTGTATCCGTATCACCTGCGCCGCTTCCCATTAGTTTGTCACGAATGAATTGCAATTCAGTAGCAATAGCGTCATTGAGTATTCCTCGCATGGCCCGAGTATAAAAAGCGTCTTTAGATGTTTGCATACCTATACTTAATGCACCATCTACCAACACATCCAGCCAATTTTGGTCAAGGTAGAAAAAGCGCAAAGACTCTACCGGTAACATTGACTGCTCCGGAACCAGATGATTAAAGGGCACATCGTATAACGCTTGTTTTCTTGCCAACCATTCAGCTATAGCTAACAAATCAGTTTTAATTTCTTCTTTCAGAAATACCTGAACCTGACTGGATGACAAAAATTGCTTTATCAACTCAACAGGTTTCTTTTCGATAGATTTATTTGCTGGAATTTGTTCGTCCGATATAAATTGGCCGTTCAAAGCGTGATCCGGGTTAGTCATCATAGCGGAAATTAGAGATCCTAGCTCTCCAGACACCTGATTTTTGATTGCATCGCGAACTGCGCTAGAGTTTATTAACTTATTGAAATCTTGCTCAGTTTCGTTACTCATTTCGGGTAATCTATCCATAAGTTTGCCAATAACAGCATAAGATTTACGCCTAAGCCGCAATAAGGATTGAGAGAAAACAACATCTGCCAAAGCAAGTGCCCGTCCCATAGACCAAGCAGCCGCATACGTTTGATCAAACAAGCCTGTAGCACTGTCGTAATTCATCAGCGATGCCGCGGATGGGAAATGATACCCAGGATCGGGTCTAGGTAGCGGTGGAACAACAACAGGCACTAAGGGGCTGCGATACCAGGCGATAGTTTTTTCACCGCTAGCTGTATCGTGCCTCATAGGGACAGACCCCATTTTTAGCCGTTGTTGGAAAACCTGGTTATTATCCGCTTGCGATTCTATCCGCAGGAGCGATGTTTTTTTTGATTGCTCAGCAAAATTCTCAACCAGCTGCTTAAAGTTTAGAGTTTCGGGTTGTGATAAAAATGACCAGTTATACAAGGAGATCAAATTTATGTTTTTACCCCGCTCGGGCGTAGAATGTTGCTTTGGCCAGGATGAGTAATCCTTCATTAAATTATAATAGCCTTCAAGGGATACAAGGTGTACGTAGAAGCGTTGACCTGCTTGCCCCGTCGTTTTTAACAATCGATTACCGCTAATCACACTAAACCAGTTACCGCTTTCTGTATCACTAATGGCCTGTGCACTTATATCCACCTGCCTGACATGAGCCAAATAGCGTAGTTCATCAATTTTAGGTGCCAAAGCTTGAAAAACCTCAGCCTTAATTGAGATATAACTACAGCTGGAAGCTAATATATCTAAAGGTATCGAGTCCCGATTGATCTCTGGCTTTAGCGAATCTTCGTCTGTCTGATCAAAAAAATCTGCCACCTTAATCGTTTTCAATGAGGACTGCGTTGATTTATAAACATCAATCTCCCCTTCTTTAAATACCAATAGACATAACCAAGGTATTCTGCTGTCATTTTGCTCATTAACTATTTCACCTGGTTTAAAGGAACGCTCCCACGGCAGGATTCTTCGGTTAAAGACCAAGTTAGGCAAGTATTGGTCATAAGTTGAGTTACTATTTATCGGTGGGTAACAGCTATGGATCTCACTTACTGGTAAAGAAAACTGAGGCCCTCTAACCTGAAACGCTTGACTAATAGGTGTACTAAAATAGCTATCAGCTTCTTCTAAGCCAGCAAGTTTAGACGTAACTTCTATGGTATAGTTACCGTCATCTAACGCCGGAACATAATTGTCAAAAAACTCTACATCTTCCACCGTAAGACCGGTGCCATTGGCTTCGTTCATAGATAAAAACCTGTTTAAATTAAGCGTTATCAGCTCGTTAATAAAAAAGACTCTACGCTTACTTTAGTTTCTGACTTAAGTGGAAGTTTCGCAAAATCAACACCAGCTAAGTTTTTTAAGTTCATCCGTTTTAATGATGCCAATAAACTCTGTTGTTGGCTTATTTCAGTTGCTGAGAGGTCAGGTATTTCGTTAACGAGTTGGGTCGTGCTATCTGTTGTTAATCTTGTTTGCGTAAACAATGGATTCTCGCCCGGCGCTAGCGGATCAGATTGCAGAAATTTACGCTTGATCACCCCTGTACTTTTTCCTGGCTTGGCTTTTGGGACTGTTACCTTTAAGCCAATAAGTTGATCTTCAATTAGGTGGTCAGCCATGCTGTACTCGCCACTCCCCCACAATGCACTCGGTAAGTTAGCGTAAATTGCTGCCACCTCGCCTTCATCACACCATGAAGTTAGATTGACATCTTCTTTCCCCGCCCCAATTTCACTCTCCTTGTAAATACGCAGCACCTGACTAGAAACCAACTCAGCTTGTGCCATAGGCTTGATATTAACTTTATCTTTTTTATATCTAGGGTTATTAGCATCACCAAGATATAGCTCAGTGATAGGCATACTGGCTCGGGTTATGAACTGAAAACCTTCACTTCTTACAGTCCAAGCAGCCTCTTCCATCTTATTATTGGATGCCGTCGCTAACCCTTTCGAAGGAGTTATTTTAACAGCGCTCTGTTTGGCAGGCAGAAGCTTGGCAAACTGTTGCCAAGTTAGTATACCGCTCGACTGAGTAGCACTCGCGCCAAACTCTACGGTAAATGAGATCACCCACCAATGTATTTTGGCTTTACCCCCTGTAGCGGGTCCCCAAAGTGTGAGATCTGCGCCAAGATCAACACTAAATGTCTTACCAAATAACTTGTATGAAGCACCAATATCAACACCAACATCAGCAACAAAATGAAACGGGTGGTACCAGACGAGAACATCAGCATGGGCAGTAAACCAGGCCTTTAACTTACCATCATGAAAACGTATATCTAATGTCCCACCGGCCATAATAGCTGCGGGGGTTAGCGCAAAGTACACTCCGCCTGAAATAGACGTAGATGAGTCTACAGCCCAGTTAAATGCCAGCCTGGGTTCACTGGGATAATGTTTAGGTATGTTAAAGTAAGGGCTGTATCCACCCAGCGTTAGTACATAGTCACCAGCATGCTGGTTTTCACCAAACCAATATTCCATTGCAAATCCACCAGTCAAGTGACAATCAGGATCATACAAATAAGAGTTTCGCGATAATACGGCTGTAAAGGAAACATAGCCGTCTTTAGGTTCAAATAAGGCTTCAAGCTGCAATTCTATATAGGCATAGACTTCGTTACCATCCAGAGGAAACCTGGCGTTGGACTGGCCCACTAACGCGAGTTGAAACTTGCTGCCAAGTTCAGCTATCAACATTGCAGTTGAATTAATCATCTCATAGGTGGTGAACTGCAAACCAGCACAGATCCACATATCACCTGCTGAGGGGGTTATCCACGCATTATCAGACAGCTCACTTGATACACTACTTGGGGTCGTCTTATCGCCAGGATTTGCACTGGGCAATGTTGCTTTAACAAATGGAAACTGATAGATTTCATTCTGCTTGGGTATTCGCAGCTTACTGTTATAACCTAAACCTCCACAAAGTCCCGTAATAAAAAAGCACCCCGGCCCGCCAAAATCACCTTTTACATCAGCGAATAAAAACATCGATGAATGATCGCCAAACTCGGCATAAGATCCTATCGCAGTTATACCCATTTCTTCAGTTTGTACAATGGCACAGCCAGAGAAGGCCATAATGACAGGTGCCTTGAGTGGAATTTTCTCAAAGGCGCCCGATATAGTCAAAGAGGGCTCCTGATACGACAGTCCAAGTCCTTCGATATTAAACTGGGGAGAAAAATCAGCCAACGAAGAACCAATCGATAAACCAATAACAGAGATATCAAGGCCAGCTGCATCAAGTGAAGCGTTTACTAGGAACCACAACTTGTCGTGCTGATATTTGATACCGATCTTTTGAACGTGAACAGGACCGAAGTTTTTTTGTACTTCAAACCAAGTCGTTCCATCAGCAGCATGGTTAGCAGGGTGAGCGCCAACGTCTTTATTTCCCTTATGCGGCGTATTGTTACTGCTTGAGGGGAGCACAGCTGTTGTTCTGTTATTATTAACGTCAGAAGCAGAGCCTTTACTTGCCCCTATAGCTAATGGAACAGTATCGCCTGCAAGGTCGAGTACGGCTGTAACAGCTACCTGATTAGTCAGGCTCAGTGGTAGCTTAGGGTATTCAGGAGCAATAAGTTCATTGATCTGCTTAATACTTCCTCGCACAGAGTCGTCATTTGGAGTCAGCTTAATTGTCGTAATTAATACCTGTAATTCTTTGATCGCAAGTGTTTCATTAGGGTCAAGTTCTTGCTTGATCAAAGGCAAGTTCGACAGATTTATCGTATTATCAACCTTAATCCCGAAGTAGAACTCCCAGTGCTGCTGGCTATTTTTTCGGGCAACTAGTACCGCCTTACCGTATTTAAGCGATTCAGCTTCCATTACTATAATTGAGCGTGTTGAATCATAGGTAAATGAAGCCGATTTCAAATTTAAATTTAGTTTCTTAGGTAAATCCGGAATATCAATACCAAAGAAATTTGCAATTTCTTTTAAGGACAGGTATTTACCTTGACCTTTAACTACCCACTTAGCTGTTATTCTTTGTTCAGGGGTGTAACCAATTTCAAATTCTTCTCCCTTGTAAGTCGCTACAATATCAACTTCTTTGTTTGTTCTGACTAAGTTTGCAGACACCTGGAATAAATTACGCTCTGTGCCAATATTAAAGCCAATTTTAAGAAATGAACTTAGTGACAATTCCCTTCTCCTGCAAACATTTTCAAGCAATTCAACTCATAAATAGAAGATAAGTTCAATATTTGGCACTAGAACCTAGCTTTATCACCTTCGAAAAACCACCTTTAAAACTTGAGCTTTAAAGGTGTTTTTTTGCTCAGCTAATTACATCAATAAGTTACAGCGCTTTAACCAAAAGCGCTGGTTGAACTTTCTATTAGTTTTGAACGGATTAACTATATTTTCTATTCCCCATTATTTTTGGGGCTAGGGTTTTTCTGCATTTTTGATGGAGTAGCTGAGTTGGCGGGGGCACTACCTCCCTTCTGTTGTCCTTGGCCAGTATCGTCGCCTTGGGCATCTTGATGTTTGCTACCAGCACCACTGCCCGGATCAGAACTGTCCTGATCAGAGTACCCGGGAATATGAGATTTATCTGACCAACCATTTATTACCGTTATAGACACATCATCTATTTCATTCACGCTATTTAAAGCACTCTTCGGTGGAGCTACCTTAGCATAATAATGTTTGTCATCCCCTACAGCGATACCTAACAAAGTATTTTTATTCGTACCTTCAACCGAGTCGACTTTAAAAATATATGGATTGTCCTTATCAGGAGCTACAGCTGGAATACCCAGCGTAATATCATATTTATCGGTACCTAAGTTCAATTTAAGTGACGCATCAACAGAAACACTCATCCTGTTATCCTCTTTTTTATATTTAAATTATATTTGCTTGTACTAACGATATAGGTGCAACCCATATCCCCCTTGTTACCTGAATACGCAGTTGCGTTGACTAGGCTTATTCCCCCTTGTCTCATAGTGAGCTAAGCTCAAGGGATTGAATTCGCTTATTAACTTGTTGTCTCCAATTATTTGGGGTATAGGTCTTTAGCAATTTAATTACGCTCTATTACTAGCCGGTACATTAAATTGTAAGCCTAGGTCTGGCTGGTTTGTTTTTTCTGCCGTTTTAATCTTCAGTTAAATATCCTGTTTATTAGCCAATAGCACCATTGATAACTTGCCCACAGACAACCTATATAGGCGCTTATTAACCACTAAAAAACTAAAGCGAGAAAAATGGTTTTGTATTAAGCATTACTTTCCATTTCGAAACGTCTAGTCTAGATGAGCTGGTTAATTGGAGCAGGTAAGATTTGTCAGGTAAGGTAGTTCCTGGTTTTGTATAAAACTATTATTCTTCATATCATTTTAAATGACGTTGTCACCAATTTATAACTTGAAAGTTTGCTTTTTACGAACATTAAGCGCTGGCATTTTTAGACCTTGGCCTATATCCTCGAATAACCTTGCTTTCAGCGCAAAGTTATACCGCCAACGCTCCCTAGTTTAATCTGACGAGACGAGTTCACTAATTAATCAAAGCGCGTTTATCGCTTCTTCCATCTTTATCTCATCATCTCTAGTTTTAGGACCCCTTCCCTTTTGCCAGTGCTGTGCGGCCCCCCACAACTTATGTAGATTTATCAAGGGGTTTTCGACCGTCATAAGTTTTTGTTCCATTTTCAAACGAATTTGTTCTGACCTAGCGGGTTCAACAATAAGTAGTATGAAGGCATCTACATCTGCTTTTTCGGCTTTTTTATTTTCGCCAATAAACATCCGTCCTATTATCGAAGTTAATATTTCCAATGAAGCAGCGGCGTTCTCATTTGGTGTTTCATACGCAGCTTTAAAATCGGCATCATCGTGGGGATTACAAACGGTGGTTAGGCCGTCAGGATAAGCTTGACCGTCTTTCATTAAAAGCCATCTGCCATTTTCTCTATAACCGTAAACATATGATTCATCTCCTTTCACAGCGATATGTTGGCCTGATAGGTTTCCACAATTAACGGGAAATGCGTAATCAATAATCTCCCCCCCCCTAGGCTCGTACATAAGGTAAGCGCCAAAACCATTATTATTACCAACATCTCCAAGAAGAGCAGTCCTAAATGCAATTACAGCGTTATTCCATTCAACAATATCCATAGTAAATTCTCATTTTAATTTGTAGCTTAGTTTGTTGTTAAACCATTCAGTAAATTCATACTTTATGACTCTATATATTATGGGTCACTTGCAACCTCTCCAACTGATGAAAAAAATCGATAAAGGAATTTGCTTCACATAAAAAAAGCATCAATACACAGGGGCTAAAAATAAATTATATTGGTTGTTTGGTGCTATGCCTTCTTCACGTCCGATACCGGCATATTTATCATCCCCCTTAAATTAGATTTAACTTTGTTTTATGGGCTTTCCTTTTCGACTACAGCTTCCTAGCCGGAGCTATTTCTTAGGTTTTGTTATAGGCTACTGAGCCTTTGGTTCAAGTATATTTAAATTATTTAGGCTTTGCTGCCAATCAAAGGAATAGTATCCCATTTGTTTAGATTGAATCTCTAGTAAAGCATCGTTGCAACTAGTTATGTATTTTTTCTGCTTTTCTTCGTCAGGAGAAGTTCCTAGATCATTCAGAGCTTTCAGCATAGTTTCTGGTAGGGGTATTCCTTGAACATCGGCTTTTTGCGTTAAGAATTTACGAACTTTGTCGTCTATATCATTTGCTGGATAATTCCCCCTGTGACTATCTTCAGGTGCCCTACAAATATTAACAGGATTCCAGACAATTACTGAGAAGTACCCACCAACCTTACCATCAACGCTTTCAGCATCTTTCGCCAAAAACAGTTTTTCTGTTGCCTTTCCCTCTCCCATTAATTGCTTTTGTATGTACTTGGTGACGTTTTTGAAATGTAATTCTTTGTATTTGGCCTGTAAGTATTTAGTTAGATTATCTAAAGTCAATTCAGTTTCACTACCAGGCTCTCCTTCTTCAAAATAGCTACATACATCTTCTGCAATAGGCCGAAGTATGTCTAGTAGCATTTTTTGCGGCACTATATGACCTTGGTGATCTTTCACTTTATATTGAAATTTGTTTGAGTTATCGTAATCTCCAGGTACCAAATTATCCCTAAATCCCCCGGGCTCATATTCATTTTTATCCACTTTTTTTTTAAGCTCGAAGCACCTATACTGGCTAGGCTCTGAGTTTTCAGGTGAATTATACAAGGGGTTATAACCATGTATTCTATCGTTGTTTGCTTCTAACATTTTATTTCCTTACTTGGTTTTAATTTACTGCTGCAATCATTAATTTCCTAAGACACTTCATCCTGAGTTTAATACTACGCATGTAATACTATTACAAACCTATATTTACTCTTTGATTGATATATAACTAAATTGCCACCACATCACTGCCTGAAACTTGCAACACTGCACTTTTGCCAATTGAGAAAAGTTGAATTGCTATTTTCTTGCCTTTTTGATCTTGGCTAAGTATACCTTCCCTTCCGGCTAGGATTCCTCTGATAACTTTTACTCTGCTTCCCTTTACTAAACATGAGTCAATTAGCGCTACGTGATTAAAATGAGCTTCCATTTTCTTGACCAATTCAATCTCCTGTTCAGGTATGGGAGTTGGAAACTGGCTAAACCGTACATAATCCCGCACACCTGGGGTATATTTGAGTGCATGGAAACCAGAATCATCATGTTTCACAAAAACATACCCTTTGAACAAAGGCTGCAACATTTCACCCTTATCTTCCATCGGTAAATATGCTTGGCTACCACCCACTTCGGATAGTTTACGTTCAGCCTGCTGAAAGACTTTAATTTCAGCTTTGGGTTTTGTTCTAATCGCGTACCACTGCATTTGACTCATAGTTATTCCTTTGAGCAGGCTCCGCCACTTTAACTAGTTGGAAGTTAAAGTCATTGACCTGTGTTTGGGTAAAAAACCTACCCTTAATGCTGTAATTAGTATTAAATCGACTCTTGAATACCAGTAGCCATTTAACTTACGTCTCAATTATCATAGATCCCTGCTTAGGGTCTGATCCTTTGATTTAATCAGTAAAACCTTTGATTTAAGCAGTAAGTACTCTACACAACATTGTTACACTACAAAGTCATTTGTTTGCCTACATTGCAACCTGTATTGTCTAGGTGAAACATCGAATTGTCGCTTGAATGCAGTCGAAAAGTTATTAGAATCTGAATAACCAACCTGCTCCGCGATTTCAATGATTGAAGTATGACTCTGGCTCAAGAAGTCAGCAGCGACTAACATACGCTGCTCACGTAGCCAGCTAATAATGGTTTGACCAAAACTGGTTTTAAATACACTCGTCAGCTTGGTTCTATTGGTTCCCATTTGTTTGGCCAGTCTGTCTAAGCTTATTTCTTGTGAAAGGTTTTCCAACAGATAACCTGCAGTCTTTTGTGCCAATGCATGTTCTTTGCTGTACGTAAGTAATTGGTCTTTCAGACCAAAGCCCCACTGTTTATCGATTTGAATTTTGTTCAAAGATTTAGGCTCACTCAGTAATTTGGAGCTAGTGTTTGTTTGTTCAGGTAATGTTTGATTGGATATCGACAACTGAAAATTCACTTGTTTTTTTAGTTGAATTAGCTGCACTTGCTGTGAAACACGTCTTTGTATTTCTGGAGTGATCATTGGAAACGTAAGATAGTCGGTAGCTCCTAGTTCTAAAACTCTTTGTTTGGAAAGTTTATCGTCTTTGACTAATGCTAGAATTGCAGGTGATTGTTCGTTAGTAAACCGCAAGTCTTTTACAATTGTTAGCGAAGAGTTAACTCTATTTAGGCAATTTACTATGACGACCGTTTCGATTTTTTGCTGTTTTAAAAAACTAAGCTTAGTTTTTAAATCGATAAGACTTACTCGCTCAATATTGTACGGTTTAAGTTGGTCTATATTAACTTGCGGTTCAAGTAATACCCGTGTAAATGAATGAGCGATTGGCAGTTCAAATTCCACTAGTAATAGTGTTTGGAAAAAGTTGTTTTTCATATCTAAGCGACCATGGGTTATTAGTCCCTTTAGCCTATTTGATACAAAACAATCAAAACTTTTCCGTTTACAAAGTATTACACAAGTGGATACAAGATGTATAATAAATGTAAATGCCTCACTGTGAGAATTATTGAAATTAACAAGTTCACCTAGCTGCAATTAAGCCAACTGGTTAGATTTGGATTAAATTATTCGCTGCTACTGAGCATATAACCTTTGCCACGACAAGTGATTATTTGCTCAGGTATACGGGCGCTGTCTTCTAACTTTCTTCGTAACCGCCCTACCAATACATCAATAGATCTACTAGATAAATTGATTGCTTTCTTTCCCAGTGACATAGCTAGTTCATCGCGACTAACTATCTTTCCTTGTCGCCCGATCAAGCTTAACAATATTTGTAGCTCTCCTTCAGTTAGCAATAGCTTTCTCTGTTCAAACAGTAATAAACGCGTTTCTGGATGCAACAAACAACGTCCAAATTGGATATAACTTTCTCTGTCAGGATTATAGGTTGTAAAACCTAACTTTCGTATTAAACTTTGGGTTCGTAATAACAGCTCTTCCGGATTCAATGGTTTGCAAACATAGTCATCAGCGCCTAGTTTTAGCCCTTTAATACGATCAGCTTCTTCGTTACGAACAGAAATCAATATTTTACCAAGGCCAGTAAACCCATGAAGTTTTTCTAAAATTTCGAGGCCACTACCATTAGGCAATTCAACATCACTAATGATTACGTCTAGTCGTGCTAATGGATCTACCATTTGCTTCTTAACCCAGTCGATCACGCCAATAGTGCTACTAAAATGACTAACGTGAAAGTTGTTTTGTTTAAAATAGCTAACCAAAAACTCTAACAGAACCTGATCATCTTCCACGATCACCACATGTGGCTGTTGTTCAGAGAACTGTAATATGTCATGGACACCTTGCTTACCGTGTGTGAAAAGTAGGTCCAACATGCTTTTTTAACTCCCTGTTCGCCATATTCCCGTAATATCTTTGCTTGCTCGTTAAATGCACTTTATAGTCGTTGAGCTGATGCAAACTCAATTCAATTAGCGCATCGAGCTGCTTCGAAACTTGATTGTCTACGACAAATTCTTGTCGTAGTCGTAGATCCGTTAGTTTTTCTAATTGACTACACGCGTCAGTTAATTGTTCAAAGCCAAGTTGTGCAGCTGTACCGGCACATTTGTGCAATGCTTCTCGTACTGTTCGTAGTTCGTTGCAATTTCGCGCTGTTAATACTTGTTGCCAAAATTGTTCAAGTTGCGGTTCCAATTGTTCAATCAGTTGTTGGAAAACAGCAGACTCTATTGTCTCAACTAAGCTTTCAAGTATTTTGGGGTTAAATACAGAAAGCTGACTATTGAAATACTGCATAAATTCAGCACTAGAATGTTTTTTTACTTCAGATTCATTAGCGTTAGCAAAACAATTAAGATTAGAAGTGTCGTACAGCCCTAGTGCCTGCTTTATCACAGATTGCAGTTGACTTAATTTGATTGGTTTAGTTGCACAATAATACATACCAGCTTGATGATACGTTTGTAGGTCGACTTTCGATACTCTTGCAGTCATTGCTACAATAGGTGTATCTTTGTTTAAGCTATTTCCATTTCTAACCAAATGACTCAATTCAATACCATTGCCATCTGGCAAATTAATATCAGTAAAAATTATGTCGAATTTAGTTTCACCTACTAAAGCAATAGCTTGAAGTATTTCACTAGCAAGTGTCACCTTATGCTTGTCTTGCGCTAGTAAATTAATGGCGACAAATTGAATAAGAGGCAGATCTTCAATAAGGAGTACGTTGAGCCCTGTAATTTCGGAGGTGTTTTGTATAGCTGAACTTGCGATCGACTCATTTAACCTTGCCAGCTCCGCATCACCATGCGGTAATGTCAATTGAAAATAAAAACAACTTCCAATATATAGTTCACTGCTAAATTGGAGGCTAGACCCCATCAATTTAAGTAATTTATCGGAGATTGCCAAACCTAAGCCAGAGCCCGGATATTGACAGGCTGAATTGGAAGCTTGACGAAAAGGTTCAAGAATATTCTCTTGTTCTTCAACTGGAATCCCTATACCTGTATCTCGCACACTAAATAACAAGCTATCGCTTGTCATTTCATTTTCGTTTCCACGGGTGGGTAAATTACGTTTGATCAATTCAACCTTTAATGTGACTTCTCCCTGATGAGTAAATTTGATTGCATTGCCAACCAAATTAAGGAGTATCTGGCGTAATTTATTGTTATCAAAAAAATAATACTGATTCAGCTTTTTGGAGGGTTCTATCAAAAGATTAATTGATTTGCTTTGAGCTAAAGGCTCAGTTAATAAGATAATCTCATTCAGACACTGGCTTAAGTCTGTATCCGACTCTTCTAGGGGAATGTCTGAATAATCTAATTTAGAATACTCAAGCACATTATTTGCTAACTCACTCAATAGCTCAGCAGAATGTACTATTGTCTGACAGTCATTTTGAATATCGGGCTCATTATGGCTTGCTTGCATTAGCTGAGCGATGCCCATAATACCATTTAACGGTGTTCTTATTTCATGGCTCATGGTTGCTAGAAAACGACTACGTTGTGCTACATGCTCTTTTGATTGTTGATGCAACTTCTTCAAACTATTCTCTTTTCTCTCATTGCATAGAATCGCAAAACTTACTAGCAGAACCATAGGCAAATAGATAGCATAAAATGCTAACAAAATATTAAGTAAGCTAGGTACAAACTGCGATTGAAGGGGCTCGGACAAGACGAGCAGAATCTGGTAGATATCTTTTGGAATAGTCGCCAATAAAACGAAACCCAAGAAAATACTGCCAGTTAAGACACGCTCAGACGCTGGTGAATTTATATAACCTTGTAATATAGTGATGAAACTCCAACCAAAAATACTAATGGAAGCTATACTCATCAAAGCCAAAGCAAAAGACTCATTCATCAGCCACATTTTAAACACTATCAACAATGTACTGAAACTAACCAGTAGCGAATAGAATATTATTTTATTGTAACGGTGAAATGAAAAAAACTGCCGCGTCCCTAACAGAATAAAAATATAACCAACTAAGGTACATTCTTTTACTAATAGTGAGAGCAAATCGGAATTGGCGTGACCCGCAAGGCTAAATACAGTCAACAAGACTAAGCAGGCTGAGAAACTTAACATGCCCATAAACCACGCAAAGCTTCCTGCAATTTTTATATTCAGATACCAGATAAAAAACATGATCACAGTGCAAAATAACATACTAAATACCGACATGATCCATAATGTCGGTATATCGAGTACATCCAACATGAATATCTCCAATTCAATGCTAAAATGAGAAGGATAGTTAAAAAAATCCATCCTAATATTGGCATCCAGTCTAAAACCATAAGCGCACAAACTAAATTAATTGAACTTGGAACGAAGCAATTTAAGAAGCGCCAAAGCTGGTAGCAATCATTATTTCGCTAGCCGATTAATAGGCTCACGCATCAAAAAAGCGCAAAGGCATAAACCATTTGCGCTTTTTTACTCCCAATAAACTGTGCGAGAATTAGTTCAAGCCTTTCTGCTCAAATACACTTGTTATTAATACCTGCGCATCGCTAATAATCTGTTGAAGATGTTGTTCGCTAATAAAGCTTTCAGCATATATCTTATAGATATCTTCAGTGCCAGAAGGACGTGCGGCAAACCAGCCATTTTCCGTTAACACTTTTACCCCACCAATGGCAGCATCATTGCCAGGTGCGCGCGATAACACTTGGTCAATTTTCTCACCTGCAAGTGTATCCATCGTGACATCAGCAATGGTCAGTGATTTTAATACTTCTTTTTGTGCAAAGTTAGCAGGCGCTTCTACTCGGCCATAAAATGGTTGTCCCAGTTGTTCAACCAAAGCTAGGTATAACTCGTATGGATCTTTACCAGTAACAGCGATCATTTCAGCCGCAAGAAGTGTCATCACAAAACCGTCTTTATCAGTTGTCCAACACGAACCGTCTTTGGCGATGAATGAAGCGCCAGCACTTTCTTCACCACCAAAGGCATAACTGCCATTACGTAGACCATCTACAAACCACTTAAAACCAACCGGCACTTCGGATACTGGACGGTCAATGAGTTTAGCTACTCGATCAATCAACGAGCTGGAAACCAGCGTTTTGCCAATTTTTTTGTCGGACGACCAATTGCGATGTGTCATCAAATAATGAATCGCAACCGCGAGATAATGATTTGGGTTCATCAACCCACCCGTTCGGGTTACTATACCGTGACGATCAAAGTCAGGGTCATTACCTACTGCCACATCAAAGTCATCTTTCATGGCGATCAAGCCAGCCATGGCATAGGGCGACGAACAATCCATGCGAATTTTGCCATCTTTATCAAGCGGCATAAATGCAAAACTACCGTCAACCACAGGATTAACTACGGTCAGTTTCAAGCCATACATATCAGCAATTACCGGCCAATACTCAATGCCAGACCCACCAAGTGGATCAACACCAATATTTACGCCTGCTTTAGCAATTGCTGCTAAGTCAATTACTTGTGATAACTCTTTGGCATAAAACGTTTTAAAATCTTGTTTGGTTAACAAAGATGAAACCATTGCTTGGCCTACAGTCACGCGTTTAACGTCTTTTAAACCATCTGCAATAATGGCATTGGCGCGCTGTTCAATAACACTGGTAACTTCGCCTTCAGCAGGTCCACCATGAGGCGGGTTATATTTAATCCCGCCATCCGTTGGTGGATTATGTGACGGGGTGATAATCAAACCGTCGGCACTTCTTGCCTGATGCCGTTTGTTATGAGCAATTATCAAACGCGACACAACAGGCGTTGGCGTAAAGCCTTCATCATCCTGTATGACCACAGCTACATTATTCGCAATAAGTACCGACAATGCGCTGGCAAAAGCAGGCTCCGATAACGCATGTGTGTCTTTACCTAAATACAGGGGGCCTTGGTGATTTTGTTGCTGCCGATATTCAGCAACGGCCTGACAAATTGCGACAATATGAACTTCGTTGAAACTCTTTTTACTGGCATTGCCACGATGACCAGAAGTTCCAAATGTGACTTTTTCAGTTGCTTGAGCTACGTTTGGCTGTAAATTGAAATAGTCACTCACTAGCCGACCAATATTAATTCTATCTTGTGGTCTTACGGGTTTTCCAGCGTGTTCATGTACTGTCATTGTCAGTCCTTGGTTGATTTACAGTAAATCGCGAATTTTTTCTATTTCAGCCTGCGAGTACCCTAAAATCTTAGCAGCTTCTGTCAGCATCATTTTTTTACGGGTAGTATTTGAATTAGTAATCACCCAGTAAGGGCTATCGGGGATTTGGCGCGGTTTAGTGCTGCTACCACTTTCAGCCAGTTTGTCTTCACTGTCAGCAAAGTACAATCTGTCACGACCTCGCACATCACACACCGCGTCAAAATCTTCACTGTGCACACGATGAAGCGCTGATAATATGATCAGGAATCTACCCACAGCGCCACGTTGCATCGCCAGTTCTTCTTTGTTAATCACATTGAATACTGATTTAGCCGTGTCACGCGCTTTCTGCTCTTTGGGCGCCTGTGTGTTTTCTTCTACTGTTGTTTCTTGCGTCGACGTTACTTTTAGTTCTTGTTCCGCTGTCGTTGCGGTGTCTTGATCTGATGCAGCATCGGGCAAGGTCAATAAGCGTCTAATAATAGAAGAGGCGCTTTCCCCTATGTATTGAGTTTTAGAAGCAATGTATTGATATAGTTCTTCGTCTATTTCGATGTTTTTCATTGATAACCTTGGAGATATTCAGATAACGGGCGTGATTATACTAACCTTGCCGTTAAGTCTCTAGCTAAGATTCAATTTAGTTTACATTTTTTCAAGCGAAACTTTTATGACAATTGCATCATACGGATAAAATCAGGACAATAGCCTCATTTAGCACTGTTTCTTATTTCTTATGGGTATTTTACATTATCAGCAACAAGGTCAAGGTGAAGACGTGGTATTAATTCACGGACTTTTTGGCAGTTTAGAAAACCTCAATATGGTTGCCAAAGGCCTTGCGCAACATTACCTTGTTACTAGCGTAGATGTACGCAACCATGGCCAATCATTTCACCAAGATTCAATGACATATAGCGAGTTAGCCAACGATGTATTAGAAACATTGGCGTCTCTTGGCATCACCAAATACGCATTGCTCGGTCATAGCATGGGTGGAAAGGTTGCAATGCAAATGGCACTAAACGAGCCCTCACCTATCAGCAAGTTGATTGTGGCTGACATTGCCCCTGTCGAATACCCACAGCATCACAATCAAATTATTGAAGGATTGCAGTCTATTGACCTGAGCATTGTAAAAAGTAGAAAAGATGCTGATGCACAGCTAGCAAAATATGTTGAAGAAGCAGGTGTACGCCAATTTCTGCTGCGTAATTTAGCACAAGAGAATGGTCGCTTTTATTTTCGTTGCGCATTAGATTTTATCGCAAGAAACTATCCTCAAATTGTCGTTGGATACGATGGTGATAATACCTTTGATAAACCAACCTTATTTGTTAAAGGTGGAAATTCAGACTACATTACCAGTGCACATCGAAGCAAAATCATGCAGCATTTTCCACAAAGCCAAGCCAAGATTATTCAAGGCGCGGGGCATTGGTTGCATGCGGAAAAAACGACTGCCTTCAATAAAATTGTCAGTGATTTTTTGCAAAAATAACGATAACTCAGCCCACAGAGATACCAGTAAAAAACACAGTAAACAAAATTTTACAGTAAAGGTGCTATACCGCAACCGCCCACTTGTTGCATATGCAACATTATAAGGGTTAAAATTTATGTGTTTCACGCATCGCTTGTGGTATAGTGCGCCCTGAAAATTTTAGGGTGGTATATGTTAGCGGAACATTTTGAATTAATAGAGGCCATTGGGCTAAATTTATTTTTTGCTTTCATCTTTGTTTTCATAGGGTTATCGATAAATGACGTTATGAAGAAAAATGATGTACCTAAAATGGGGCGATACGTTGTCTACTTCGTTTTATTTTTGGGATGCGCAGGCTTTGTTGCTAAAGGCGTGATCCAATTTGTGTGGGAAAGCCAGGGCGTAGGTTGATTTATGGCGAAAGAAGCAGCAGATGTCACAACGATTGATTTGTTCAGTGACGACAAACGCCCGGGTCGACCACGAACTAATCCGCACTCGCGCAGTGTTCAAGTTAAAATAAATAAACGCAACCAAGTAAAACGCGACCGCACTAACGGACTAAAGCGCGTTGAATTTAAGGTTCATTTGAGTTTATTTGAGCGGTTAGATGCCATGGCTAAAGACAAAGGCGTTAACCGAGGTGAGTTAATTGAGACTTTGCTAGTGAAAGCACTGGCAGACGAACAACAGTAAATTTTTTCAAAGTTAGAATTAAGGTTATTTTCGATGGCAATTGTAGGCTTATTCTTCGGAAGCGATACAGGTAACACCGAAGCAGTCAGTAAGATGATCCAGAAAAAGCTGGGTAAAAAAATGGTTGATGTGAAAGACATCGCCAAAAGCACGAAAGAAGAAATCGCTGAGTTTGATTTGATCATTCTTGGCATACCAACATGGTATTACGGTGAAAACCAATGCGATTGGGATGATTTCTTACCTGAACTTGAAGAAATTGATTTCAATGACAAGCTTGTTGCGATTTTCGGACTGGGTGACCAAGAAGATTACTCAGAATATTTCTGTGATGCAATGGAACCACTTCGTGATATCGTTGAATCACGCGGCGCGATTTTAGTCGGCCAGTGGTCAACTGACGGTTACGAATTTGAAGCTTCAAAAGCATTAATCGACGAAAACACGTTTATTGGCTTATGTATTGACGAAGATCGTCAACCTGAGCTAACCGAAGAGCGTGTTGATAAGTGGGTTAAACAAATCTACGATGAAATGTGTTTAGCAGAGCTTGAAGATTAATTTTTAATCTTTCAATAATCTTCTACAAACACTAAAGCGGCGTGTGATTTCTTTCAGAAATACGCGCCGTTTTTGTATCTTCGCTCGTTGCACGAGTACACGCTATTCTAATAAAATACTTCTACGTAAGACAGCTAACCCAATCATACTAAATAAGAACAAGCTCACTGATACGGGCTCTGAAATCGGGCAAGGTTGTTGGCCTGGCTCCCCACATTGTGGTGGAAGTATATCCTCTTCGATACCAGCATATCTCACATTGGGTTGTGAAAAATTGTAGAAGCCAAAAGAGCCGTTTTCAAAACTACCGTTTATATTAAACTGCTCAACACCATCTACTTCTACTTTAATATTCGATGCAGTAAAGCTAATTTCGAATAAATATTCTGTATTATCACTCCAGCCAGTATTACCCAACGTCGCCGCTCGCTCAATAAAGGAGACATTTCCAACGTGATCCCAAGCATCAGCGTTAGTGTCTACACCACTAGCGTCAATAGAACCAGTAACACGGGAAATGGACATACCTGCGTCCCACCCTCCTTGTGTTCCTTGTTTCCAGTCAACCAATATATAGTCCGTTGTCGCATTACTACCGAACAAATCATTATCATCATACCCAAGAACGAAACCGACAAAATCATCATCTCCCGTCGTTTCTACCTTGATAGAGCCTGAAAGTGACAGCCCTTGACTATCCATACCATTAAAAAATACTGTTGGTCGGCTATTTAAAGTTTGAAGTACTGAATTATTAGGCGCTCCGGGCAGTACCCAATTACCTGAACCATCTATAACCCAACTAGATAGATCAATTAATCCTGCATGAGCAGGAATTGAGATGATAAGAGCCAGAATTATTCCAATTAATTTGGAATACATATATTTCAAAGTAACAAGCATGATGATCTCCACATTGTGAATATCCTTGGCAGTACACAAGACAATCAATGTCCGCCATATTTGCGCTTGGACATTTGTGTGCGAAATTCATACAACACTGACATTATTCATACAAATCAGTGTTATAAATTTTGCGTTTCATATATGAAGTGTTCAATTGTAAAAATTACTGACACTATAAGCGGAATATCTGCAAAGATCTTATCAGAGGCTGAAATGAAAGCTGTTTTAAATTTGCCAACTTCAAGCTTCTAAGGCAAATTAGTATTATTCGATTCGTTCATCGCACATATCAATACGTGTATAACTGCCAATAAAGGGATTATATGAAACTCTCTGCACTGTGTTTGTCACTCGTTGCCGCATTACCGGTAGCCGCATCTAATATTACCATTCCAGCAAATGATATAGATGGTATATACAGCCTTTACCGTCATTTACACCAATCACCTGAGCTTTCTTATCATGAAGAAAAAACCGCTAAAGTATTAGCGGAGAAATTAGAGGCGTTAGGTTTTACCGTTACAACCAATATTGGCGGTCACGGTGTAGTTGGCCTTTTCAAAAATGGTGAAGGCCCAACAGTGATGATCAGAGCCGATACAGATGCTTTGCCAATAATTGAAGAAACTGGCGTTGAATACGCGTCAAAGGTCAAAGTAAAAGACAAGAATGGCAACATGGTCGGCGTAATGCATGGTTGTGGCCACGACATTCATATGTCGAGCATGATAGGTACCGCACAGCAACTCATGCGCAATAAAGATAAATGGCAAGGCACATTAATGATGGTGGCACAACCAGCTGAAGAAGTGGGCGCTGGTGCCAAACACATGCTTAAAGATGGCTTATTTTCAAAATTCGCCCTTCCTGACTATGTTGTGGGTTTACACGTAAGTGCATCGTTGCCCGCAGGTTCAGTGGGCTTAGTGTCAGGATACACATTAGCTAACGTAGATTCAGTCGATATCACAGTAAAAGGTAAAGGCGGTCATGGTGCTTACCCGCATACTACCGTAGATCCAGTAGTTCTTGCTTCGCGTTTAGTGTTGGCATTGCAAACAATTCCAAGCCGAGAAGTATCGCCATTGGAGCCTAATGTTATTACCGTAGGTTCAATTCATGGCGGCTCAAAGCATAATATTATTTCAAATGAAGTGAAGCTCCAATTAACGCTACGCTCTTATAATCCTGATGTACGTAACCAGCAAATTGCCACAATAAAAAGAATCGCTAATGGTATTGCCATGAGCGCAGGGTTACCTGAATCGTTATACCCAGAAGTTTTTGTACATGAAGAAGAGAGCATCCCGTCAACCTACAATAACCCTGAGCTTGTTACTCACGTAAAAGACAGCGTAGCGGCAGAGCTTGGACAAGATAAAATCGTGATGTCTGATCCGGTTATGGCCGGAGAAGATTTTGGTCTTTACGGTCGCACGCCAGAAAACGTACCTATAACGATTTTTTGGCTTGGTGGTGTAGCAGCAGATACGTATGAACAAAGCCAGAAAAGTGGTACACCACTGCCCTCTTTGCACTCAAGTAAGTTTGCACCTGACTATAAAGTCGCATTACCCACGGGTATTCGAGCAATGACCAAAACAGCAATGGATTTGTTTAACAAATAATAATCCCGCTCGATGGTCCGGTGAGGTAACTAAGAAAAGGTTGATTGTCAGACTTAACCCATTGGTATGGTCTGACAACCCTCAACACAACAGCCAATTTTCCGTACTCATACCGCATTTCAATTTAGGAGTATTTGGCTAACCTATTTATCTCAATACCGAACTAGACTAGTCTTAATCTAGATATGTATGAATAAATTAGGTAAAGATGTTTCAGCTTCTATTAGGTAAAAATACACTTAGCGGTATTGTAGTATTATTTAGCTGTCTTATGACAAGTGTTGCGTCAGCTAAAGAGCCCGTAAGAATTGCGACATTAGAATGGGCCCCTTTTATCAGCACCCAATTGCCCAACAATGGCTATACCGCAGAGGTGATTAAAGCCGCATTTGAGCATACAAACTACAACATTAATATTGAATTTGTTACTTTGGCTCGTGGCAGAAAGCTATTAGAACAAGGCTTAGTTGACGGTTATATTACCCCTTACAATAATATTAAAGAAGCTGAACACCACCTACTTTCGTTGCCGTTTCATGGTGACAGCATGGGATTACTAAAACCCAAATCGTTAAGCGTTCCCCCGCTTGAATCACTTTCTAATCAGTTTGATGATTTCCTCGAAAAGCTTGCTAATTATCGATTTGGCATTATCAAGGGCAGTATTATTTCTCCCCGCTTCAAAGCATTACCCGCTAGTAATGTCACACTTGCTACGAACGACCTAGAAAACATAGATAATCTAATGCAAGGAAAAGTCGACTTTATCGTTATTGGCAAGTATTCAGCAGCTGAAATTATTACTAATCAAAGACCACATTTAATTGGTAAGTTTGAATTCCTTCAATCTCGAGATTCCAACAAAGGATTTCGCATCGCATTTTCAGGAAAAAACCCGAACCATTTATTATTAAGAGACAGCTTCAACAATGGCCTTAAAGAAATTACACAAAATGGTATGCTCGAGAAATTAAATCAAAAACATGGCCTTTATCCATCAAAGCGTCATACAGATAATAAAACCTTAACCATAGGTACCGTTAACAACCATGATATGTTGATGTTAAAAACGCTAACATCTGCTTTTGAAAAAGCCCACACCGATATCATATTGGAATGGCGTATATATGATGAAAATACGCTTAGAAGACGAACGCTAAGTGATTTAGCCATTTCAGATGGGCAATTTGACATTGTCACTATTGGCCTACAAGAGTTACCTGTTTGGTCTAAAAACAAGTGGTTAGCCCCTATTAAGAATTTGCCAGATACTTACGAAGTTGACGATATTTTCTCACATTTGATCGCGGCTCATTCCTACAAGGACGAGCTGTACGCTTTACCCTTTTATGCTGAATCCTCAGTCACTTATTATAGAAAAGATCTATTTGCTAAAGCCAAACTCCTTATGCCTAAACAGCCTTCTTACAACGACATAATGAAGTTTGCTAAGGCTTTGCACCGCCCAAGAGATGGTACATATGGCGTATGCTTACGAGGGAAACCGGGCTGGGGAGAAAATATGGGACTATTTACCACCATGGTAAATGCGTATGGCGGAAAGTGGTTTGATAACAAGTGGCAGCCACAAATTAATACCAAGCCATGGCAAGAAGCATTAAAAAATTATACTTCATTGCTCACTAAGTACGGGCCACCAAAGCCTACTCTAAATGGCTATAACGAGAACCTACAACTATTTATACATGGTAAATGTGGTATTTGGATCGATGCGACTATCGCTTCAAGTAGCATATTTGATCCCGAGTTATCACACGTTAGTGATATCGTAGGTGTAGTAAAAGCGCCAATAGCAAAAAGTAAAACTGGCACCAATTGGCTGTGGGCCTGGTCGTTTGCTATTCCTGAATCTTCAAATAATAAACAAGCTGCACAGCAATTTATCACCTGGGCTACGTCTCACGATTATAATAACCTCGTTGCCAGTGAAAAAGGCATCAAGGCTATTCCACAAGGTACTAGACGATCTACATACGATAACAAAGCCTATCGCGCCAGCGTGCCATATTCTGATGTCATGTTCGATGCAATGCTAGAAGCCAGCAAGCAAATAGAGATTGATAATGACAAGCCATATAAGGGTATTCAATTTGTTGAAATTGATGAATTTCCGGCAATTGCCAATCAAGTTGGTTTATTGGTTTCAGAGGTCATTCAAGGGAAGATAAAACCCAATAACGCATTAAAAAAAGCACAAAACTATACTCAGTTACAAATGGCCTTATCTGGATACTATGAAGACAACGCTCAGTAGCGTATTCCCGTTAATGTGATACCGCTGCTTGGGGATATAACATTAGCAGGCGCTGAGGTCTAAACTGCTACAGCGCCTAACAATTGTGTTACCCCAAAAACTCTTAATTAACGGTGTTTTTTCTTCTTGCGGATATACAGTGTTCGATTAAGCGTGACGACCGTATCACCCTTTTCATCTACTACTCTCACAGGAAGAACAGGCAAGTACTTTTCCCCGCTTTCTGTGTGCTTTTTAATGTCGTTTATAAGTTCGTCAGTAATATGAAACTCTGCATGTACAACACCTTTGCCTGGCTTTACGTAATCAATATCAGCAAACTTATCCCAGACATAATAGTCTTTACCCAAGCGAGCCATTAATAACAGCATATAGAATGGGTCGGTCATAGCAAACAAGGAACCACCGAAGTGCGTGCCTACCGCATTTTTATTCCAAAAACGCATTCTAAGTTCTACGCGCGCATAGTCGAAGTTTTTGGTTAGCTTGGTAATATGAATGCCAGTTAGAAGAAAAGGTGGCCAATAATTCAGCAAGAATTTAAACAACCATGAATACTTGAACATTTGTACAACTCAATTAAATCAAAACAACTCATCGTACCAGATTGAATGACCGGTGAAAATGCTAAAGTTAATAATCATTTGCAATTACACCTTTTATCACGCTACATTACCCCCTATAATCTAGAACATATCAAATCGTATCGAGATAAAAGAAACATGCCCGATCAAAACGAAGAGCTGAAAAGAGCTGGTCTGAAAATAACATTACCTCGCGTTAAAATCTTAGCGATACTACAAAACCCTGAAAATCAACACATTAGCGCTGAAGATGTCTATAAAATTCTATTAGAACAACAAGAAGAAATCGGTCTGGCAACTGTTTACCGTGTACTGAACCAATTTGATGATGCGGGCATCGTGACTCGTCACCATTTTGAAGGTGGCAAATCAGTATTTGAACTGAGCCATAAAAAGCACCATGATCACTTAGTGTGCTTAAAGTGCGGCAAGGTAGTAGAGTTTGAAGACGACGTGATTGAAGATCGCCAAGAGTCAATCGCCAAGACACACAATATCAAACTAACTAACCACAGCTTATATCTTTACGGCGAGTGTGAAGACAAAGATGCTTGTGAAGAGTACCGCCAATCACATAGCTAATCGTTGATAGCAATAACTATTCATTAAGCCCTGCAATGCAGGGCTTTTTTTTCAGATGAAAATTCCGTTCATACTGAGCGTGTGGAACGAACTGTCGAAGAGCAATTAATCCCGTACGTCCTGAGTAGGAGGAACGACGTATCGAAGGGCGCACTCCGCACGAACGAAAATAAATCAGTCAGCAAGCAACTCGAACGAAAACAAATCCGTTAGCCGTTATTTAGCCATTTTATAAAATGATGATAACCATCATTACTGAAGCTTGCTGAACGTTTATTCATAAAACCATGAAGATAATCGCAGCCTATAACATCCACATTCGAAAATTGTTGTAATTGCTGAGTGAGTTTTCGCACGTCAAAATGTGGTTCATATTCAGGCATTACAATAGTGCTCTGGAAATCGGGTGCATGTGTGAGGTACTTTCTAATTTGCCCACCATAAAACAACACCGCGTTGTTAACAGAAAATGGTAACGTTTGCTTGCCCATCAACCAAATTGCGGATGCACCCACACTAAAGCCAACCAGATTAACTGGCTGCGCGTTTTGAACCTGAACCAACTCACTTTGTAGCGTGTGTTCAATAAAATGAATAACCTTGCGGGCGTATTCTTCAACACCAACGCGCGACATGAAATACGTATAAGCTTGTTGTTCATCTTCAAAAATGAGGTCTTTATCTTGATAGGGAGAGATTGAAATTACTCTCCCTGGCAGTTGCTCACACAAAGCAATAAATTCTGGCGTGATACCGTAAATTTCAGGTAATGCGAACGTTATCATCGGTGCTGAAACTGTTTATATTGCAGCGATTTTTTTACCATTGGCCATTCAGAGCAGATAATGGAAAATACAACCGTGTCGCGCAGCTGGCCGTCAGGATGTATTTTATGGTTGCGTAAAATACCGTCTTGCTTGGCACCAAGGCGCGCAATCGCATTACGAGAGGTTAAATTATGCCAATGGGTTCTAAATTCGACCGCGATGGCGTTTAACTTTTCAAACGCCAAGGTGAGTAATAGCAGTTTACATTCAGTGTTAACGCCTGTGCGTTGGAAACTCTTGGCATACCACGTGTAGCCGATTTCGACGCGTCGATTAGTCACGTCAGCATTACAAATTCGGGTCATACCGATAATGCGTTTGGCATGTTTGTGATAAACCACGTAAGGCAATGCGGTTTGTTGTTTGTACTGTTCAAAGGCGGTTTCAAGGTATTTATCAATTTTTAACTCATCGGGTACACTAGTAAACCATAACGACGAAAGTTCGCCATCTCTCGATGCTGCAAGTAGCTCCGCTCGATGTTTGGACTCAAGCGGCCTTAACGAGACAATCTCCCCTTCGAGCACTTGATAATTATTCAATAAATCCATAACTTACCCACCCCTTAAGTACAACAAATCTAAGTACGTAGCACGCGCAACGTAAAGTAAATTACTGCCAACGTAAGCACAATAAACACTACGCTTACGAGTGTTTTAAAAAAGTAAGAGACTCTGTATTTCAGGCGTTTCCACCAGCCTTTTTCAGGTAGCTTACCGATGTCACCCTGAAAAATATGGAGAAATGCTGATAACGTTAACGCCCATAAGAAAACTAAGAATGATGGTGTAAGCCAAATCGACTGCAGTTGTGAGTCTTGCAGTATAACCAGCAAATAGCCGATCGCTGCCAGCGCTAACACCGCTACAAACCGCGCAGGCCAACTTAACCATTGAAAAACGCCCGCAAGTCGATGCAAGTACATAATCACGTCAATATCCTTGTTTAAAACTAACCGCTTCAGGTATTTGGCCTGTTTGAAAATAACGCTCTAAATTACCCGCTACAATATCACATGCAGTTGCGCGATTGGTAGGCGCTGAAACGTGCGGGGTCACCGTTATTTTGGGATGGTGCCATAAAGTGCTCTGAGATGGCAATGGCTCCTGTTCGAAAACGTCCAGTACGGCATGTGAAAGTTGTTCATCATTCAACGCTTGCAATAAGTCAGCTGTAGATACTACAGCGCCACGCGCAAAATTAATAAGTGCTGCGCCCTTTTTCATTTGGCTTAAAGTAGTTTGATCAATCAGATGATAAGTCGCTTGGGTTAAGGGCAAAAGCACAACAACCGTATCGCTTGCTGACAATACTTGCTGTAATCCTTCATCGCCAAAGAAGCACTGTATGCCATCTATTTGTTTAGCAGTCCGGCTCCAGCCCAACACATTAACGCCTACTTTATTGAGTAGCACAGCACTTGCTTTTCCTAGCTCGCCTAGCCCTAAAATCGCGACTCGGTGCTGCGAAACTGGCGAACTCTCATGCTGTTGCCATAATGCCTGTCGCTGCTGCTCCCGATACAATGGAATGTGTCGGTGCAAGTACAAACACCAAGTCAGCACAGCTTCAGCCATGGTTGTCGCTAACATGGGATCAACTAAGCGTACAATTTTGAACTTTGGGTGTTCTAGTTGATTTACTAGACTGTCAACACCCGCCCACAAGCTATGTACCCACTTGAGAGAAGGATACTGCGATAGTTCATTCACCAGAGGATTGGCGACTACCGCACATTCGCATTGGGCAATTTGTTCATGTGACATGGTCTTAGGCAATACTACACGAAATGCTTTTAGCCGCATATTAAGCGCCTCACACCATCGTTCTTGCTCGTGAGCAGCAAGCTGACTAATGAATGGAATTACCCGCATATCACTAAAAGCTCTCTAACGTTACAGGCCTACTGGTGGTCTTTCCAAATTTGATTCGGTTTAAGCTTTAATACTTTACGTGTTGATGTATTTTCTTGCTTAGTTTGCTGTGCTTTTGGATTCACATAAACTTGTTTTGGCGTTGCCGCCTTTTTCTCATGCTTCGGTTTGTATTTAGGCTGAGCTGTTTTTTGGTTACCGCTATTACCTGTAGAAGGTCGATAAGTTAGCTGCAACGCCATTAAGAACTTGCGTAAAAATTGTGCTTTGCACTGACGAAAATGTTTGTGTTCTGGCTTACGGAAAAATGCCGAAAGTTCAGGTTTGCTAATAGTAAACTCAGCCTTTTTCAACAAGTTGATGATATCTTCTGCCTGAAGGTTAAATGCTATTTTTAGCTTCAACAAAACCAGGTTATTGTTAAGCGTTTTCTCTGCAACAGGAATAACATCATCTTTCTTGCCGCGCTTCTCAATAATTAAGCCATTTAAAAAGTGAGCTAAGTTCTCGTCGGTAATCGCTGCAAAGTTTTCATCTTCGTCTTTGAGTAACCATGATTGAATTTGTTCAAACGTGACCAAGCGCTCAACATGCGCAAAAATAGTCTGAATTTGTTTGTCTTTAAGGTTTAGCGTATAGCGAATACGGCGAATAACGTCGTTATTGGTCAAGTGTGGCTCCTAAAGCAGAATAACATGAGCAAAAATATGCCGCTTGCCAGATCCTTTTAGCATGCGTTGTAAAATTAATCGCCATTATACGCCGATATCAGCTCATTCGCTTCACTTTTATTGGTTTTAAGTCATAAAAATTAATCAACAATCGTTAAGTTTTTGCCACGGCTCTGCTATGATGTGCCCCTTTTATTTCAATGAAATAGACAGTCGATAGCGAAAAAATGAGTAAACGTCATCTTCTTTTCTCCCCTGTTCTTCCGCACAGTCGTGGCAAATCTCCTGACAAAAAGACTTGGCTGAATTTAATCAACTCCAGCGCTAGCGTTGCTTTAAGCTATGCAGCGCGACAAAGTGACCGTTTAACATTGGTGGTTACCAGCGATACGCCATCGGCTATTCGCATAGAACAAGAGCTATTAAGCCTCAATGCTGAACACCAAATCAGCGTGAGTTTATTTCCTGATTGGGAGACACTCCCATATGACTCATTCTCACCCCATCAGGATATTATTTCTCAACGGTTAACCACCCTTTATCAGTTGTCGCGCCAAGCTAGCGGCATTGTGATCGTGCCTGTAACTACACTGGCCCAACGATTGGCGCCACGTTCGTATATTGAAAGCAATAGCTTTGTGGTGAATAAAGGCGATAAGAAAGACCTACACCAGCTAAGAGTTGAGCTTGAAGCGAGTGGTTATCGTTACGTTGATCAGGTAATGGAACATGGTGAGTTTACCGCCAGAGGGTCGATTTTGGATCTGTACCCTATGGGCAGCCAAACACCTTATCGTTTAGATTTCTTTGATGACGAAATCGAAGAAATTCGCATTTTTGACACCGAAAACCAACGTTCCAGCGATAAAGTCGACAACATTCACTTGCTACCAGCACATGAGTTTCCAATGGACGAAACCGGCATTAATCTGTTTCGTCAACGTTATCGCGACACGTTCCAAAGCACGATTAACAAAGAGTCTATTTATCATCAAGTAAGCAACGGTATTATGCCTGCTGGCGTTGAATACTATCTGCCATTATTTTTCGAGCAAACAGCGACACTTTGTGACTATTTACCTGCAGACACTAATGTTATTTTACATGGTAATATCGACAAAGCGCTTGAGCAATATTGGCTAGATATTGATTACCGCTACGAAGATCGTCGCTACGATCCAACGCGCCCGCTTTTGCCGCCAAACGAATTATTTCTGAATATCGAAGCGCTTTACACAGCCATAAAACCATTTGACCGTGTCACCATCGACACTTCACAGAGTGTTATCAACGAAGCTGAAACGTCATCAGAGCGCGGCAAGATTGTTTATGACGTAGTACCATTACCATCTGTTGCTATTGATCAACAGCAAAAACAGCCTTTCGACCTACTCAATGTGTTCTTGAGCGACAACGATAGTCCGAAAAAAGTACTCTTTATCGCAGAAAGTGCTGGTCGACGCGAAACCTTACTTGAGTTACTTAAACGCAATGACATAACGCCCAAGGTATTTTCTAGTATCGAAGCCTTTATCGAGGCAGATGACAACTATGGTGTTACCGTCAATGCCTTAACCACCGGCTTTATTTTTCAAAGTAAGGGCACCGCTCAAAAAAATCGCATCGCACTGATAACTGAAACTGAGCTACTCGGTGATCGCGTCAAACAAACACGCCGTCGCCATAAACAAAAAGATGTGCAGACAGACGCCATCTTTAAAAACTTAGCAGAATTGTCTATTGGGCAACCTGTGGTCCATATCGAACATGGCATAGGTCGGTATTTGGGACTACAAACCATTGAAACTGGCGGGATTACTACCGAATTTTTAACCCTTAGTTATGCAGGCGATGCCAAACTGTACGTGCCAGTTGCCTCTTTGCATTTAATCAGCCGTTATTCTGGTAACGATCCTGAACACGCTCCGTTACACAAGTTAGGTAACGACACTTGGAGTAAGGCTAAGCAGAAAGCCGCTGAAAAAGTACGTGACGTTGCAGCAGAATTACTAGATGTTTACGCCAATCGAGCGGCGAATAAAGGATACAGTTTTAAGCGTGATAAAGAAGAATATCGTGCCTTTGCCGCGAGTTTCGGCTTTGAAGAAACGTTAGATCAAGAGCAAGCGATCAACGCCGTCGTGTCAGATATGTTATCTGATAAGACCATGGATCGCTTAGTATGTGGTGATGTTGGCTTTGGTAAAACCGAAGTGGCCATGCGTGCGGCGTTTATCGCTGTCAATGACGGAAAGCAGGTAGCGATGTTAGTGCCAACCACCCTACTTGCCCAACAACACTATGAAAACTTTAAAGATCGTTTTGCCAACCTACCCGTATCTATTGAGGTGTTGTCACGCTTTAAAACCGCCAAACAACAAAACGAAATAGTCGCCAAAGTAGAATCAGGACAAATTGATATACTTATTGGCACGCACAAATTATTGCAAAACACGATCAAATATAAGTCACTTGGGTTGTTGATCGTAGATGAAGAGCATCGATTTGGTGTTAAGCAAAAAGAGAAAATCAAGCAACTGCGCAGTAATGTCGATATTCTCACACTCACTGCAACGCCAATTCCGCGCACATTAAATATGGCGATGGGCGGCATGCGAGATTTGTCAATCATTGCTACGCCACCAGCCAAACGGTTAGCGGTAAAAACCTTTGTAAGACAACGTGATGAAAAACTTATCCGCGAGTCAATTCTTCGTGAAATATTGCGTGGTGGACAAGTGTATTTCCTGCACAATAATGTAGATACCATCGAACGTACTGCACAAGAAATACAAGCTTTATTGCCGGAAGCGAAAGTAACTACAGCACATGGACAAATGCGCGAGCGTGAACTCGAACGCATCATGAGTGATTTTTATCACCAACGCTTTAATGTACTGGTTTGTACCACGATTATCGAAACCGGTATCGATGTACCAAGTGCCAACACTATTATCATGGACCGCGCTGATCACTTGGGTCTTGCCCAACTTCATCAATTACGCGGACGTGTAGGTCGTTCGCATCATCAGGCATATGCATATTTACTCACGCCACATGAAAAACTCATCACTAAAGATGCGAAAAAACGTTTAGAAGCCATCGCATCATTGGAAGACTTAGGCGCTGGCTTTACCTTAGCTACGCATGACTTAGAAATTCGTGGCGCGGGAGAATTACTGGGTGAAGAACAGAGCGGCTCGATGAGTCAGGTAGGTTTTAGCTTGTACATGGAAATGCTTGATAACGCCGTACAAGCCCTTAAAGAAGGGAAAACTCCTTCACTGGATCAGGTAACGGCAAAACAAACGGAAGTCGATTTACGCATTCCTGCGCTACTGCCTGAAGACTACATTTTTGATGTTAGCTTGCGTTTAAGTTTGTATAAACGCATCGCCAGCAGTAATTCAAATGAAGAGTTAGACGACATACAGGTAGAACTCATCGACCGATTTGGTTTATTGCCACAGGCGACCAAAAACTTAGTGCAGATCGCCAAGTTGAAATTGAAAGCACAGAAGCTTGGTATATCCCGAATTGATATGGGACCACAAGGTGGTTCGCTGGAGTTTAGCAACGATACAAAAATTGACCCGATGTTCATTATCGGCCTAATTCAACAGCAACCAAGTGTGTTTAAAATGGAAGGAGCTAACAAACTTAAGCTCAATAAAAAAACCGCTGATGCACAATCTAGGTTTACACTGGTCACACAAATACTGAATGACTTAAGTAAAAAAACGAAATAATCTGAATGACTGAATAGAAAAGTAGTTGCTTGATAAAACATAAAATTATTACAACTTCTGATAAACTAACTACGCGGTTAATTATTAAGACTTTTAAAACGCTGGAAATTTAATGAGAAACAAACGTATCCAATTATTGAGTTTGCTCGCTGCAATCATTGCTACAAATTCTCCTGTTGCTCAAGCCGACAGGTGGAGCGGCAAATGGTTTGAAGTTGAAGTTATCTTATTAAGTCAGTTAGCCGACAAATCGACCATTCGAGAGCATTTCGACGAAGCAAAACCATTACCAAAGTACCGTCGATTCTATGATTTATTGTCACCGTATTTACAACCGGATATTGCCAGCCTAAAACAAGTTCTGCCTCTGTGCAGTGACGGAAAAGATCCATTGGCTGCATTAGCCGCTATGCCAAAGCTACCTTCCTTGTTTGAAGTTAAAACGCTAAAAGAGATCGAACAACTTCCTGTATTACCACAAGAAGAGGCAGATACAGACACTGACCTTTCCGCTGATAATAATTTTACCCACGGTGAACTAACCGCTGAAAATTCGCCAGTAATAAATACTCTTTCAGAGCAAGCGCAGCTCGCAGAATCTGATCAGACAAGCAGCACAGATGAAGTTCACACAGACATTACACCTGAAGTCGCCCCGATTGAGGAAGGATTAACGCCAGAGCAACAAATGTGGTTGGCGGCAGCCGAAGAAGCGTTAGATCCGATACAACTTAACTACAGTAAATTAGTCGAACCATTTCCAGCAAGTTTTTGTGTGTTAACACGAGACCAATTTAATCAACTAGACGTCAATCCTGCACGGTATTCATATAATGGTTTCTTGATAGAAGCAATGCCACGTTGGATTGACGGTGTAGAAGACACCAGCAGCACACAGCCTTACTTATTAAGCCGAGAATCGTTAAAGCTCCAAGATATTGTTAAACAACTAAGCCGTAGTCGTGATTTTCGTCCTATTTTACACTTAGGCTGGCGTCAGCAAGCCTACGAACTTAGTAAGGCTACACCGGTTAGGTTGTCGGCTGGTGACAATTTGCAAGCTAATTTCGTGAAACAAGTAGAACAATATCTGGCAGATAAAAAAGCACTTGAACAACAAGAAGCACAGCTCGCAAGTATATTCGAAAATGGCACCACTACTCCTCAACCGTTAACAAACAACGTTGACAGCAAGGCACTTCAAACAGCTCAGCACATTAACAAGGTTTTACAACAGTTCCCGGGTATTTCGCCGGAAAACACGCCAATTGAAACCTTGGCAACGTTGCAAGTAAATGACGTTACGCAACACGTAAATGATGAATCGTTGTTGGATGCACCACAAACACCTGTTCAACCATGGTATTTGGACGGTTTCTTCCGCATACATTTAAACCAGAATTTTCTGAATATCACGGCTGACTTTAATATTTTAAACCTTACGCTTGCACAGCAGGCAACGCTTGCATTGCAGCCAGAAAACGATGTTGAATTAGCGCAAATTCATTTTAGTCAGACTCGACGTATTATCAGTCGCGAAATTCACTACTTTGATCACCCGTACATGGGCATGATAGTGCAAGTAAGACGCTATGATAAACCAATCGAAGAAGCCAACTCTGGCCAAGACTTAATAGAGGAATAACATGGATAAAGAAATTGAAATTCAAGCCGCCGTATTTAGACGTCTTCTGGCGCATTTAGACGCTCGTAAAGATGTTCAGAATATTGAATTAATGAACTTAGCAGGCTTTTGCCGCAACTGTTTTTCCAAATGGACAGTGCAAGAAGCCGAAAAACTTGGCGTTGAAGTAGACATTGACGAAGCACGCGAGCAAGTTTATGGCATGCCGTACGCCGAATGGAAAGAAAAATACCAGTTGCCTGCAACTGAAGAGCAATTAGCCATATTCAATGCTAAAAATAAGAAATAACCCTAGGCACTATCACTAATGAAGACAATTGGCCTAATTGGCGGCATGAGCTGGGAAAGCACACAACACTATTACCAGTTGGTAAATACCGCAGTAAAGGAAACATGTGGTGGCCTCCATTCAGCGAAGGTTGTCTTAGTGAGTGTAGACTTTGCCCCCATTGAAACACTTCAACGTCAGGGTAATTGGCAAGCTGCTGGCGAGTTACTTGCTACAGCCGCTAAACAGGTAGAAGCCGCAGGTGCTGACTTTATACTAATTTGTACCAATACCATGCATATTGTCGCCGAACAGGTGCAGCAAGCGGTTTCAATTCCACTTATTCATATTGCCGACGCAACAGGCGATTACATAACTGCAAAAGGCTTTCAGCGTATCGCTCTGCTCGGCACAGCCTTTACCATGGAGCAGCCTTTTTACAAACAACGTCTTCAAGACCGTTACCAATTAGAGATCATCACACCTAACGAAACACAACGCGCCGAAGTACATCGAATAATTTATCAGGAGCTGTGTTTAGGTGAAATAAAACCTAGTTCGCAAGACTACTATCTAAGCGTGTTACAAGAATTACAAAGCACGCAAGGCGCTGAGGCAGCAATTCTCGGTTGTACCGAAATAGGTCTACTGGTTAAGCAACACATGTGTGACTTACCGCTTATTGATACCACAGAAGTACATGCGTTAGCAGCGGTGAAGCGTGCACTTGCCGGCAATGACGAATAAAACTAGTTTTTAGTAACAACTAGGTTTTTACTTGACTGACGCTTATTCAACATCATTGTCAGGTTTGTCTGTTGAACCTCTACCAAAAACCATTGGTCCTAACGCGACACCAAACGCTATCCCGAGCGCTAATCCAACACCAACATTGTCAAATGCTGCGCCAAGTGCAACCCCAAGAGCGATCCCTACACCAATGCCCTTTTCGGTTCCTCGTTTTGTATTCCGCTTCTGCTCTTCCGTTTCAGGTTCCATACTTTTCTCTCTAGTGCGTAACAAGCTAGTATTTATATCTTATACCAGTCAATTGTATTATGAGTAGAAAACATACTCATTTGTTGTAGCTAAAATCTCGATACGATACAAAACGAAAGATTATTTTTGTGACGCAGTCTTTACAATATCGAAGACTGAATACAGTGTGTCGCTGGTATGGTCATAACCATCCTGATTAACCATAACAGCAACAGTTATGTCTGTATCAATGAAATGTACCAAAAAGGATTCAAAGCCATTTATTGCACCACCATGAGCTATGCCTTTGTGCCCGTCGTGATTCAACCAGCGCCACCCAAGCGCTCTGTCACTTGCTACTTGGGAAAAAGGTACAGTTAGCATAAGTGCTTTCGTTTTTTCACTCATGACTTTTCCGTGCGCAACGGCTTGCACCATTTTTACAAGATCTGTTGGAGTGGTTCGCATACCGCCCCCAATATATTTATTGCTAACGTCAATTTCTTTAACGGGCAACGAAGAAAGGAATGAACGATAGCCAACCGCGTAGTGCTTAGATGCATTCCCTTTAATTTCAAGCTCGGTGTTTGTCATTTGTAATGGCTCGAATAATACGTTTTGAAGATAATCAGATAGCGGCTGTTGTGTCCTTTCTTCAATGATGCCTTGAATTAAGTTTATCCCATAAGTGGTGTAGGTATAACGACTGCCAGGTTCAAATAACAATGGATCCTCTCGAAAAACACGTGTCGCCTCTTGCAACGTAGAATAATGAGTATTAGTGCCATATTCACCAAAACGATAATGCCTGATCCCGCTGGTATGCGTTAGGATGTGTTTAACCTGAATGTCGTCATAATGTGTTGGCAAATACGGCAAATAGCGCCTTATTTTATCGTCAAGACGCACCTTGTTTTGTTCTATTAATGGCATGAAAGCCACCGTCCCAATTACTTTCGAGACCGAGCCTGTACGATATTGCGTATAAATATCTGCCTTTACATTACGCGACTTGTCAGCAAGTCCTGCAACTGCTGAGAAAAGCACCCGACCTTTATGCCCCACAGCAATCGACAATGAAGGCGCATTAGTTTTTTCAACTTGTTGTTGTAGGTATGTCTCAACATTTGCTTTTAATATTGAGGTATCAAGTTCATTTTTTGCAAAACATATAGCAGTTAAGCAAATATTGAGCAGGAGTGTAAGTCTGACTTTGTTCACTGTTCTTTTATCCAATTGAAATACCTATCATTCAAACAACTTTGTTAACAACTAATTGCCATGCTGTAGATAATCGTCAGACTGAAAAATATTGCATGAAAAATGCGGTAAAAGGCTTACTTTTTAGGATGAACTAGTAGTTCCTACACTTTTCCATTTTTAACGTAATCGGCCAAACCGTTAGCAGTAAGTTGTTCCAATTCCTCAAAAAGTTCTTTATCTACAGCTTTAAAACTGAAACATGACTTGCCTTGCATCTTTTTCCTAAGTGAAGGTGAAATATCATTGAGTAACTCAGGGTTACAATACACAGGCATCAAATGGTAAGCCACCTTACCATTAGCTTGTTTTACCATGCCAAAAAAGATGGCTTTTTTCTTAGCGTCGAGTTTGTGCGAATTAACATAAAGCTGGCATTCGTTGTCTGTTACAACATGCAATTCTTCTGAGTGTGCTTTTAGAATACTTGCGAGCGCTTGAAAAACATCTTCCATCTCAAACTCCAAAAATCATGTAATGTTAATCGCCACCGCAACCACTGCTACAGCCACTATCTGATCCAGAGTCGCCCGATGAGCCACTACATCCAGATGAGCAACCAATATGTGAAGCACAGTAGTTGTTGCCATATGCAGGTGAATTTTTGTCTTTGCAATTAAGTGAATAGAAAAAACCATCTTCGATTTTAAGTAGTGCATCAATGGCAAATAACATAGGCAACTTGGTTGGTAGCTTCGGGTTTATTAAGTCTTGCGCGCAAGCTAGACGCCACGTACGTTTAATCCCTTCCTGCGCTTTTGTCGGCGACTTCATTGCCTCGGTAGGTGTATGGTGAAGAAAGCGCCCCAAACCTTTCTTACAAAACATCTGATAATTCTTGGTAAACAAAATAAACTGATGCCACGCAACATCTACTACTTGCGACGGCATGGCAACCGCTTGTTGCTTGGATTTATACGCAATTAAAAAATAAGACTTGAGCGCATCAAGCACTAAACCCACTTGTTTGTCGTCCAAATGTGGGTAAGTAGTACTGACTGCGCGACTAATTGCTTCAGGAAACTGATACGTTTGAATGAAAGCTAAACGTGCTTTGTGTCGTCGATATAAATACCAAATGAATAAAAATAACGCTGTAAAACCAGCAAGAAAGAAGTTTTCCATAGATATATTTCCTTCGTTTATCGCTTATCTTTTATCGTTTATCGACTAGCTATTCAACCAATTTATACGCTAGCGAGAATTGTTTACCATGCTCACCAGCAACTAATACATTTAAGGCATTTTCTCCGTGACGCTCATATACCAGCTTTTGTGGAAAATCATGCGCAGGATTAGAAAACTCAGCAATATCATTACCACAGCGGATAAGTTTGAATGCCACTGGTAAGGAATTGCTTTTTACTTTCGCCAGAAAAAATACCTCATCAGACATTTCCACTAATCGCAGTGACTCCATGCCAACAATTTTTTTTGACTGAGTCGCTAAAGTTTCACCACGCCCTTCAAACGTATTCGCACTTACTTTTCGCCAAGTCTCCTTTGTGATGTACTTTTCGCTCGTTGCTTGCCAATTTCCAAGTAACCATGCTACTTGTTCAAGCTGTTGGCACGACTCTGCCGATGCGTCCGTTTGAAGCGCCAACAACGAAAATACAATACTTACGCTCTTTTTATACATATCATTTAGTCACTTACGATCTCATAATTAAATACACTAGCAAGTCCCTAACCTGTACACAATGGTTTTAATGCTTGGCAAAACAAATACATCTTTTCTTCCAATATCATTGCATTTAAAGTCGTATTACTCAGTTAAAGGAATAAGAATGCCATGAACGAAATCATCGCTAAAATTTACCAAAAAGATTCTCGCCGTATCTTTGCAACCCTGGTGCGACTATTAGGTGATTTTGACGTTGCAGAAGAAGCGCTCCATGATGCATTTAGCGATGCACTGGCACAATGGGGCAATACGGGCGTTCCCCGTAATCCCGTAAGTTGGCTTATCTCCGCAGGTAAATTTAAAGCGATTGACATTTTGCGTCGCCAAACAAGGTATCACGATTTGCTAACTGAATGGACGCATGAAGTAACACCTAATTCCTATGATGAAGCGAGCTATGATGATCAAACGCTCAATGATGACCAACTACGTCTGATTTTTACTTGTTGCCATCCAGCAATTGATCTGAAAATTCAAATCCCGCTGACACTACGTGAAGTTTGCGGTTTAACCACCGAAGAAATCGCCAGCGCCTATTTCGTTTCTGCTACTACTATGGCGCAACGTATCGTTCGCGGTAAAACTAAGATTAGAGATGCCAACATTCCTATTGAAGTGCCGTCACCTCAAGAAATACCTCAACGACTAGATGCCGTTCTGGCAGTTATCTATCTGGTATTCAACGAAAGCTATAATGCAACGACTGGCGACAATGTGACAAACATCGTTCTAACACTAGAAGCTATTAGATTAGCCCGGCTTTTAAATCAACTATTACCTGACTCAGAAGTGAAGGGGTTATTAGCATTAATGTTATTACACGAATCCAGACGTAAAGCTAGAACTAATGAACTCGGTGATATCATTCTACTCGAAAACCAAGACCGTGCACTTTGGGAGCAAGCACTAATTGCTGAAGGCACAGCATTGATTCAACAATCGCTGAAGTCAGGCAATTACGGTTTCTACACACTTCAAGCAGCTATTTCTGCTACTCATGCCCATGCAATATCATTCGAGCAAACCGATTGGTCACAGATCGTATCGCTTTATTCCACTCTACGCCAAGTTGAGCCAACACCTGTCGTTGAACTAAATTACGCCATCGCCATTGCAATGCATGAAGGTGCTGCTAAAGGGTTAGCTATCATTGAAAACCTCATCACAGACGGCAAACTTAGTAAGTACCATTTACTTTTTGCTGCTAAAGGCGAAATGCTGTCGCGACTTGGTAGGCATTCGGAAGCTGAAAACGCGTATGACAAAGCATTGGCTTTAACCAGCCAAGTACCAGAACAACGATTGTTACGCAGAAAGATTCAGCAAGTACAAGGCCAAGCAATGAATAAATAAATTTTTTCACCTTTTTTGAAAAAATGTCGATCTGCTATCTTTCTATTCGACTATTTAGTGCAAACGTAATTTTAACGTTATTTAACATAAGGAATCACAAATGAAAGTTATGGTAATAGTTAAGGCTTCTAAGAGCTCAGAAGCAGGTAAAATGCCTAGCAATGAATTGTTAACTGCAATGGGCAATTTTAACGAAACTTTAGTCAAAGCAGGAATTATGGAAGCAGGCGAAGGGTTAAAACCAAGCAGTGAGGGCTGTAGAGTACGCTTTAGCGGTGAACAGCGCATTGTAACTAAAGGCCCTTTTCCTGAAACAAGTGAACTGGTAGCAGGCTATTGGCTATGGAATGTAGCTTCTATGGACGAAGCTATTGAATGGTTGCAAAAGTGCCCCAACCCAATGGAAGAAGAGTCAGACATTGAAATTCGTCCATTGTTCGAAATGGCAGACTTCTCGGAAATAGACGCCGACGGTAAAGTATGTGAACAAGAGGAACAACTTAAAAATGCCATCAGCAGTCGTAACTTTGATTGCAAGACCTATTTATTCTTCAACGGCCAGTGTGAAGAAGCATTGAGCTACTATCAACAACATTTGGGTGCATCTACTTCAGCACTAATTCGATTTTCAGAGAGTCCTGAACCAATGCCTGAAGGTATGCTTCCTGAAGGATATGAGAATAAAGTCATGCATTGTGAATTCTCGATCGGTAATGCTCAATTTATGGCTACCGATCACGATTGCCAAGGCATGGGGGCTGGTGGGTTTAGTATTACCCTAACAGTACCTAGTGCAGACGAAGCCCACCGTACCTTTGATGCATTGGCAGACAGTGGGAATATTCAAATGCCATTGTCAAAAACGTTTTGGTCTCCATTATACGGACAGGTAACCGATAAATTTGGTATTGCCTGGATGATCATGCAAGAAAGCGAACAGCCATAATAACGAAGGAATAGCCAATGAAATATGTTGCACTCGTCTATTTAGACGAATCAAAAATGGATGAATTCAGCCAATCACAATGGGATGAACTCAATCAGGAATGTATTGATTGCGGTGACTCTCTCACTGAACGTGGCTATTCACTTGGCGGAGAGGCGCTGATGTCGGCACAAACTGCGACGGTGTTACGGGTACGTGACAATAAACTGCAAATCACTGATGGTCCTTTTGCTGAAACGAAAGAGCAGCTGGCGGGCTTTTATCTGTTAGATGTGAAAGATCTCAATGAAGCAATACAAGTGGCAAGCCAAATACCGCCAGCACGTTATGGCTCAATTGAAATTAGACCGGTTAGAGAACTGGCAAAAGAGAAAAACCACCGCTATGTTGCAAATTGAACATTCCATTTACAACAAGTAACGTAAAGTTTGTTGGCGGCATACTCAAAAACTTGAGTCCTGCCGCCACAATTTAAAATGAAACATGCTCATAATCGCGTCGGTTCAGTGCAGTAAGTACATGATCTTCCCATCGCCCGTTTATTTTTAAGTAGTTACGTGCAATGCCTTCACGCATGAATCCTAGTTTATTGAGTAATCGCGCCGAACGATTGTTATGGGGCATGTAGTTTGCCATAACACGGTTAAGCCGCAGTGTATCAAAAGCAAACTTTAACGTATGAGCAACCAAACCACTCGCGACCCCTTTACCTTCAACCGAACGACAAACACCATAGCCAATATAACAAGCTTGAAAAGGCCCTCGACTAATTTGCGAAAGCGTACAATTGCCAACAATTTTGCCTTGTTCAATCGCAACAAAATAAAAACAGGTGCCTGCCATTTGAGAGATTAAATGGTCTTCAATACGCGACTTCCACTGGCTTTCATCATGATAACCAAGTTCTGTTTTGGGTTGCCAAGGTTTAAAGTGTGTTTCGTTTTTTCGGTAATACTCGGATAACGCTTTATAGTCTTCGCGAGTGACTTTTCGATAATTCATAGTGACTCAATCGGAAATATTCAACTTGCTCTTAGTGGTTGCTAATCGAATTAGGCAAATAATACTGCATTAATCATAATACCAATTATCGATATTACAATACTAATAAACTCATACACTTATCGACCAGTTCGTGTAATTGAACGTTCAATTATCCTCAACAAATCTGTCATATTTCATTCCTATACTGGCGGCGATTTTCATAATAACAAAGAATAAAAGGATACATATGCCAACGTCTACTACACGTAAATCTTTGCTTGCTTTAGCCATCTCAACCGCACTACTTTCAGGATGTAATGACGATACTAAGACTGTTGAAGTGATCAAAGAGGTCGAAGTAATCAAAGAAGTTGAAGTGATAAAAGAAGTACCGCCTGTAGAAGTCACACAAGTAAAAAATATCATTTTAATGATTGGTGATGGCATGGGTGCTCAACAAATAGGATTACTGGAAGAATATGCGCGTCGTGCACCTAACTCAACCTACAAGAGCACTGGCGGTACGACTGCTTTATCTAAACTAGGTGAAGCTGGGCAACTGGGTTTATCACTTAATGCGCCATATGGTGACACAGGTAGTTTAGTGGTTGATTCGGCTTGTTCGGCCACACAATTGGCAACCGGCCTAGCGGCAGGTTCAGAAATGATAGGCTTAGACCATAATGGCAATGTTGTAGAAACTATTTTAGAAAAAGCCAAGCAACAGGGTAAAGCCACAGGACTAGTATCAGATACGCGCATCACCCACGCTACACCTGCCGCATTCGCTGCACATCAACCACATCGTTCACTAGAGCCTGAAATTGCTGAGCAATTAATTGCAAGCGGTTCGGTTGATGTCATGTTATCTGGCGGTGCTCGCGTATTTTTGCCATCAGATATCAAGACAGACGCAGACGACCGTCAAGCGATGGCAGATCTTGGTGCGCCAGAAAGCGTGTATAAGAAATCAAAGCGCAGTGATGATCGTAACTTAATACTTGAGGCAAAGAACGACCATGGTTATGCACTTGCATTTGACGGGGAACAACTTGCGGCAAGTGATGCCACGAAACTGTTAGGATTATTTGCGAATTCAGGTATGCAAGACGGTATTGCTTATAGTGCATGTAAAAAAGGCAACAGCTGTACACAACCTTCACTACGCGATATGACGCTTAAAGCACTCGATATTTTATCAAAAGATGAAGATGGCTTCTTCCTGATGATTGAAGGCGGACAAATCGACTGGGCGGGTCACGTTAATGACGCTGGCTGGATGCTACATGAACTATTAAAGTTCGATGAGGCGGTTGCCGCTGTTTTTGACTGGGTAAAAGATCGCGATGATACGCTAGTTGTTGTCACGGCAGACCATGAAACAGGCAGCTTTGGCTTCAGCTACTCGCGTAAGGATTTGCCTGAAGGACAAATGTTACCAGGCGATGGCATGAATGGTCATGAATACAAGCCAAACTTTAACTTCGGTCCTCTAGCGACATTAGACAAACTCCACGCGCAAACGGGCACGTTCTACGACATAATGACAGTGGTTAACGCTGATTGGGATTTCAGTGCTACAACAGGCCAACAATGGGCTGATGCCATTAATACACACAGTGAAATTAAGGTGACTGCCGATAAAGCCGAAATTGTTACCAAGCGTGAAGCTAATGAGTACTATGTAGCAGATCATAAATACTTAGCAGCCAGTGAATTCCCTGCGATTGCAGACTTTAAAGAGTTCTACGTCTATGGTGATGAATTACATGCTAACTTAGTTGGTCGTGCATTAGCCGCTGATCAAAACGTAGTGTGGGGAACGGGTACACATACCGCCGCACCTGTGCCTGTATATGCATTTGGACCAACAGGCGTTACCAAGCAATTTTCAACTATGCAACACCACGTTGAAATAGGCCAAAAAATGATGGCTGCTTTGTTAAACGACTGATCTCAGTGTCACGTATATAGCTAAACGCCAATCACTTGGTTAAACAACTTTTTGTTTGGCGTTTTTTACTGATACGCAGAAACTAGAACGTGTGTGACGAGTGCTAAATTTTTAAAAACAACGCATTTGCTAATTGTCGACGATCTTTTTCCTCACGAGATTCCAAAAAGCGTCCCCTATTTAGCTTTTTTTGACGGCGATCTTCACCAGAACGACGCTCTTCACTATCCCAAGAATCCTTTTGTCTAGCTGTTGTTGTTTCAACAACATCTTGGTTGACTGATTTGTACTGTTTACGTTTATTAGCTTTAGGCTGCTGTCGTTTGTCTTTTGCAAGTACTTCCGAACGCATCGCGTACGCAGCCGGTAATAGATCATCGATAAAGTCCATTCAACTACCCATTTATTCAATCTAGTTATTGTTATGATCAAACCTCATTGAACAAATAATCGGCAACACTATGGTTTTCTTTAGCTTTTTTTTGAATGATTTTTAAGCATCACAAATCATAAAAAATCCAAGCCTATTTAAATTGAGCGACTTCCTTCTCATCAAGATAGCGCCACTGCCCTTCATCTAGAGTTTCATCAAGCACAATGTCGCCTATTTGTTCACGATGTAAACCAACGACACGATTTCCTACGGCGGCAAACATACGTTTTACTTGATGGTACCGGCCTTCCACAATAGTTAATAACACTTCCTTTTCTGCAACTACAGTTAGCTGCGCGGGTAATGTGAGGGTTTTCTCTCCTTGGAGTTGTACACCATCTAGAAAACGTTGGGCGACATCATCTGCAATCGCATCGCGCAACCAGACTCGGTAAACCTTTTTACAGGCTTTTTTAGGCGAAATAATATTGTGCGACCAGCGACCATCGTCAGTAACAAGCACCAAACCTGTGGTATCTGCGTCTAATCTTCCGGCAATGTGTAGATCAAACGCTTTATCAACATCAAGATAATGCAGTACTGAAGGATATACCTCATCAACGTTTGAACAAATCGTGTCTGCAGGCTTATGCAGCATAATATAGCGAGAGGTTCGCGCACTTAACACATAACCATCGAGCGTGATTTCATTATTTTCATGTACTTGGGTGGCACCATTTTTGACAACTTCCCCATTAACCCGAACCTCTCCCATTTTCAGCACTTTTTTTGCTTCATTACGTGTTAATTCGGTGCTTTTGCAAATAAATTTATCTAATCGCATTACGATACCTTCAGTGGACAACCGCGTCATTATCCAAAGTCTAACGCAATGTGCAAGTTCTGTTTGTTGCATGCTTTAGTGAGTGGTAGAGTAAAACCCTGTTTTCAGTTTAATGCGTAGGATTTTGGGGGTAGATATGGATTTAATGCATGGTCTGATCTTAATCTCATCAATTCATTTACTTGCTGCCGCATCGCCCGGGCCAGATTTTGTATTGGTATCACAACAGTCGCTTCATCATTCTCGTGCTGCAGGGTTGTGGTGTAGTTTAGGTATTACCTTAGGGTTATCTATCCATTTGTTATATTCTATGTTTGGTTTAGCGACAATTATCGCTAATTCAAGTACAGCATTGTGGGCAATTAAAATACTCGGTGGCGGGTACTTACTCTATTTAGGTTACCAGGGGCTAACTGCAAAGGCGAACCATGCGCCAGCGCAAGGCAACCCTCAAGCTAAACAAGCAACTACACCACTTAAAAGCATTAGTCTTGGCTTTGTGTGTAATGCCCTAAACCCAAAAGCCCCCATCTATTTTGTTTCGCTGTTCACCATCATATTGTCACCCGATATGCCATTACACCATCTCGCCATTTATGGTGCTTGGATAATGTGTATTCAGTTTGCTTGGTTTAGCTTTGTTAGCATTATGTTGTCTCAACCTAAAGTTAGCGAACAATTTCATCGTATGGGACATTGGTTAGATCGCGTAATGGGCGGTGCTATGGCGTTACTAGGCTTAAAAGTGTTGTTTACCAAAGTTAACTAAGAGTCAGACATGCCAACCACAAAATCCTACCAATCATTTAAAGAGTTTTATCCTTTCTATTTGAGTCAGCATCAAAACCGCGTTTGCCGTTTACTACATGTTATTGGCTCTTTGTGTGTAATCGCGCTATTAGTAACCACTATCATAACGCAAATATACACATTACTATGGCTGATGCCTGTTGCGGGCTATGGCTTTGCTTGGATAGGACATTTTTTCTTTGAACACAATAAACCCGCCACATTTACCTACCCGTGGTATAGCTTTTTAGCAGATTGGGTCATGCTCAAAGATGTACTAACAGGAAAATTAAGACAATAACAAAATGATTACCATTGAAAGACTCACTAGCATTGAAGAAAACATATCAGCGCTCAGTACTTTGTTAGTGCAATGTGTCGATGATGACTCATCCATCGGCTTCCTTCCACTACTTGAGATAGCTGAGGCACAAGAATTTTGGCTCGATCAATCGCGTAAAATCACCTGCGAAGACCAAGTCCTTTTGGTTGCAATTGATAACACTAACAAACATAAGATTATAGGTATTGTTATGCTAGGTTTGGTACAAAAAGCTAACGGACGTCATCGCGCAGAGGTGGAAAAGCTCATGGTTGCCCCAACTGCGAGAGGCCAAGGTGTAGCACAATTGCTAATGAATGAATTGGAGTCATTTGCCCGCAAAAATAAGCGCAGCTTACTAGTTTTGGATACGCGAAAAGGCGATCCTGCATCAAATTTATATCGAAAACTGGGATATCAACCCGCTGGAGAAATTCCCAATTTTGCCTCAAATGCTGATGGCAGCATGTCAGCAACAGTATATTTCTACAAAGAATTAATCACTGATTAAATGTGAACAAATTAACGGGTTAGCATAACCAAATACTAACCCGTTCCTTACGCCTTATTATGAAAAGCGTTTGCTAGCATATGCATTGGCTCGACGAAATTTAGCAACAGTGCGCTCACCGAGTTTCAGCAACACTAAATAGCCAAAAGGCACCAAGAATAAACTAGTAAACGTAGAAAACAATAAGCCACCAATAATGGCTACTGACATTGGGTAAGCCTCATTGCTGGTTGATGCAAACGCCAATGGCAACATACCCATGATAGTGGTGGCTACCGTCATAAATATAGGTCGAATACGACTGACGCACGCTTCCACTATCGGCACAAGAATATCATCAGCCCGACCTTTCAACTGGTTGATTTGATCGATCAAAACAATGCCATTATTTACGACAATCCCCATGAGTATCAACATCCCAATCATGGCGGTTGAGCTCAAACCCATGCCCATAATGGCGAATGTCCAATACACCCCGATGAACGCCAAACCGATCGACGACAATATCGCAATCGGCATTAGTAACGATTCAAACAGTGCCGCCATCACCATGAAGATTAACGCCAGCGCTAACATCATGTTAGTCCCCATGTCTTTAAAGGCTTCATCATCATTTTGGAACTGTCTCCCCAAACTCCAATCGTAACCCGGAGGGAAGTCAACGGCTTTCAACACATGGCCAATTTTTTCAGCCGCTTCCATGCGATTAATATCGTTAAGGTTAATATTAATCATCATCGAGGTACGTCGATTGATACGCGTAATTTGACGCGCCACAGGTTCGCTGTCAAAAGTGACTAGCTGTTGTAAGGTAATAATACGACCTTGGTGCTCTAATATTGGCAAGTCCTTAATCTCTGCCAATGGCACAGATTCACTGCCATGGTAAACCAATCGAATGTCGACTTCGCCTAAATTGGGATCTCTAAATGACCTTAAATTGGCCCCTCGTAATGCCGTCGCAATGCGACTTGCTACTTCGCTGGTAGACTTATTTAATCGAGATACTTTGGTACTGTCTATCCGCAATAGCAGCTCTCGACGAGTAGATTCATCATCAACTCCCACTTCAGCGAACTCTGGAATATCAGCAAGGATTGGAATGATCGTTTCGCTTAATTCATTCAGCTTTTCAGTAGAGCTACCATTTAATGAAATTCGGACAACTTTCCCTTTACTTTCTGACCATTCAAACGAAGGTCTTGCTATCGCCATAGGTGGAAAGCCTTCTCGAATCTTATCTTTCAGCTCGTGGATAGGAATATCGATATCCTCTTTCAATTTTAAAGAAGAATATGCATAGCCAGACCAAATACGGCTATTCACCTGTGTGAACATAAATTCATCTTGATGTTGGTACAGGTAAGCTTCCATTTGATCGACAGCTTTAGCGACCTCTTCCATCTTATGGTCACCTTGAATATGGTAGCGAATGTAGAGTTCTCGCTCTGCTCGCTCATGATCTTGGTAACCGTTAATGGCTTGTTTAGCAAATACAGCGCTCAAAATCAGGGCAAAAATTAACAGAAAAGTCTTCTTAGTATGCGTAAGCATGTATCGCAACGCATTCCGATACCAAACGGTCATACGCCCTTCCATTACAACGGAAGAAATAGCGCTTTCATTAACACGGCTAAGCAATAAAGGAATAGCTGTTTTGGCAATGATAAGTGAAGCAAATAGAGGTAAGCAAATAGCTACAGCAATTTGCTCAATTAACAATGTTAGAAAATTGGCTTCGCCCACTAATAACGGCAAAAATACGATCGTTGTAGTAAGCGTTCCCGTAATAATTGCGATACTGACCTTGTTCACGCCATTCAATATTTTGGAGGACAAATCCATGTCAGTGTCTTTTTGTTGAAGAATACTCTCGCAAATAACAACTGAGTTATCAATTAACAAACCAACCGCTATAAACAGACCAGCCAACGTCAACATGTTTAACGTGTAACCCATAAAATACATACCGGCAACAGCAAAACTTAGTGAAATAGGTACAGCCGCCACAACGATAAACGTTATTTGTACATTACGCAGAAAGAAGAACAGCACGATGAATGACATGACTATGCCCATTGCACCCGCAACAAGCAGATCGGCTAACGACTCCTGAATCTCTTCACCCGCATTTTCGCGGATTTCAATTTTAACTCCAGGTAAGTCTTTACTTGCGCTTATTTCATTAACGAGCTCAACGATGTTATCAGTGACTTTGACAACATTGGCGTCAGACTCTTTAAATATCTCCACGCCAACCGAAGGCTTTCTGTCAGTACGTATTTGACTATTTCGCTCAGGCGTCACTAGTGAAACAACGGCCACATCGCTCAATTTCACACCAGCTTTCACCTGAAAGTCACGAATGTCTTGTAGCGATTTATATTCGCCTTGTGGTGATACACGATAGCGGCGGCCACCGTCGGTAATCACACCAGAGCGAATGAGAAAATTACTCGCCCTCAAGTCTCGTACCAGCGCATCTTGGTTGACTCTGTTCATCGCCATGCGCGTTCCATCTAATTGAATTTGAATTTGTGGTTCAACAACACCTCGAAATTCAACTTTCCCGACACCAATCAAACGTTCTAGCGGCTGTTTAAGGTTTCTATTTAATAGGTCGTACGCATAGGCTAAATCTTGTTCGCTTGATAGCGTTAGGCTGGCAACAGGCATATCATCAGTAGAAAACTTTTGCACAAATACCCTACGTACGTCGTCTGGTAACAGATGCCTCACCATGTCGACTTTTTCTCGTACTTCCAAGATTTTGCTATCTAGATCAGTATTTAGCTTCATGTTCAAGCGAATACCAGCCGAATCTGCACGACTCCGAGAATGCATTTCTGTGACACCACTTAATGTTGCCAAAGCCTCTTCCAAAGGTCGGGTTATTAATCGCTCTACTTCATCAGGCGTTGCACCAGAGTACGGCACTTGGATAAATACCACCGGTACACTTAATGTCGGCCAGCTTTCTTGTGGTAGTAATCTACTTGCAACAATCCCTGTAATAAATAACGACAACATCACCATGACTGTTGTCACTGGTCGTCTAATCGACAATACAGATAACCAAACATTCACGGGTAGTTGATGCCAACTTGTTTGACTCATCATTTTACTGGGCACAGTTTTTGAGCTCTCGTTACTGTTAGTCATAACTCGCTTACTCTTGTATGCCAGCAGGCGCTAACGGCAGTTCGTCGTCGGTTATCTGTTGATAACGTTTGTGATCGAACAAACTGTAAAGCACTGGGATCAATATCAACGTAAGCAAGGTTGCAAACAGCAATCCGCTCATAACAGTAATTGCGAGTGGCGCACGTAATTCTGAACCATCACCTGTACTCAGTGCTAACGGTGCCAAACCCAAAACCGTTGTCATAGTGGTCATAATGATCGGCCTGAATCGTGATTCACTCGCCTCCATAATCGCTGTTAGTTTATCTTTGCCTTTGTGCCTCAATTGGTTGATGCGATCAACCAATACAATGGCATTGTTAACGACAATACCCGCTAACATGATGATCCCGATTAACACAATGACACTAACATTTAAACCGGTTAGATAGAGTCCAAGCACTGAACCTAAAATAGCTAACGGAACCGAAAATAGAATAATGAATGGATTGAGTAACGACTCAAATTGCGACGCCATAACAAGATATACAAGGAAAACTGCTAGGCTTAATGCCATCATCAATGATTCAAAAGATGCAGCCATTTCTTCATTTTGCCCAGCCACTGTCACACTAATATTTGTCGGCAGTTGAATTTGGCTAACTATATTTTCAGCGGTTTTCGCGGCGTCAGCTAAATCGCCATATGCGATAGCGGCGCTCACAATTGCTACACGCTCTGAATCCAAACGATTAATTTCATTTGGACCAACACTCTCGCTCACCACTGCCACTGACGACAAAGGAATTGACCTTGCTTGCGTTGAATTTACCGTTATTTGTTCAATCGCTTGCGCAGAATTACGAGAATCTTCATTAGCTCTCACTAAAATATCAACTTGTCTGTCTTCTAAGTTGTATTTGCTGGCAACAGAACCTGCAACTTTGGTCACTAATTGTTGCGCTATATCAGAAGCTTTGAGGTCTAAACTCGCCAATCGCTCATTATCAAAAGTTACTTTTAGCTCTGGCTGACCTGCGCGCAGGCTATTATTGAGATCGGTAAATTGAGCTTCAAGCGACATGCGACGCATCACTTCGTCGCTGTATCGTTTAAGATCATCTAGGTTATAACCAGAAAGAATCACTTTTAGTGGCTTTTCAGTCGTAAACAACTCAGCTTGTGCAATTTCCGCACTCACGTCTGCCATTTGGGCAACTTTGGCTCTAACCATCGCTTTGATCTCGTTAATATCACGGCTATCTTTAACCGCAACGAGTAACTGTCCCCAGTTTTCACCGCCTTTACTTGCACTACTCATCATTAAACTACCTGTGCCCGCTAGCGAGTAGCTGTGTTTAACGCGCTCATCACTCGCAACAACATTTGCTAATTGCTGCAAGCGTTTGTCAGTGACATCTATCGGGGTGCCCTGCGGTAAGGTTATCTCAAGTGTAAATTCAGATTGAGCAACATCCGGTACTAGTTCCACACCTAGCTTTGGTACTAAACTGCCGATAATCACCGCTGTGGCCAATGCGACCACAATGACCATACCCCGTTTAGCAAGCGCTAGCTTGAGCATTTTGCGGTAGCCATTTGATAACTTTTGGAATTGATGACTAAATGCGCGGTGTACAGGGTGAAACAATCGCGTTGATAGCCATACTAAGAAAGATTTGGCAACAAGCAAACCGTGTAATATCGCCTTAGGAATATAATAAAAAATACACTTAAATGGAAACACCAACACTTTGACTAGTTTGCGTAAATTACGTTTAACCTTAGTGTCTTTGGTTGAGTCTGCACCGGTTTCTTCTTCGAATGGTATTGTCAACGCACCTCCATTTGGTTGACGAGACGCCAACATTGGAATCAATGTTAGTGCCACGACTAATGAAGCCAATAGCGCAAACGTTACCGTCATTGCTTGATCGCTAAACAATTGTCCGGCAAAGCCAATGACAAAAGCCAATGGGAAAAATACTGCAAGAGTCGTTAATGTCGAAGCGAAAACTGCACCCGAAACCTCTTGTGTGCCTTTGATGGCAGCATCAACTATGCTCTTTCCTTGTTCGCGATAACGGGCAATGTTTTCCAACACAACAATCGCATTATCGACCAATAGCCCTACAGCTAACGCAATACCGCCCAACGACATTATGTTCAAACTAATATCGTTGGCGAACATGAGGTTGAAAGTTGCGATTACAGATACGGGGATCGCGAGAGAAATAATAATAGTATTAAAGAAGTTTCCTAAGAAAAGATACAGCACAATCATCGCTAGAATACCACCAACGATGGCAGCCGATTTTACTTCATCTACCGCACTCACAATGAACTCAGATTGATCGTATATCACATCAAATGACAATGTTTCAGGCAATGTTTTCGCTAATTGCGTGAGCTTTTTGCTAACTTCTTGTGCGACAACAACAGTATTCGCATCCCCTTCTTTGTATATTGCGAGTTCGATAGCTTCATTGTTATTGATACGCGTAATATCGGTTCTTTCCTTTTCACCGTCGATAATCTGAGCGATATCGCGCAAGTAAATTGCTTGCCCATCAACTTGCTTAACAATCATCTTGCCCAAATCGTTTAATGACGCGAACTGATTTAGCGTTCTCACTAAGTATTCTTGCTGGCCATCATATACTCTACCGGCTGACATATTGATGTTTTCACTTTCAATTCGGCTGACAATGTTTTCTGCAGAAATGCCCCTACGCGCCGCTTTTTCCTGATCAAAAATTACTTGGATTTCTTGTTGGAGACCACCACCTAATTGAACAGCGGCAACACCAGAAATCGTTTCTAATTGCCGTTTAATTTCTTGTTCAGCAAAAGTACGTAATGATTTCAACGCAAATGGATGTTTGCTTTCTGTCGATAGTCCCAATCGAATAATTGGGTCGAGCGCAGGGTTAAAACGTAAGATAACCGGACGATTTACGTCTTCTGGCAAGGTGACAATATCAAGTTTCTCGCGAACATTTTGTGTTGCGAAATTCATCGCGTTCCCCCAGTCAAACTCAATAATAACGTCTGATTGACCGGCTTTTGAAATTGAGTGAATCTTGCGGATACCTTTAACAACCCCCACCGACTCTTCAATTGGTTTAGTAATAAGTTGTTCAATCTCGGCAGGTGCAGCACCTGGATTTTCTGTACGCACCGTTAATGTTGGGTAGGATAAATCAGGTAAAAGCGACACCGATAATCGAGAAAAACCCACCATGCCAAAAAGCATAACAGCCAATGTAAACATGCACACAGTTACAGGCCGCTTAACCACAGTATGAATAAAGCTCATAGTTATTTCCTTGGGTAGAATAATGAAGTGACCAGCCGAAGCCAGTCACCATTTACCACTATTCAGATGAAGAGTTGTCTGTTGTAGTTGTCGCAATGGTCGTATTATTCAATGGCGCATCTTGCTGCGTTTCCACCGAAATATTGCGCACCAAACTGTCAGCTTTTAACCCTTGATGGCCAACAACCACAACCGGAAGTTTTTCATCAAGTGGTGTAAGTATTTCTACGTCGCCATTGTGTTCATAGCCAGTTTCAACAATCATGCGCTTAGCTCGATTATTTTCAACAACAAACAAGCTCGTCTCAGTGTCGGTAACTTGCAGTGCCTTTTGCGGTACAATTTGTGCGTTTGCATGTACATCAAGCTCTAGCGCGACCTTGGCAAACATACCCGGTTTTAAGAAGCCCTTTTGGTTATCAACAGATAACGTAACTTTAAATGTGCCAGATTCGGTATCTATTATTGGAGAGATCAGTGAAACACGCGCAGGAATCGTTATTGTTGGCATTGCTGGGAAAGTTAACTTAGCGATCTGCCCTTCACTAATATTGCTTAACTCGACTTCAGGTAAGTAAACAACCCCTTGTAATGTGTCTAACGCCACGAGATGAAACATTTCACTGCCCGCGTTTGGGGTCATGTTGCCCGACTTAACGAGGCGTTTTGCAATCACACCGCTGATCGGCGCTATTACTTTAGTATCACGCACTTTTATCGCTGCCAGTTTCTCTTGGTTTGTTGCTACTTTTACCTGAAATTCAAGCTTTTCCAAATCTTTGGCCGAAATTAACTGGCGACCATTAACTGGCTGACTACGTTTGAATTCAGACTTCACTGATTCTAAATCCAGTGTCGCGCGTTCCAGATCAAGTAAGTAACTTTCCGGATCTATTTGTGCTAATACTTGCCCTTGCTCAACAAATGTTCCCTCTTCAACGAAGATCTCATCAATCATCCCCGTCACTTTGTTCGTAACTTTGCTTTCTACCCGTGCTTCCAACACAGCTGTAGTACGATATACATTCGCTATATCTTGGTTTGTTACAAATACCGTTTCTACAGGAACTTGATATTCTTGTTCTTTTTCTGATTTGTTTTTAGTTTCACTGCTATTACAAGCAGAAAGAAGCAAGGCCAAAGACACTAGCCCCACAGAGGTAAGCACACGCATAATATTCCATCAATTTATAATTATAAAATCGACTAATCATAACCTCTTTAACATCTTGGATACAAATTTCAGCCTATTGCGGGCACAACGAATTTGTAAAAATATATGACCAAATAAAAAAGCCAGCTGACATTTGCAACTGGCTTTCACATTTTTTGACATGGAAGAAAAGTTAAGCGCGTTGTTTGAGTAACGCCTTTATTTCACTTAATTCTTGTTCTAACTTCTCGATTTGTGCTCGACTTGCAGGCTCACCACCTTCAAGCGACTCTCCATGTTGCGCAGCACGATGTGCTTCATGTTCTTGCCCCATGACTTCCAAAACTGTACCAACCATCATGTTAAGAAACACAAAGGCCGTTAAGAAGATAAAAGAAATGTAAAACGTCCAACTTAGTGGGTAAACCGCCATAGTTTCGTACATGATATCGGTCCAATCTTCAAAAGTAGCGATTCGAAACAGGGTTAGCATTGAGACCGACACGTCGCCCCACAAAAATTCATTAATTTCGTGGAACAAGATGCTACCAACCGCGCCATAAATGTAAAAAATAACAAACATGAGGAGTGCAATATACCCCATGCGTGGAATCGCTTTAAGTAACGCATTAATTAATAAGCGTAACTCAGGAACCATCGAAACAAGGCGCAATACTCTAAACACGCGAAGTAATCGTGCCAATAGGACACCAGATCCGCCCGTTGGTATTAAGCTGCCAATAACAATGATGGTATCAAAGACATTCCAGCCATTCTTAAAGAACGCTTTTTTATCTGGAAATGCAAGAAATCGAATCACTATTTCAACTAAGAAAAATACCGTGACTCCAACATCTAGTACAATTAGAAACTGCAAGATGTTATCAGGCAAATCATGGGTTTTCGCACCAATGAGTAGCGCCGAAATAACAATAACTGCAATTACCACTCCTTGAAACCAAGGACTAGAATCAATTTTACGTAAGCCGTTTTGAACGTTTAGAACTGCTGAACTCATTGCCTTTTTACCTAACGTGATCGCCAACAAATGGATTACTGCGACGCTCCTCACCAAAGGTGCTCATTGGGCCATGGCCCGGTATAAATTGAACGTCATCGCCTAACGGAAATAAATTGTTTTTAATTGAATTAATAAGCGTTGCGTGATCACCACGCGGAAAGTCAGTTCTGCCAATAGAGCCACGAAATAATACATCGCCGACTTGTGCTAACTTACTTTCAGGGTGATAAAAAACAACATGCCCAGGCGTATGCCCAGGACAGAAATATACTTCTAAAGTGATATTACCAAAGGTGACCTTATCGCCTTGATCCAACCATCGATCCGTTTCAAAGTATTCTGCATGTGCAAAGCCAAAGCGTTCTTTTTGCTGAGGGATAAGATCAATCCAAAATTTATCTTCTTTATGTGGTCCTTCTATAGACACATTGTAATGCGTTGCCAACGCATTAGTTGCCCCTGCGTGGTCTATATGCGCATGGGTAAGCAACACCTTTTCTAAGGTCAATTGATGTTTATCAATGGCAGCAATTACCAGTTCGATGTCTCCACCGGGATCCACTACTGCTGCTTTCTTAGTAACATCACACCAAAACAACGTACAATTTTGCTGAAATGGTGTTACTGGGATAATTTGGTATTGCAACATTAATACAACCTCAATGTTCAAAAAATAAAATACAGCAGATAATGTGGGTGCAAATCTATCAATGTTCAAGGGGCAAGGTCAAAATGTCTGCAAACATTTACGAATAGTCCATTTGTTAATCAGCTGATTTGAATTGTTAATTGAAAATTACTTCACTCTAACTCGTTTAATCGGTAAGCTCTGAGCCAATAAAAACAAAAATCGAAGTAGTTATGTCATTACAAAGAGACGCCTTTCATTCAAAAATTGGCTTTGTACTTGCTGCGGCAGGATCTGCAATAGGCCTAGGAAACATATGGGGATTTCCAACACAAGCAGCAAATAATGGTGGTGGTGCATTCTTATTTGTCTACCTCGTTGTGACCGTTTTACTCGCATTGCCAGCTCTGTATGCCGAAATATACATTGGTAACCAGGCACAGCGCAATCCTGTAGCCGCTCTCACCATGGCCTGTAAAGAAACGAAACCTGCCTTAGGAAAATACGCAGGATTACTTGGCTTAACCGGTGCAATCATGATGCTGAGTTTCTATACAATCGTAGCTGGTTGGATGCTTTCTCATGCACTGTCACCCCTGATGCAGTTGCTCGGGTTTATTGATTTATCGCAATGGTTAGCCACTTCAAGTACTGCACGAAACATCATTTTTACACCGATTTTCATTGTACTTGGTGCCGCCATTATCCACCAAGGTGTTAATGCTGGTATAGAAAGATGGTCTGCACGCTTAATGCCTTTATTACTTGTGATGTTGATTGTATTGATCATTTACATTTTGGGACAACCGGGCGCACAAGAAGGTCTACGTGTGTATTTAATTCCTGATTTTGATCGTGTCACTGACCCTGAATTAATTATTTCAGCGATGGGGCAAGCATTCTTTTCGTTATCGATTGGTGTTGGCGGAATGATGGTTTACGGCTCGTACATGCAAAAAGATAAAGATCTAGGCAAGTTAGTATTGTCTATCACCGCATTAGATACGTGTATTGCATTCTTAGCTGGCCTACTCATAATTCCTGCACTTTTCGTTGCACAACATGCAGGTCAAGATGTATTTAGTGAGGGTAAGTTAATTGGCGAAGGTCAATTAATCTTTAACATTTTACCAGAGCTATTTAATACGCTAGGCACAATTGGACTCGTAGTGGCATTCGCATTTTTCTCATTACTATCAATCGCCGCACTTACATCTACGATTTCTTCTACTGAAGTACCTGTTGCCTATTTAGTTGAAGACAAAGCGTTTTCTCGAAAGAAAGCCACTTTGTTAGTGTCGACTATTGTGCTTATTGCCAGCATGACCCTCATTGCCTTCTTCGATGCATTATTTGGTGCGGTTATTCGTATATTAACCACCATTATGCAGCCGCTAAGCTGTTTGTTTTATTTTATCGTTGTTGGCTGGTTATGGAACCGAGGTAATAAGCTGCGTGATAAAGGGCTACAAACTGGTCGCAAATGGTTGCCGATATGGGGGAATTATTTGAGGTACGTGTGCCCGCTATTGCTAAGTGTCGTATTTGTTAATGTGGCAATTTTAAACTAGCTAACGATTCTCAAAATAACTGGTTATGAAATCACTGAGTTAACACATAAAGGTAACTCAGTGATTTTGACATTCCATTGCCATTTATATCAGCATAAGGCGGCCAACTATTTTCAACCGCAAATAACACTTCTTGGCCAACTGCGCTAGGTACTCGCATAATCGCGATGGCGATTAATGCAAGAAAGGTGTATTACATCTTAATAACTCACATTATTTCGACCATTCTTTTTGGCTCGATATAACGCTTCATCCGCCTGTTTAATGGTTTGCTCAAACGTGTTCTTGTTTTGTCGCATCGCAACACCAATTGAAATCGTCACACTTACCGTTTTGTTTGGGGCATTTGATTGCGAAGCGCGCGCCTTTTTTGTCTTTCTAACAGGGTGCCTGATCACTATCTTATAGTCAGCAATCGCTTGGCGAATTCGTTCCAGTTCAAAAGCAGCCTCTTCTGCCGTTCTTCGTGGGAAGATTACGGTAAATTCCTCCCCTCCATAGCGAAATACACGCCCGCCCCCTTTGACTTGCGCCAGCTTGGCTCCTACTAATTTTAGCACCTGATCGCCAATATCATGGCCATATGTATCATTAAACTTTTTGAAGTGATCAATGTCCATCATCGCCACCGTGTATCGACGCCCTAACGAGAGCGCCATTTGGTTAAGGGCTCTACGAGAGGGTAATTTGGTTAATTCATCACGGTAAGCCAAATAATATGAATCGATAATTATGACCGCGATAAAGTGTACGATCAGCAATGTAATGATAAATGAAAGTGGTAAGTCGATTTGCTGATAATACGTTAATAACCAAATAATTGAGGTTGTAAGTAACCCTGCCTTTAACAAATTAGGGTCACGAATGCTGTGCCAAAACAAGATAATGACTGATATGAATAGCGGTAACTCTATTTGAGAATTAGACCAAAATGCAGCGGCAAACTCATGATGTTTAAGGTAGTCAATCGCAATAACATGTCCCATCAGCCACAGCTTAGCCAGAGCCACACATGAAACAATGCCTATCACACGCATTATCAAGTGTACAGACATTAACCCTCTGTCTTTCACCATTGAGAGGTAAACTAAGAAAAAAATAAAACTTAAGAAAAACCAGTTTTTATTCGATGACAAGGTCACAGAAGGTATAAGCTCGTGCTGGACAACCACGATATAAGCAAACAAAACCAATGTTAAAAAGGTAAAACGGCTACGCCCAAACTGAGCTGTTAATATGAGAGCTACGCCAATTAGACCATATAATACCTGTTCGATTAATGGCTGCTTTGTCAGTAAAAAAGTTTGGCTATATGTCACAAAAAACATCGTTAAGGATACGAGTAAACTCGTCCACAACGTTGTTTTAATGCCGTTTAATTTATGCAGCAATTAGTACTCCTACCACAGTCAATTATTATTGTTTTACGCCTCTGAGCTTATAAGCTAATGCCAGAATCAAAACGATGCAACTTTTAATGCACCAAGTGTTCGGCAAGTACCTACTTGCATCAACTATTAACACGCTCTAGCGCATGTTTAGGTTCGCCTTGTAATTCAACCTGCTCTATTTTCTCGAAGCGGCCTGAAATCTTATTAGCCGACGTATGAATTTGTTTTACGTCCATCGCGGCCTGATCAATATGTTTGGCTAAATTATTAAAACGCCCTTTAAATCGGTTGAAATCTGCGGCTAATTCGCCCAAGTGCGCCTGAATAATATGGATTTGTTCTCGTGTTGCTTCATCTTTAATAACCGCACGTGCCGTTGTTAAAATCGCCATTAATGTAGTAGGCGAGGAAATCCACACACGCTTTTTATTTGCATATTCGACAAGCTCACTATGATGACCATGAATTTCTGCAAATACCGCCTCCGCAGGAATAAACATTAATGCGCCATCTGAGGTTTCTTTTTCAATAAGGTACTTTTCACTGATATCATTAATGTGTTTTCTTATATCAGCTTTAAATTGACGTAATGCTAGCTTACGATCACTTTCAGAAAGCTGGACATCCATCATTCGCTGATAACTTTCTAGTGGAAACTTAGAATCGATTACTACGTTGCCAGTTGGTTCAGGCAAAAACAGCACACAGTCGGCGATTTTACCGTTAGACAACGTGTGCTGCAGCGCGAAATGCTGCTCCGGAAGAACATTTCTAATTAATGCGTTGAGTTGCACTTCACCAAACGCACCACGTGAACGTTTATCCGCCAGCACTTCTTGCAAACTTACGACATTGTTTGATAATTCAGTAATCTTCTTTTGGGCGTCATCAATTAGGGCCAGACGGCGTAAAATGTCGTTAAAAGTTTTAGTTGTTTTGTCAAAGCCCTCGCTTAACCTTTTTTCTACTTCCGCACTGATTTCTTTCAAGCGGTTTTCTGTAGATTCCGTTAATACTTGCATTTGTTTAGTTAATTGATCACTTGAAGCTTGTAGCGATTTGGCTTGTTCTTCACGATTAATCATTGACGCTTTGGTTAAATGATCAACAAGCTGGTCAACAGACTTTAATTGGCTCTCATTAAAGCTCTTTTGGTGAACGTGCAACGTTGAAAGAATTTTCTCGTTTTGGGCAGCTATTGCCGTCATTTGTTGTTGGCTAAATTCATTATGCTGGCGCATGAGCTTCATTTTAAGATCTGCAATATATTGCTCTAGTTGCCTAGCAAGCTCGATATATTGCTTATCTTGTCCATGAGCAAATATCTGTGATTGTTGAACAAACGCTTGTTGCTGCTTGTCGATAGTATCGAAGCGCATTGACATCCCGAGCGCAAATTCTGACTGGTTAGCAACTAACAGCGACTGTAACTTATATAGACGTCGTAAAAAGATTATCACCATCATACTGCCGATGATAAAAATGGCGATTGCGCCTAGTAAGGCCCACATTAACTGTTCACTGGTTAGGTTATCTAGCGACATAAACACAAAAAAACACTGTAAATAATTACAGCCATTAAACCACAAGTGATATGAAATTGTAATAAAAAAAACGGCTCACAAGAAAATCCCTGTGAGCCGTTTAAATCATTCGGTGATGATTTGTTAATTCGTGTATTTATTAAGCCAAGCAAATACTTCTTGATACCATTTAATCAGATTGTCCGGCTTGCGAATATGATGGTCCTCATCAGGGAACATCACTAAACGACTTTCAATACCTTGTCTTTGCAGTGCCGTGAACGCGCCTAAGCTTTGCGCATACGGCACACGATAATCAAGCTCACCTTGAATGACTAGCATAGGTGTTTTCCAGTTTTCAACAAAAGCCGCCGGATTAAATTTTTGATAATCAGAACCTTGCTTCCACACTTCACCACCTAAGTCATGCTCAGGAAACCACAATTCTTCCGTTGAACCATAAAAACTTGGCATATCGAATAGACCAGCGTGGTTTACTAAACAATTAAAGCCATCAGACCAATTACCCGCAATCCAATTCATCATATATCCACCATACGATGCTCCTAATGCACACGTACGTTGTCTATCAAGCCATGGTTGTTGCTTAACGATAAAATCTAGACCTTTTTGTAAATCCTCAAGTGGCTTTCCGCCCCAATCACGCGCAATAGAGTCAGTAAATGCTTGTCCGTAGCCTGTCGAACCATGGAAGTCGATCATCACTACACCATAGCCTTGCGCCGCCCACAATTGTGCATTCCAACGATAATGGAACATGTTGCCAAAGCTGCCTTGTGGTCCACCATGCACTAAAAACGCAACCGGATACTTTTTACCCGACTGATAATTGGCAGGCTTCATCCAATATCCATACACCTTCTCACCATTCCAGCCTTTAAAATCAAACTGCTCGTAGTTACCAAAATAGATGTTTGCTAGCTTGTCTTTATTAAGCGTGGTTAATTGCGTTAGGCCGTAGCCGTCTCGAGCAATTTTGAACAAATCCTTAGGGGCATTTAGCGTATGGCGGGTAAAGTATATGGTGTTATCAACAACGTGAATATCACCATTCGTTCCTGTACTATAGACTGCTCGAACATCACCAAATTCTGGGTGAATTTCAAATATGCTCTTTTGGCCAATATCTTGTGCTGTGGCATATAACGTACGATTATCGTCGGCAAATACTAACTCGCTTACTGAACGATCCCACTGACTCGCAACAGATTTCACTTGCCCAGTATTATTGTCGATAACTTTAATCGCGAATTTATCAGATTCATAACCAGGTTTGGCCATCGCCAGATACGCTAAGTAACGTCCGTTTGGAGAAAAAACAGGCTTGGCATCCCAAGCAGTGTTTGTCTCGGTCAAATTCGTCAATGTTTGTTTACTGATATCCCACTGGAAAATATCAAAGTTAGTTGTCCATGCCTGATCTTTACTTGGTGCTTTGGCTGAAAACACTAACGACTTACCATCAGGGTGAAACGCCACCTGACCAATCCCCGCAATATCACTTTTCCAATTAGCAATAATATCTTGAGCATTGGTTAGTTGGTTTTTGCTATTTACGTGGCCAAGGAATATATGCTCATTGAATCGATCAAGCCAGTGATCCCAATGGCGCACCATCAACTGATCATAAACACGCGTATTGTGCTTTTCATTTTCAGCTTCTTGCTTGGCCGTTTTGATACATTCAAAATTAGTGCAACCAGCAAACGTTGTAATCGATAAAGCAAACTGCTTCCCATCTTGACTGATTTTAAAGCCATTGATGTCAACCGGCAGGAATGACACTTGCTTTGCCTCACCACCAAATAACGGTAGTTGCCAAATTTGTGAGCTACCGCTTCGAGAAGATAGAAAATAGATGCTTTGGCTGTCTTGCGCAAAAACCACATTGCTTTCAGACTTGTTATGGCTAGTTAACTGGCGCACCTCGTTATCTTTTAACGAATGTAAGTATAAGTGGTTGTTACTGCTAACAAAACCCTCTTTCACCCCATAGACAGCCCATTGACCATCTGGCGAAACAGCTAAGTTATGGAGTTGATTGAGCTGTGTTAGTGTTTCCACCGACAGCACGTTGCTTTTTGCGGATACTGGCTCAACAGTACCGACTTTGAGTACGTCTGCTAGCGTTGCAGCATTGACTGATGACGTATATAAGCCTGCGGTAGCCAACGCGCTTGCCATGATGGTATGAGATAAAACTTTCGTAATCTTTTTCATAATTTTCTGATTCTTACTTAGTCCATGTACTCTTATTGTTATTAGCGTAAGAGATTCGAATGCCCTCTAGCTTAACTGAATGATGAACATAAAAAAAGCGCTCTGAAGAGCGCTTTTTAAGAATAGAGTTCAGTAAAGAGCTAGCAGTTTATTGCTTAGCTAATTCTTTGTCTAATTCTTCTATCTTAGCCTGCCATATTGCTGGCCCTGTTACGTGTGCCGATTCACCTTGGCTATCAACTGCCACGGTAACTGGCATGTCTTCTACTTCAAATTCGTAAATAGCTTCCATTCCTAGTTCTTCAAACGCAACGACCTTAGCTTTCTTGATTGCCTTAGAGACTAAATAGGCAGCACCACCAACAGCCATTAAGTAAACTGACTTGTGCTTTTTAATGCTTTCAACGGTTGCAGGACCACGCTCTGCTTTACCAATAGTGCCGATAATGCCCGTTTGCGTAAGCATCATTTCAGTAAACTTATCCATGCGCGTTGCTGTTGTTGGGCCTGCTGGACCTACAGCTTCATCGCGTACCGCATCAACTGGGCCAACGTAGTAAATAAACTTATCTGTAAAATCAACGCCTTCAGGTAAACCTTCACCTGACTCCAGTAATTGTTGAATACGTTTATGTGCGGCATCACGACCTGTTAAAATTTTGCCAGAAAGCAGGACTGTTTCTCCTGTTTTCCATTCCGAGATATCCGCTTTTTTCAATTCATCAACATTTACACGTCTTACGTTCTCACCCACTTCCCAGGTAATTTCAGGCCAATCTTCTAATTTAGGCGGTTGTAAATCCGCTGGACCCGAACCGTCAAGATGAAAATGGACATGGCGCGTTGCTGCACAGTTAGGGATCATTACGACGGGCTTTGATGCCGCGTGTGTAGGCGCTGAATTAATTTTAACGTCAACGACTGTTGTTAGGCCACCTAGGCCTTGTGCACCAATACCTAGTTTGTTAACTCGTTCATAAATCTCTAAACGTAGCTCTTCTTCGGCATTTTGCGGACCACGATCAATAAGTTCTTGAATATCCACTGGATCCATTAGGCTTTCTTTCGCAAGTACACCGGCCTTTTCAGCCGTGCCACCAACACCTATACCTAGCATACCCGGCGGACACCAACCGGCGCCCATGGTTGGTAACGTTTTAACAACCCAATCAGCAATGGAATCACTTGGGTTCAACATCACCATTTTTGTTTTATTTTCACTACCGCCGCCTTTTGCAGCAATCATGACTTCAATCTCATCACCTTCTACCATGTCAATGTGCACAACAGCTGGCGTATTGTCTTTGGTATTTTTTCGAGCGCCTGTTGGATCTTCAACAATAGATGCACGCAATGGGTTGTCAGGGTTGTTATATGCTCTTCTTGTGCCCTCATCCACCATTTGCTGAATTGTCATGTCAGTCTTATCCCACTGCACTGCCATGCCAACTTTAACAAAACAAGTCACTATACCTGTGTCCTGGCAGATTGGACGCTTACCGTGCGCCGACATACGTGAGTTAATCAAGATTTGAGCAATCGCGTCTTTAGCCGCCTGACTCTCTTCTTTGTGATAAGCCTTTTCAAGCGCCTGAACGAAATCCAGTGGGTGATAATAAGAGATATATTGCAACGCATCTGCAATACTGTCGATTAAATCTTGCTGTTTAATAATAGCCATGATTGCCCTTCTTTTGCTCTTCGGGAGGTTATATTGAACTTCAAATATTGAAAGTTAAATTTTTGCCGATATGATACCCTGCTTGAAACTAGGCTGCCAGCCCCAAAACTCAGGTAAAGTTCGATCAAATGCATCATAAAGAAATTATAGCGGCAAAACCGCTGAATATAGGTCAATCAATTAAGCCACAAGCACTTTTTGCAAAAATAGCAAATTTGCCGTGGGCGATTTGGCTGGACTCATGTGCAAGTGATCATGTTGATAGCCAATTTGACATTATGGTTTGGCAACCAGTTAAAACCATTACTACTGTTGGTAAGCAAACGGATATTTTTGACACAGCTACACGAGCTACCGAAACAGCAAGCGGAGACCCACTAGAACTACTTGAATCACAACAACAGGCTTTGTTTGCACAATATATCGTTGAGCAGTCAGCCTTACCCTTTCACGGTGGTGCATTAGGCTATTTTTCTTACGATTTAGGCAGGCGCTTTGAAACATTGCCATCACAGGCAGTTCGAGATATAGACATGCCAGAAATGGCGGTAGGTCTGTACACACATGCGATTATTTTCGACCGAAAATCTAACAAATATTGGCTTATTTGCCCTGAAAAGCAACGCTCGACAATCACCGAGCAGATAAACGCGTGGCTACAACAGGCATTAGACAATCCTGAGTTCAAACTCACTTCAGCTTGGCAAACCAATATAACAAAAGCTGAATATCAACAAAAATTCCAACAAGTGCAATCGTACCTGCAATCAGGTGATTGTTACCAAATCAATTTAACACAACGATTTAATGCCAGTTATGATGGTGACGAGTTTGCTGCTTACTGCAAACTACGCCAAGCAAATAAAGCCCCTTTCTCAGCTTTCATTCGTTTACCCGAATTTGCCATATTGAGTATTTCACCCGAGCGTTTTTTGCAGGTAAGAAATGGGCATGTTCAAACAAAACCCATCAAAGGTACCGTGCCGCGTAGTGACGATCCTACACAAGATGCTGCCAATGCCAAGCAATTGCTTAGTTCTGAAAAAGACCGCGCAGAAAATCTCATGATTGTTGATTTGTTACGAAACGACTTGAGTCGGGTGTGCGAAGCAGGTTCAGTAAAAGTGCCTAAGCTATTTGACGTAGAGAGCTTTCCGGCAGTGCATCATTTAGTGAGCACAGTTGAAGGCAAACTTTCCGAAAATGAAAGTCCACATGATTTATTACGCGCGTCATTTCCTGGCGGTTCAATCACTGGTGCACCTAAGATTCGAGCCATGGAAATAATAGATGAGTTGGAGCCCCAACGTCGCAGCATTTACTGTGGTTCTATCGGTTATTTGTCAGCATGTGGTCACATGGACACCAGCATAACGATCCGCACATTAGTGGGGAAAGATAACCAAATGTATTGCTGGGCAGGCGGCGGTATAGTCGCTGATTCGCAAGTCGATGCCGAATATCAGGAAACCTTTGACAAGGTTAATAAGATCCTGCCAATATTAGGGACACGCTAAGTATTGGGATTTGTGCTGTGATGGCACTTTACCAATGTAGTCTTGCTAAGGAGGCGTTGTGAAAAAAGCAGAATTTATCCGACGTTTTCAATTACACCAATTGCAACTTTCTAAGGCGCAAGAACATTTACTAAGTGCAAAGGACTCTTTTAAACCAGCCTCCGTTGCTATTTGTCTTTTCGAAAAACACGAACGACTCCACGTATTACTCACCAAACGTGCTGCACACTTACGTCACCACGCTGGACAAATCAGCTTTCCGGGTGGAAAACAAGAAACGTTTGATGCATCGGCGACAGAAACCGCCATTAGAGAAGCGAAAGAAGAAACAGGTATTGATATCCGCATGGACAATATCATTGGACAACTTGCTCCGTATCGTACCATTTCTGGTTTCAAAGTGACCCCTTACGTTGCACTGATTGAAGAGCCTAAAGAATTTCAAATTGATGCTAACGAGGTCGCAGAAGTTTTTGACGTACCACTTCGGCATTTTCTAGAGCGCTCAACGCACGTAGCAGTTGATGTCCCCCATCGCACAGGTAATCACCAAGTTCACTTCATGCCTTACCAACATCACAATATATGGGGCGCAACAGCTGCTATGCTGCATGACCTCGCCAACCTCATTTGCCCACTTGAGCGATAAATACATATCAGGCCTAGTATAGCTACAGCTATTAATAAGCTTTCTAACTATAATATAAATGAAAGGTGGTTCTCTTAGTGATAACTTTCAGTTACCATTACCGAAGATAATTTCAATTATTTGTCATTGACGAATATTAATTCAGGTTTTAAGCATGATAAGTGTATTTGATATGTTTTCTATAGGTATTGGACCGTCAAGCTCCCATACCGTAGGCCCAATGAAAGCAGCCAAGCTTTTTATCGATCATATGAAAGACAATGGTACTTTTGAACAAACTACACGTGTAAAATGTGAGTTGTTCGGATCTTTAGGCCAAACAGGCGTTGGTCACGGTACAGGTAAAGCTGTTATTTTAGGATTTTCTGGAGAAACTCCCGAAGATATACCTGTAGAAAAAATTGATAGCCTTTTAGATGAAGTCGTTGCTACACAATCGATTAAACTTGATGGTCAAAAGACAGTAGAGTTTCCAAAAGACGGTTCCATTGTTTACCATCGAAGAAAAACACTACCAGCGCATGCCAATGCCATGACAATGTATGCATTTAATGGTGATGAGTTGATTTTTGAAGAAACCTACTACTCAATTGGCGGTGGGTTTATCGTTCAGGATTGCGACTTCGAAAAAGAAAAAGACAAAGCGCTATCTCTACACGCCAATATTGCCCGCCCTCACCTTTTTTCAACCGCAACTGAACTCATTAATGAAGCGGTAGACAAGAGCTTGCGTATAAGTACCATCATGCTAAACAATGAAAAATGTTTACAAGATGAAGCAACTATTCGTCGTAAGCTTGTTGAAATTTGGCAAGCGATGAAAGACTGTGTTGAACGCGGGATAAAAACAGAAGGCGTCTTGCCGGGCGGACTAAAAGTTACGCGCCGTGCTCCTGCCTTGTATCGCTCATTATCGGTAGAAAAAAACAGTGACCCTTTAACCGCAATGGATTGGGTTAATTTGTTTGCATTGGCTGTGAATGAAGAAAATGCTGCCGGTAGCCGCGTTGTAACCGCACCAACAAATGGTGCCGCAGGTATTATCCCAGCAGTGCTTTGTTATTATGATAAGTTCATAAAGCCTGTTGAAGAAGAAGACTGCATACGATATTTACTTACCGCTGCTGCTATCGGTATTTTGTATAAGACCAATGCTTCAATATCTGGCGCTGAAGTGGGTTGTCAAGGCGAAGTTGGCGTAGCATGCTCTATGGCGGCAGGTGCACTTACAGAAATTATGGGTGGGTCTCCTCAACAGGTCGAAAATGCTGCTGAAATTGGCATGGAACATAACTTAGGCCTTACCTGTGATCCTGTCGGTGGCTTAGTACAAGTACCATGTATCGAACGCAATGCCATGGGTGCAGTTAAAGCCATTAACGCCTCTCGCTTGGCTTTACGTGGAACAGGTACAGGTAAAGTTACTTTGGATAAAGTCATTAAAACCATGTGGGATACAGGTAATGACATGAAAACAAAATACAAAGAAACATCACGTGGTGGCTTAGCAGTTAACATTATTGAATGTTAAAAACTTTATACCAACAATTTATGACAAAAAAACGAGCTAAAAGCTCGTTTTTTTTATTATGTTCTTTGTATAACTACTTAGCGCGTTGGTAGTTCAATCCCTTTAAATAGCTCATCTATTTCCGCATTATTTTTCAGCAAAATTGCACGCGTAACTAAATCTCTATTTAAGTGTGGCGCAAAGCGTTCAATGAAGTCAAACATATAGCCACGCAAGAATGTACCACGTCTAAAGCCAATTTTTGTGGTACTCGCTTTAAATAAGTGACTGGCATCAATAGTAACTAAGTCGCTATCTATCTTAGGATCCATCGCCATAGTGGCAATGACACCAATTCCCACACCTAGACGAACATATGTTTTAATTACGTCGGCATCGGTTGCTGTAAACGCAATTTTTGGTTCAACCCCTGCACTACTAAATGCGCTGTCTAGTTCTGAGCGACCAGTAAATCCAAAGACATAGGTCACCAAAGAATATTTCGCGATATCTTCAATAGTAATGTCAGACTTACGTGCTAACGGGTGATCTGAACGAACAATAATACTGCGATTCCAGTGATAGCACGGCAACATAATTAAGTCGTTATACAAATGAAACGACTCTGTCGCAATAGCAAAGTCTGCGTCGCCTTTGGTAGCAGCGTCGCTAATCTGGGCAGGTGTTCCTTGATACATATGCAAAGATACCTTGGCATACTTTTTCATAAAGCCTTGAATAACCTCTGGTAAAGCATAACGAGCTTGCGTATGCGTAGTGGCTATCCGTAATCGCCCTTCGTCTGGCTGGGTATGCTCTCTAGCTACCGCCTTAATCGCTTCAACTTTCGACAATATCTCAGTGGCAATGTTAATGACTTCTTGGCCAGCTGAAGTAACATGCGTGAGATGTTTACCACTTCGACCAAAAATTTGAATGCCTAGTTCATCTTCTAACATGCGTACTTGCTTGCTTATCCCAGGTTGCGAGGTAAACAAACTTTCAGCAGTCGCAGAGACATTGAGGTTATTATTTAATACTTCGACGATATAACGGAGTTGTTGCAGCTTCATAATTAAGTTTAAAGGTGGCTTATTCGAAAAATATATACTTAAATCAAAATATATTCCATATTTATTTATCACTTTTTGTAAATTTATTTCATAAATCAGACTAAAAATGCAATTTATGTTAATAAATTACAACAATAAGCTTAAAAAGAAAGCGAATACTGACTAAATATTCAAATATCCAGCCTTTTTTTGAAATTTACTGGGCATCGCTCGAATATGAATTAAAATTAAAAGATTAAATATCAAGTTAACGCTATGCTTCCCAAGACAATTTTTGTAGACTGTTGAGATAGCTTAACTCTTTTAGAACTGAGTATTAAATATGGGTATTATCATAGGCTTAGTAATTGCGTTAGTCATCATTGTTGTGATTGTTAACGGAATTCAGCAGCATAAAGAAAAATTAGAACAAGAAAAACGCGCCAAAGCAGCCAAACAAAAAGCGATTATCGATGAAACAGAAGAGCTCCTTATGAACATGGCTCATCTCCCGCCAAACCCTGTCGTAATTGAAATTCTGAATCGCCGCAGCTACAACGCAGCTAAGGCTATGCAACAAATTATGCCCGAGATGAAACAAATTGCCTCGCGTGTGCAAGAAATGGAAGCTAGACTAAATGCTTCTAAAGAGATGGCTGCATCAAGTACTGGTGAAGCGACCTTTACTTTACCTGACAACGAACAACAACTTGTGGTTATATTGCAAACCATTAAAAAGTTACGAGCGACATTAAAGTCTGAACAAAGTAAGGGTGTACTCGACGCGCAAGCATTTATGGCAGAAGATCACAAATTGGATGCTATACAATTGAAGATAAGCGTAGAAAGTATGCATAAACGTGGTAACGCTGCATATCAGAAAGATATGTTAGGCTCTGCGCGTCAATACTACGAAAAAGCATTACAAACATTAAACGATCATCCTAGACAGACAGAGTACAGTCAAACCAAAAAGGTAGAACTTGAATCTGTCCTAGAAGAAATCACTGCCGCACTTAAAAACACTAATGCACGTGATGCAGCGAAAAAAGCGAAAGATGCAGAAGATGATTTAGATGTGCTATTTCAACCGAAAAAGAAATGGTAAGCTTACAAGAAATGACAAAGCCAGCCGCGTGCTGGCTTTTTTAATCTACAACCATTCGTTGGTGCAGATGCTAACCCTAGTCAATTACAGATAATTCATATGGCAAAAGCAATACAAATTATCCTTCCTTCATTTTTACGCCGCGTAATGCGTGCCTATGCAATTAAAGCATTGATGCGCTCAACTGGCTGTGAATTAAATCGAATTGGCCGCTCACGTAATTGGCAACTTGTTGCAACCTTGGAACAACTCGAAAAAATCGTCGATCTTATTGAATCCTCAGAAGAAGATACGTGGCAATGGGTAGCCACTCACATTCGCAAACATCACCAAACCTATACCTATGAATCGCTAGTTCGTATCGCCAAGAATAAACCAGGAATTACTGTTAATGAACTGGTGTCAAAGACTGACTGTACCGTTGCTGAAGCGCGAAAAGTCATCGATGAGCTGGAGTGGCAGGAATAACCATCGCCACTAAGAATTCAGTCTAGTTGTTTCTATTGTTAACTAGCTCTGCGCTAGCGTAGTTTATGCAAGGAGAATGTCCCATCCTGTAATGGTTGGTTTTTCCTGACCGAATACATATATCCACTAAGCATACTGCCACTAAGCTTTTGAATGATCAGTTGGTTGGCAAAAGTCGAGAGCAACTATATTTACACTTATTTCGTTTGTTCTAATGTCTCCCATGTCATTCTTAGAGGGCTATTCTTTATACTGATTGGTATAACCAATAAAAAATGCTGAAACATTTCTGTTTCAGCATTTACTTCCAATATTTTCTACCGTTCGACGTTAGCTTTTAGCTTTTAGCTTTTAGCTTTTGCTTTAGACTTAGTAGCCTTTTTCTTTGCTAGTGTTTCTTGCCATTTACCGTCTTCATAAATCGCCGTCCAGCCCGTCGCCTTGCCTTCAACTTCGGTCATCACGTATTGCGATTTATTCTTACGACTATAACGGACAATCGCTAAATTACCGTCAGGATCTTTTTCCGGCGCATCTGCCAAGTAATAAAACTTAGGAGAAATTCTGTCACGGAACTGTTTTAATTCAGCTACTTTAGGCGCGCGCGTTTCTCTTGAGCGTGGGAAAGTATTCGCCGCTAAGAATATACCGGCAGCACCATCACGCAACACAAAATGCGCATCAGACTTTTCGCATGGAAGTTCAGGTAGTTGTACAGGGTCTTCTTTCGGTGGAGCAGCTTCACCGTTAGCTAATAACTTACGCGTGTTTTTGCATTCACTATTAGTACAATCAAAGTATTTACCAAAACGACCAGACTTGAGTTCCATATCTGCGTGACAACGATCACACTCTAAAACAGGACCATCATATCCTTTGATTTTGAACGTGCCTTTTTCCACCTCAAAACCATCACAAACAGGGTTATTACCACAAACATGCAACTTGCGCGTTTCATCGATTAGATAACTATCCATTGCTGTTGAGCATTTTCGACAACGATGCATCGCACGCAGTGCATCGGTTTCATGATCTTCGCTCAAAACGCTTACAGCTTCTTCACCCGGTGTCAGGTTCATCGTTTGCGTACAACGCTCTTTAGGTGGTAATGCGTAGCCTGAGCAGCCTAAGAACACACCTGTAGAAGCCGTTCTAATACCCATCTTACGCCCACAAGTAGGACAATCGATATCCGTTAACACTGGTTCGTTGGTTTTCATGCCGCCTTCATCTGAAGACAAATCGGCAATAGTCAACTGCTCGGTAAAGTTCTTATAGAACTCATTAAGCACTTCTTTCCAGTTAATTTTGCCTTCTGCTATCTCATCGAGCTCTTGCTCCATCTCAGCAGTAAAGTTGTAACTCATTAAGTTCGTAAAACTTTCTGATAAGCGATCTGTTACAATTTCGCCCATTTTTTCAGCGTAAAAACGCTTCTTATCTAACCGTACATAGCCACGATCTTGAATGGTAGAAATGATAGAGGCATAAGTTGACGGGCGACCAATACTTCTCTTTTCTAATTCTTTAACAAGTGAGGCTTCACCAAATCTTGCCGGAGGCTTAGTAAAATGCTGCGATGGCGTTAACTTAGTTAACGTTAGTTGCTCACCCACCGCCAAATCAGGTAAGTGCTTATCGTTGTCACTTTTAGATAGCTGAGGATGAACACGTGTCCAACCATCAAACTGCATTACCCGTCCTTTGGCTTTAAGAGAATAATCACTTGCTTCAACAGTTATCGTACTAACGGTATAGCGCGCTGCCGTCATTTGACAGGCAACAAACTGACGCCAAATTAGCTCATATAATTTACGGCAATCCGCATCCATATCAGTTAGAAAAGCAGCTTCGAGTTTCACATTAGATGGACGAATTGCCTCATGCGCCTCTTGGGCGTTCGCTTTACTGCCATATGCCTTCGGCTTTTCCGGTAAATAATTTTCACCGAAGTTGTCAGCGATATAACCACGACACGCATTTACGGCATCTTGACTCAAATTAGTTGAGTCAGTACGCATATAGGTTATGTGCCCTGCTTCATATAATTTTTGTGCCAAGCCCATAGTGCGCTTTACCCCAAACCCTAAGCGCGTACTTGCTGCTTGTTGAAGTGTTGAAGTAATGAATGGCGCTGACGGCGAGCTTTTAGAGGGCTTATCTTCGCGTTTAGCAACTTTGTAAGTCGAATTATCAAGCGTGGCAACAGCAGTCATTGCCTCTTTTTCATTCGTTGGCTTGAATGCTTTATCTTGAAAGTGCGTGACGTCTAATGCTAAAGCTTCTTTATTTGAGGTCGTTGTATCCGCTTCAACTTCCCAAAATTCTTCAGGATTAAACGCTTTAATTTCACGTTCTTTCTCCACGACCAATTTAACCGCGACAGACTGTACACGACCAGCCGATAATCCTCGGGCAACTTTTTTCCACAATAGTGGGCTAACCATGAAACCAACCAAGCGATCTAAAAATCGACGCGCCTGTTGAGCATTAACTCCCGGCATACTTAACATGCTAGGCGTAGCAAATGCTTGTCTGATAGCATTCTCTGTTATTTCATTAAATACGACGCGTTTATACTTACTGTCATCGCCACCTAAAATTTCTTTCAAGTGCCAGGCGATAGCCTCTCCCTCGCGATCCAAATCGGTTGCGAGATAAACAATTTCAGCTTTATCAGCGAGTTTTTTCAGTTCACTAACAACTTTTTCTTTGCCCGGAAGTACTTGATAATCAGCTTTCCAATCTTTGTCAGGATCTATTCCCATTCGATTGACCAGCGACTGCTTATCACGTTTTGCCTTGTACTTAGCTTTTGCTTCAGGCGACATTTTGCGCACTTCAGCTGGGGATTTTGTGGGTGCCTTTTTACCCGTGCTACCCGTAGGTAAATCACGAATATGTCCAACACTTGATTTCACGATAAAATCTTTACCAAGATACTTGTTGATTGTCTTTGCTTTGGCTGGCGATTCGACGATTACCAGAGATTTAGCCATATACTCTTATTATCCTAATATGCCGCTCAATGCATGAGCCGTGGCGTTTGTGTGCTAATAAAAAACTGCGCGAGCTTTACAGTTTAAAACAAGCAAACAATACGACTTAAATTCAAAATGCTATAGATACTATTAGATATATCTGCAAATAAGCAAACTGACAAGCAATTATTTTATATCAGTTCGCGTTATTACAGCTTTTAGTTATAATGTGTTCGTTTTCGGCGCCATCATAATGGACTTTGTCCGAAAACGTAAGAGGCGATTACTAATTTGTGGTCGATATATCTCATGATGATATTCACATTGCCTATATATTAAAACAAAATACACTTAGGTTGAGGTATCGCTGTACCCTCACAATGAATAGCTACAAATGGCTAGTAAGCAAAAGAGACAAATTATGACAACTCCCTGGAATTCTTTAAATCAAAAGCTAAAGCAATGCCTTTGCCCACCAGGCAACGGCGTTTTTACCGTAAACACAGGTAAAGAACGTAAAGAAAAACTTCATAATACGCTGTATGGTCAAACAGAAAATGTGGAATCCGTTTGGCATGAGTCTCTTGAACAATTACCAACATCGTCAAATGCCGTTATTATGGGCATAGCCTCTGATTGTGGCGGCGGTATTTTGCGTGGCGCAAACTGGGGACCACTCTTTGTTCGTACAACACTACTTGAACAGTACCCTGCGTTAAATGCGTTTGATATGGGTGACGTTCGAATTATTCCTCATCTGTTACATGACAAGTATTTAAATGATCCAACAATCACCAATTGTCGAAAGGCGCTTTATCAAGATCCCGAAAGTGACTATGCAGTAAGCCCTTTAACCATTACTGAAGACGTGTTACACGACTTCTACGCTGTTTTTCCACAAAAAGGCATATTTGGTATTGGTGGAGATCATTCAAACAGCTATCCGCTTACTAAGGCGTATTTACAAGCTAAGAAAAAACAAGGTAAGCGCGCAGCAATCATTCATTTCGATGCGCACACAGATTTATTAGTAGAGCGCCTAGGCATCGATTTATGCTTCGGATCTTGGTGTACTCACATTCTTGATGATTTACATGACAACAGTCACCTGATTCAAATTGGTATTCGTTCGAGCGGCAAACCTAAATCGCATTGGGAAGGCACATTTGGTGTAGTACAACATTGGGCACACGAAGTAAGAGAAAACGGCGTTCAATCTATTATCGATAAAATCCTTGCACAATTAGAAGCAGAGAATATCGATGAGCTTTATGTAAGTTTTGACATTGATGCAATTGATGACAGCTTTGCCTCAGCCACAGGAACTCCAGAACCTGACGGTTTATATCCAGAAGAAGCAATGGATATCCTACGCCAGCTAGGTGCTAAATACCCGATTACAGGTGCTGACATGATGGAAATCGCACCATTTACTGACAGCTCTGGTCGAGGTGCAAGCAGTGCAGAACAAACATTGAAAGTTGGCGCTGAAATCTCTGCTTTCTTGTTGAGTGAGATGGATAAGCGTTAATTCAATAAAATTTTCATCCAATATAAAAACGCCGTATCAATTGATACGGCGTTTTTTTATGACTTATCAAGTCTCTATGCTTAATTTATAACAATGTTAGCAACAATATACGTAATTTTTGCTCCACTAGGTACTTCCACGGTAACTGTCAGTACTCCTGTTTTAGGCTCTTTTTCACCTTTAATAAGTGCAGAATATGCAGCACCACCATTGTGGTTATCATTTCCCCAATCCTGATCAGCGCCTGCCACAACGCTACCAACTGTCGAATCAAATGTTATTTTGGTTCCTGCTGGCATTGGTTGATTGTGTAAGTCTGCAATAATTACTGTTGCACTCTCAGTGCTTTCTCCTTCAATAACGAGAACGCCGTCAGCCGGATCTGATGTAGTTATTATTGGTGTAGTACCCGACATAACTAATACAATAGAGCTTCTGACATCAATAGATTTGACATCAGAACAACCGTCATGTGCAGGTATAGCACATAGTACACCGTTGTACTTTCCATCTTTAGGGTCATATAAGCCATTCTTATTAAAGTCTTCTAACTCTTCAAGCTCGCCGCCGGCTTGTTCTGCTGGGTCTTCTTCTCCAGGGTTAAAAAAACCGTCCTCATTATAGTCATGATAAGCTTCTCCTACATCATATGGATTACCACTAACATCATTACCAGAATAAACAATATCAGCTTTACTCTCATCAAAGTTTCCGTTCGCATCACATGGTTTGCCTACACCACCAGTAAACGCTGGGACTTCACATACATCGAATCGACCATTACCATTTAAATCTGGGAATGACTCTTCCCCAATTGCCGTTGCTGTTACTGTTACACGCCCGCCATATTTTTGCCCCATTGTATTTATCACTTCGGGCTTATGGTCAACGTTATTAGCATCCCCTAACACATGACCTTCCGGGCGAGGGTATTGACTTCTCCATGTAACTGAACATGATCCGTCACCCCCTGTAACACATGTTGCTTCTTGCCCTAGCTCTTCAATCGAGCCACCTTCAGTTTTGAAAACAACCGTTGTAGGAGGCGGAGGATTGTTAAAAGCATCAGCCAATCGAGCTGTAATTCTCACTTCTGCACCATCTAAATCCCATGCTTCAGGGTTAATTAAATCCGCAGATAAACTAATACTATCTTGATCTGGTAATCCGGTGGAAATCTTAAGCTCACTTGATAGAGTTTGTATAACTGGATCACTCCCCGTAACTTGAGCTACAACTCTAATAGCCCGAGCAACAGTGCCAGAATTTACGACAGTTTGCACTAACCCTTCATTATTAGTCGTCGCCGATAATGGATTCAATTGAATTTCACCCGTATCACTACTAAGCGAGAACGTAACATCTTGGTTGTTTACTGGGTTACCATTGGTATCTAATACCCTAAAGACAACCGTTGAGTTTTCCGGGCGCTCACTACTTCCGGTTCCTTGAATTGCAATAAATGTGGGTGTAGCCGAAACAAATTCAACACTACCTACGTCTGCAGGAAGTACATTAATAGTACCTATTGCGCGCAAATTTTGCCCATTCACGATGGCATTAACAGTAATAGGGTCATCACCTACACAACCTTTAGCCAAATAGGTACTCGTTGCCTGCCCGTTCGTTGTTACAACTGGCGAACTTAACGTCGACGAAGGCACTTCTTCTTCCGCACAAACAGAGGTAAATTCCAGTTCAACTGATTCGGTAAAGAACGCACCTTGTTCATCAACGATTGACACTGAAACAACTGACGTACCACCGGCTGATATTTGCGATAAGCTAATTCCTGCAACGCCTTCAACAAAAGGGTCGCCACTACCTATGCGAACAACAGCATCGGTTACACCTTGACTATCAAACGTGATACTTGCCGATTCGCCTGAACCCAACGACGCGGTGACTTGTCCAGCACCCGCTTGCTCGCCAGCATTTAACACTATACTGGCTACACCATCACTATTCGTTCTGGCAGTGCCAGCCTCAGGTGTGAAAAAACCCAAACTACTATTATCTATTGAAAAGGTAACAAGTAGCCCCTCTAAAGCGGTTGTACCTTGGCTAACAGTTGCAGTAATCGTCGCAGGTGACAACTCTGTAACATTAGTATCTGAAATTGAGAGACTGATTACGATCGGGGTATCTACAGTTCCGCCGTCGTCACCCCCACCATCACTCAGACCACCATCACCGCCACCACAACCGATTAAAGTTGCGAAAAGCAGTATAAAACTGAAGCGTTGAAGTAGCGCCATATTTAGCATCTCCCTGATCTTTTTTTGTAGTCAACATATTCATATTAACCGATAAATTTGAAAAAGGTCACTATCAAATGCAAAAAACCCTGTATTGATAGGTTTTTAATCCGATTAATTGCTGTTACCCTATCAGGAAGTCAAAAAACTCCCCAAACTACAATAATTATATGACAAAAAATAAACAAACCAGTCTTACAACTAAAATTGTTATTGGCATGATTGCCGGTATTGCAATTGGCACATTGTTGCAATTGCTTATGCCAAACGGTGGCGACTTTATCATCCCGCTTGGTTTATTTGATTTTTCAATGCGTGGATTCTTTGTTGATGGCGTATTTGAAGTTATTGGCCAGATTTTCATTGCGTCACTTAGAATGCTTGTGGTACCGCTCGTATTTGTTTCTCTAGTTTGTGGTATTTGCTCACTGCAAGACACCACTAAGCTGGGAAGAATCGGTGGTAAGTCTATCGGTTTGTATCTGATTACAACCGCAATAGCTATCACATTCGCGATGACATTAGCATTGCTAGTAGGTCCAGGTGAAGGCGTTAATATGCCCACTGATACCGCATTCGAAAGCCGAGAAGCACCATCGCTTGCGCAAGTACTCATTCAAATGTTCCCAAGTAACCCATTTGCTGCGTTTGCAAACGGTAACATGTTACAAGTGATTGTATTTGCTATTTTGTTTGGTATTGCAATCGCTCTATCAGGCAAAGCCGGTGAACGTGTTGCTAGTTTATTTTCAGACCTAAACGAAGTAGTAATGCGCCTTGTTACTATTTTGATGAACCTAGCGCCATACGGTGTATTTTGTCTATTAGCCAGCCTATTTACTGATTTATCGTTAAGCACGTTCGGCAATTTGATTGTGTACTTCCTAGTAGTATTTGTTGCCCTGATTCTTCATGGCACAATAACTTACTCAATACTGCTACGTATATTTGCAGGATTGAACCCAATCTTATTCTTAAGAAAAATGCGAGATGCCATGCTTTTTGCTTTTTCTACAGCAAGTAGTAACGCGACGATTCCTGTCACCTTAGAAACCGCTACCAAAAAGCTTGGTGTTAAAAACTCTATTGCGTCTTTTACCGTCCCATTGGGTGCCACCATTAACATGGATGGCACAGCCATTATGCAAGGTGTTGCCACGGTATTCATCGCGCAAGTATTCAATGTTGATTTATCAGTATCTGATTACCTTACTGTTATTCTTACGGCGACATTAGCATCTATTGGTACTGCAGGAGTACCCGGCGTAGGGCTTATCATGCTGGCCATGGTACTTAATCAGGTAGGTTTGCCTGTAGAAGGTATTGCGCTGATTATCGGTGTCGACCGCTTATTAGATATGACGCGAACAGCAGTCAACGTAACAGGTGATAGTATGGTGACATTAATCGTAGGTAAAACGGAAGGTCAGTTTGACAAAGAAGTTTTTCTTGATGAAAACGCCGGAAAAGACATCGAAGAAATTGATTTTCATAATTTGAAGCATGAGAAAAGTGAGTAAGTTGCTTTTTCTAGCAAACAAGAAAGGCGCATCAGCGCCTTTTTTATTATCCATTTTTTAGAGTTTCTTAATCAAATACAGTCGTTCAATTAAGTAGTCCACATCAAAACGACGTCGAGCGAATTGCTTATCTGGTAGTTCGTGTTGGTCGAGTTCTTCAATGCTATATCCACTAAACAATGGGTTCACATCATCCTTAAATACAGGAAATGGAGGCCCCTCAAGCTGATTTTGAGGGAATTCTAAGGAAACTAATAATAAACTAGCACCTGCATCAATAAAAGTGAGTAGGTGCTTCACATAGTCTATTTGCATTTCTTTAGGTAGAGCAATGAGTGCCGCTCGATCGTATATCCAATCAAGTTTTGGCAATTGCCCCATCGGTAATTTGAAATGATCACCTTGCCATAACGTGATGTTCTCAAACTGATAAAGTGTATGCGGTGGCGATGGTAAAACATTTGGCGTCAATTGGTGCTCTTTGAAAAAATCTCGACAAGCTATATCACTCAACTCAGTCCCAATCACATTGAAGTACTGAGCCAACCAAACAATGTCTAACGACTTTCCACATAGCGGCACTAATATATTTTCACAATGTACTGAGTTGTTTAAGCTTCCCAACGACTGATTAAATAAACTAGCGCTGTGTTTAACAAGGAATGGATGTACTGCATCTTGATGAAATCCAATACTATCCCTTTCCCATACTGCATGCCAAAAATTCTGTTTCATTTACTATATGTGTTCTGTATGAATTAACTCGGAAAAATTCGGTTATTCTGCCACAATTTGCCAATTACATTTTCAATCGACATAGTTGCAGCTGACGATAGTTTTTCTGCCAGGCCTTTTTTAGTCACATATTTAACAGCCAAAATTTTCGTATTTTCGTCTGCTCCGTGAAGGTAATCATCGCTCGTTTGAATTTTATCAACTAAGCCCATTTCTAATGCTTTAGTACCAAACCATGTTTCGCCAGTAGCTACCTTTGTAATATCTAACTCAGGCCTGCGCTCATTGATAAATTCTTTAAAAAGCTCATGGGTTTGTTCTAACTCTTCCATAAACTTTTGGCGCCCCTTATCAGTATTCTCACCAAACATAGTTAATGTACGTTTGTACTCTCCAGCTGTTAACATTTCAAAATCAACGTCATTTTTCTTTAAAATTTTGTTGAAGTTAGGGATCTGTGCGATGACACCGATAGAGCCTAAAATAGCAAAAGGTGCACTAATGATTTTATTACCTACACATGCCATCATATAACCACCGCTAGCGGCAACTTTATCCACTGCGATCGTTAGAGGAACCCCAGCTTGGCGCACGCGATCGAGTTGAGATGAAGCCAAACCATATCCATGTACCATGCCGCCACCAGTTTCTAAACGAACCAATACTTCATCTTTCTCATTGGCAACAGACAAAATGGCACTAATTTCTTCTCGAAGCGATGCAACCTCTTTTGCATCAATACTGCCTTTAAAATCCACAACGAAAAGGCGCTTGTTGTCTTCGTCTTTGCTTTCGCCCTTTTTCTTTTTAGCAGCTTTTGCCTTTTTCTTTTCTTCTTTCTCTATTTCTTTTAATTGCTCTTTTGTCAGCAAGTAATCTGTAATTTGTTGTTTTGTGTGCTCAAACTCTTCCGATAAGTCGGTAATCTCCAAATCACCTTTTTTATGCGCTTGACGGCTGGCTGAAACAGTAATGATTGCGATAATAGCCCCTACCGCAGCAACAATCGTTACGGCTTTGGCAAGGAATATTCCATACTCGTATAAAAATTCCAAAAGTCTCTCCTGAATGAATTCAAAACCAGCTGACTGGTTTACTGTCAAACAACTCTAAGTTGGTTGCGCTTAATATTTACCAATGTGGGGATAAATTACCATAAAAAAAGCCCTCAGATGAGGGCTTTAATTCGTTTTGGTTAATTTACTGTACAACGTCAGTATTTGTCACTTGGATCAACTGCCCCATTGAAGCGAAGAATCCAGTTACTTGTGATTGCATTTCTAAAGTCGCTGCGCCAGTCGCCATCGGATCAGGAGCGGCGTCATTTGGTCTTGGATCTAGGATCGAACCATGATGACCTTTAGTAAATCTAACGGCACCAGAACCTTGAGTCGTTTCACTTACACCAGATAATCCAAGCAATGCAATTGCCCCTTCTGTACCAGCCAGTGGCGCAGTAGCAACACTGTTAGGAATCACTTGATCAGAAAGGTTGTCAGCACCATCTCCTACTACTTCAATTAAATGCGTTGGCGTTTGTGTTGCGCGCATCATTGACGTGTAGTTAATTGGATCACCTGAGTCGGTTACCGTTTGTGCAGCAAATGCAAATTGGCTGAAGATACCATCAATTTGTGCTTTAGTTGCATCATCTAAACTTGCATAGAACGCCAAGTATGTTGCAACCAATTGCTCTTCCGTAGCACCTTGAGGGAAATTCGTATCAACTAACGCCTTAAACGACTCTACCGCATTGTAGGTTAAATTAGCTTTGATCAGGTTACCAAACGCACCCGATTCAAATAAGAAGTTAGCAACCATAATACCAGGCATTGCCAACGAGTTAGTCTGTACTTTAAACATTGGGTCAACCGCAGGATCTAGAGACGTATTCGTTAACGCCATAAAATTAATCCCTGTAATAGCCCCTAATGAATGGCCAAGGAAATGCACTTGCGAACTATCTACTTTAATTGGGTTGCCATCACTATCAACACCCCCTAAAAAGTTAAGACCGAAACGCAAGCCAACCATATCAGCAGTACTTTGTCTTAGGTTATCACGCGTCGTCAATAATGACGCTAGATTCATGTAATGCGTTGCAGAAACTGTTGATGCATTAATATCGTCAACGCCGTCACCATTCAAGTCAAAACCGCGACTGCCAGCCGTTGGTCCTAACGATGGATCACCGTGTAATGGGTGGTTTATAGCAACCGTTGCCATGCCGTACAAAGACAACAAGCCAGTCATAGGTAACATGTCTTCTTTCTTAGACGTAATACCATGCTGAAGGATAACTACAGGCCAGCCATTTTCAGGCATTTCGGTAATTTGTGGTAAACCTAGTTCCGGCTGAGCTGCACGCACTGCATTGACCCAGTTAATATCAGGCGTAGTCATTTGAACATGAATAGTCATGTTTTCTACGGTAGCTTCAGGTACAGGACTATAACGCGTCAAATTGCGCTCTGTATCTAAATCGATTACACCACGTAAATCACGTAGCCCTGGTGCTGGCAAATTAGCTGCTTGAGATACAGCCATACATTTTGCGTCTGAAACACTGACAGGATCTGCTGGAATTGCTCCTGGATTAGCTGCAGCAAGTGCGGCAAGCATCGCGCCTGAATCACACTGGCTAGTCCACCATTCATTTACCGGAGCCATAGGGTTAGCAGGTGAAGGAACACCTAAGTAATATGGCAATTCAATTGTACCCGCCATTAAATTTGCCGCAGAATACAATGGAACTGCTTCTGCAGGAATTTGTCCCGCTAATGCGTCTGCTACAGATAAACCAGTGTCAGCAACGCCAATTGCAGGGAATTGACCTAATGCTAAATTACCCGCTAAAAGAGATTTATAGGTCATCAACACATCAGAAGTCGACTGTGTTGTCATCGCCATGCTGTAAATAATTGTCGATTTGTCAACACCTTCACCAGCTACCGCGCTTTCAAAGCTATTAACCAATCCTTGTAGCGCGAGCTGAGATTCAGTTGCCAATGGGTTGGTTGTAATGTCTTGTTTAACAAGTTCATAGGTAGTTGATGGTGCAACTGATTTACCAGAGCTATCTTTTAGCTTGTCCGTCATGACCAAAATGTAGGTTGTTTTTGGTTTTAACGGTGCAGTAGGTACAACAGCGACACTGTCACCAGACTTTTGCGTTGCAAATTCACTAATGTAGGTTAGCTCTCTTACAATCTTACACGCTAAACCACGTTCAAGTGAGGCACAATCAGCATCACTGGTATCGCCGCCCATGATAGCTTCAAAAACACGCACTGATTCAGGATTGAATACCGAGTCCCCATCTAAAGTACGACCATCAGGAAATGATAGTTCGATGACAAAAGGATTAACTGTTGACCAGCCATCTAATGCACTCAATGCAACAAATGGATCTGCTTCATTCGAAGGATCATCTACAGGTAGATTTAAAGTGCCGTCTGTGGTTCCTAAAAATAACAAATCATTTGGAACGGATAACACACCATTGGAAGGATCAAAAACAACCCGCGATGACGCTGTTACCGCAGGGCCGTTTTCGGCGACACTTTCTTTAACATCTTTTACGCTTTCACTGTCACACGCGGATAATCCGAGCGCAGATGCAACAGCTAAACCAAGAACTAGCTTTTTCATTATATCTCCCCATAGACTAGTCTTTTTATTTTTATATTTTACTTGTCAATACGTTACATACTTTTTTTATTATCTACTTCAAAATAATTCTCGAAATAGATGAATTATTAACACATCAAAATAAAACAAGTTAGACCAGTTAAAGTTACCGCAAGAATCAGGTTTTCGCTAGCGCTTTTTTCGAATAAAGGAAAAAAAATCGTCAATGTAGCTGTTATTGGCAATTTTTCCTCGTCAGTCTTTCCTCGCCAGAGTAGAATACCGTTAATTTTTTGCAGCTCAGATAAGTCTATGTTCGATTACGCTATTACCCCCAATGTTTTAAACGATAAAGTCATCTTAGTTACCGGTGCCGGAGATGGTATTGGCCGACAAGCCGCTTTAACCTACGCCGAATTAGGCGCAACCGTTATATTATTGGGTAAAACAGTCGATAAATTGGAACGTGTTTACGATGAAATTCTCGCGCAAGGTTCTCCAGAACCAGCCATTGTGCCGTTAGATCATAAAGGCGCAACTAAGCAAAACTACATTGATATGGTATCAACGATCATGAGTCAATTTGGTCGACTAGATGGTGCCCTGCTTAATGCCTCAATGCTAGGAGAGTTAACCCCATTTACGCAAATCCATGAACAAATATGGGATGACGTAATGCAAGTCAATGCTAAAGCACAATTCTTGTTAGCGCAGGCATTAATCCCTGCTCTTACCGCTTCTGGCAATGGCTCGCTAGTTTTTACGTCTTCAGGTGTCGGCAATAAAGGTCGTGCATTTTGGGGACCGTATAGCGTGTCTAAATTCGCTACCGAAGGCATGATGCAAATTATCGCTGACGAATATGAGAACAGTAATTTAAGAAGCAATGCTATCAATCCGGGCGCTACTAATACACCAATGCGTGCAAAAGCTTATCCAGGTGAAGATAAGTCAACCATTGCAACCGCTAAAGATATCATGCCGCTGTATGTCTATTTAATGACAGACGATAGCCTGTCAGTGAATGGGCAGGTGCTTAAAGCGCAGTAAAATTCAATTGGTATTACAGTTATGAAATGAAAACGCCAGCATGTTGCTGGCGTTTTTTATGGATAAATTATGTCAATTTTGCTTATCGTAGCTCTCTTCGCAGAATTTTACCTACATTAGTTTTAGGTAGCTCAGCTCGAAACTCCACGTGTTTTGGCACCTTATAATTAGTTAGTCCTTCACGACAGTGAGCAATGATGTCCTTGTCGGTTATACTGTCGTCTTTTTTGACAACAAATAATTTCACTTCTTCGCCACTAATTTCATGTGGTACACCAACAGCCGCAGCTTCTAAAACACCAGGATGTGTAACTGCGACTTCTTCAATCTCATTTGGAAACACATTAAAACCTGACACTATGATCATATCTTTCTTGCGATCTACGATACGGAAAAAGCCATTTTCATCCATACAAGCTATATCGCCCGTTGCCAACCAGCCGTCCTTCAATATTTCATCAGTTGCTTCAGGACGATTGTAATAGCCTTTCATTACTTGTGGACCTTTCACCCACATCTCCCCTGATTCGCCTACAGGTACTTCCTGACCATCTTCATCCACTATTTTAATGTCGGTTGAAGAAGCAGGTAAACCAATGCTACCACTGTAATGTGTTTGATTATAAGGACATAAGGTCACAAGTGGTGCACATTCAGTTAACCCGTATCCTTCTAGTAGGCGAGATTTTGTTACTTGCTCCCACTTTTCAGCAACTGGTCGTTGTACGGCCATGCCACCACCTAAGGCGACCTTCAAATTGCTAAAGTCTAAATCACTAAAACCAGGTGTGTTTAATAGGCCGTTGAATAGCGTATTCACCCCCGTAATTGCCGTAAACTTATATTTGTTCAACTCTTTTACAAATCCAGGCATGTCTCGCGGATTCGTGATAAGTAAATTGGAGCCGCCTAAAGTTAAAAAGGTCAGACAGTTCGCGGTAAGTGCGAAAATGTGGTAAAGCGGTAGTGCGGTTACAACTAGCTCCTTACCTTCTTCTAATTGCGGTTTAATGGCGGCTTTTGCTTGTTCAAGATTAGCGACCATATTTCGGTGAGTCAGCATGGCCCCTTTTGATACGCCAGTTGTTCCACCTGTATATTGTAAGAACGCTAAGTCTTCACCCGTTAACAACACTGGTGTGTAAGGCATCGTGCTACCTTTAGCAACAACAGCGTTGAATCTCACCGTATTTTTTAATGAAAACGACGGCACCATCTTTTTAACGTATTTAACGACACAATTAACGAGCGTACCTTTGAGTGTACCAAGACGGTCACCTAACGAGGTTAATATCACGTGTTCTACCGGCGTTTTATCAATCACTTGTTCTAAGGTGTGAGCAAAGTTTTCAATGATCAACATGCCTTTCGCACCAGAATCTTTCAATTGATGCTCAAGTTCACGCGCAGTATAAAGTGGATTAACATTTACGACTGTTAAACCCGCTAAAAGCGCACCAAATAATGCGATAGGATACTGCAGACAGTTAGGCACCATAATGGCGAATTTGTCACCCTTAGATAAACCTAACTCTTGTTGTAAATAGGCGGCAAAAGCTTTGGCTTGCTGTTCAAGTTCAGTAAAAGTAATTTCTGCGCCCATATTAATAAATGCTGGTCGGTTTGCGTAAATACCAACATATTTATTAAACATATCAACTAACGAAGAGTACTTGTCGGGATCTATTTCATGGGGTACGCCAGGTGGATAACTCTTTTCCAGCCAAATTTTCTGCACGATTCGTCTCCTATCTACTGAACTTAATAAAGCACCTATTTATTCTATGTTATACATTTTACTTTTGCGTAAAATTGCGCGCTTTATTTTTAAACACTTGTTTGAATCAGGTTTTTTACTTGAATATAAGCAACATGTCTAGTTATTTCGTACATCATTGCATTTTTCGGGCGAAAAACCAGCTATTTTCCGTTAATAAATGTCTGGATCAATTCAGCGCACTTTTGTGGTTGTTCCATATGTACGTGATGCCCCCCTTGTAGTTCATGTATCGCCACCAGCTCATTTTTTGAACGATATCGTGCAATAGCTTCCGAAACAAATGACATCCCTTTATTGCCATATAGCAGCTGAGTGGGTTTCGCTAAATCATCAAATATTTGATCGGCTTGCAATGGTGATAAACGATATGGCGAGATCGTCCTGAGCCGTTTATCCGACCGCCAAACATACCCGTTCTCAACAGGTTTTAAACCTCGCTCAATGATCAGTTTCGCATGCTCATAGGATAAATCTGACACCTGAACTCTTGCCTGTACTGCCGATGCTAATTCTATGGGGGATGAAGTACTTTTCTCATTCACTTTGAGTCGACTCAATAGCCCTTTTCTTAACTGAGCGGTTGCTTGCTTTTCATCTGATGATATAAAGCCTAATGCATCGATTAAGGTTAGTGAGGCCACTTTCTCAGGGAAAGCCGAGGCAAACGCGGTAGCGATCATACCTCCCATAGAATGGCCAACAATATGCACTTCAGACCATTGATTTACTTGCCATAACTGCAATAAATCATAAACATAGTCTAAAAAATGATAGTGTGCATCATGGCTACGATGATCAGATAAGCCATGGCCAGGCCAGTCAATCGCTATCACATGAAAGTCACTTAACCAAGGCACCAAAGGCAAAAAGCTAGCAGCATTGTCTAACCAGCCATGCAAGCATACCAGCGTGGGCGCATTACTATTCCCACTCTCAATGCCGCTAATTGTATAGCCGCCTAGGTCAATACGATAAGGCTTAACAGCATATTCAGTAATGCTATTTGATAGCTTTGTCACTATTCTTGCTGCCTTTTGTTTGACCTGAAGACTTAATAATTACCGGCGTTCTGACATAAGGATATGGGTGATGCCAATGATATGGCGAAAACCACAATGGCTGATGCTGAATTCTAACATCGACTTGCTGAATTTCTTTCCAGAGATGCACATAAGTTGATGCCAGAACAGGGTATTGGTACTCATGCTCTCCTATGGTACCACTGACTTTTTCTTGTACGCGTCCCAACACTGTTACGCTTTTACCTTTCTTATATACCATTGGATCAAGAAAGCCATTGAAATAGGCTCTGAATCGCCCTTCAGTTTCATTTTTCACTTTGGGTCTGCCAGAACTTGCCAGCGGGAAATAGACAATTTCAAGCATCGTTTTATCTTTTAGGTTAGTAACGTCAGCAATAACCCCGCCCCAACGTGCTTGTTTACCAAGGTTTTTGTGGTACTGTGAATCGGTTTGCGCATATAGAGCAAGTGTTTCCCCTTCTACTGTTTGTAACTTATCGGGAAGCGTTGAACAGGCTGTAAGCCCAACTAAAATAGCGACAACTGCTATCTGAATAATTCGCATATATTGCTCTCTAAACTAATAATTATTAAATTTGCAGCATGGCTGAATTGTTCTACATGCTGCTTGATTGTTTAGCACGATCATTTTTCGCTAAAAATACCATGCTTGCTACGCCAATGCTAAACCAAATAGCAATCCAAATTAGTTCTGGTATCAATGTCAAATTTGCCAAAGTGGCACTATCACCTTGCTGCTCGTAAGCCAATAAATACCATGGGCTGTACAAGCTATTGATAAGCACTAAGGCGCCTAATAATTGCATACTAAACTGTAAGTACGCGGCATGGGAATACTTAAACTTTAGCAGCACAATGCTAAGCAAAATCGCTACGATAACAAACGTGAGTACATCGCGTACCCAAAATAGTAAAGAACAGACTAATAAGCCAGCAACTAACACATGTACAACTTGTGCCATCCTTTGATGATAGCTGGCAGAGGCATATAGTAACGTTCCCCAAATTGCTGCCCCCGCATATCCCATAAAACTAGTGAAGAAGCGAGAACCGCCCATCGTAGTACACAATCCGGCACCATTTGGAAACAATTCAATCTTTACAATGGCTCCACCCGTTGCAATTGCTGCCAAGCCATGGCTGATTTCGTGAAAATAACTTTCAAACCATTTGAACGGAATAGAAATAATAGGCACCTGCAATAAAGCAGCCGCCAGTATGAATACTAGCCAGAAGCGATATTTGTGCATGAATCCATTCGAAGAAAGCTCAGTCATTGAAATAGCTTATGCGTATAAGTCGACACCAAATGCCTGTTGGATGCTTGCACGCTGAGCGAGGTCACCCACCGATTGATACACAGAAACTGCAGATAGGTTTTGTTGTGAAGGTTGGTCGTAAACCGTTTGTGTGCGCTCAACTGTTTCATTTTCGCGCGATGATTGTTGAGGTAACTCTTGCTGATTAGCACGACGCTGCTGCTCTTGTTCAACTAGCGCCAGACTTTGTTGGTCAACATCAAATCGTTCCTGCCGAGCTGACGAGTTTGCATTTTCTCTGCCTTGATCTCGCTCCGCACGCTGCCCTTGCTGAACACGATCGCGCTCACGCAGGTTGTTTACCTGCGATGTATTATTAACATTCTGCGGAGCATTCAGCGACTGTTGACCAAACTCCGGCGGTAGAGAAGGATTAATTTGCATACGAACAATCTATCAAAAAACAAACAATTTACAAAGTACAAAATATAGAGTACAAAATATAAAGTAATTATAGCTGAAAATTATTATTCCCTACCGGGTAATTTTTTCCACGAAACAGTATCTCTCACGTACGTTGGCTGTGCATCTTCTGGCGCTAAACTTTCACCTTGTTCAAATAACGCCATGCCGCATGGCAACATAGCCTTAGCATTTGGATAGAGCACTTGAGGTGATTCAGATTGTGCTTTAAGTGCCGACAACACATCTGCATAGGCATCAAAGCCCGTGCCAACAGCATATGCACTACTAACACCTTCTGGTAGTGTTGGTGATACTTGTTCAGGCGGTAAAACTTGCTCTTGCGTTACTGGTTGCATTACACCATCAGCATCTACTTGAAATAAGCACGTATATACTTCTGACATTCGCGCATCGATCGCAGCAAGTACACTTGTTTGACCATGTTCACTATAGGCTTGTTGTGCCATGGCTTGCATGGTCGAAACACCAACCAAACGTAAATTTGCTGCAAAAGCCAAGCCCTGAACCACGCCAATGCCAATACGTACGCCCGTAAAGCTGCCTGGCCCTCGGCCATAAATAATACCATCGAGTTCCGACAAACTTACCTTAGCTTGTTTAAGAACACGATCTACCATTGGCAGTAAAACTAAACTATGAGATTGAGGACAATGCTCAAATTCATGTGTTACATGCCCGTCAACACTCAATGCCACGGAACAAGCTTCGGTAGAGGCATCTATTGCTAAATACTTCACTTTAATCTCTCTTCTAAAAACTTTGCAGCTGCACTTACATTTCGCGTTCTACGCATATCAGGTAAGCTCTTTAAAAATACTTGACCATAAGGGCGATTCACGAGCCTGTCATCACAAATCACCATCACCCCTTGGTCGTTTACATCACGAATTAACCGCCCTACACCTTGCTTTAAGGTAATTACCGCTTGCGGCAGCTGAATTTCAGCAAATGGGTCTAAGCCTTGGCGTCTAGCATCTTCACAGCGAGCTTGTAACAATGGCTCATCTGGCGAAGCAAACGGCAGTTTGTCAATGATAACACAAGTTAGCTTGTCGCCTCTTACATCAACACCTTCCCAAAAGCTCGACGTAGCCAACAACACCGCTTGCTCATCTGAAACAAACTCTTCAAGCAACATTCGTTTACCCATTGTCCCTTGAATGAGTATCCGTCTCGTTAAACGATCCGATAATATCTCTGCAACTTGATTCAACATGCGATAACTGGTGAATAACATAAAACATGCCCCCTCGCTCGCTTCAATTAACGGCTGAGCAATATCAGCCAGAGATTGCGCACGAAGTTTATCATTGGCAGCAGGTAAATATCGAGGAATAACGAGTTGAGATTGGTTTACATAATCAAATGGACTTTCTAGCAATAGTTCTGTGGTATTCGACAATCCTAATTGGCTAGAAAAATGTTCAAACTCACTATTTACCGCAAGCGTTGCTGATGTGAATATCCAGCCCGCATCAGAGTCTGCAATATATTGACTAAATTTATCGGCCACACTTAACGGCGTTTGGTGTAATACCACATGACGTCTAGTGGTTTCGTACCAAAAGCTAATACCGTCAATATCAACATTCGCCATTAGCTCGTACTTTGCTAATAGCGTGAGTGTACGTTCAAAACAACTGTCTATTGCTTCACTGCGCCCGACACACAGCTTAATCACCTGATATAAAAAATCGAGTTCAGTCTTAAGTAGAGCAAATTGCTTACTGAATACCGAAATACTGAATTTTTCACGCCAGTTACCGCGTTCTGGATCATGAGGGAATAATAAGCGAAATTCTTGTGTCGTACGCTGTAACTTCTCTGCAGCTAAGCCGAGTTGCTTGACATCAGTTAGGCTTGTTTTAAATAGCTGAATAACATCAGAGCACAAGTCTAATAGTTGTCTACTTGAAAATGCTTCACCAAAGTATTCACTGGCAATATCAGGTATTTGATGCGCTTCATCAAAAATAACCACATCTGCAGCGGGGATAAGTTCTCCAAAGCCCGTGTCTTTAAGCGCCATATCAGCAAAAAACAAATGGTGGTTTACGACGACTACATCAGCGTCTATTGCTTTTTTTCGCGCATTAACTAGAAAACATTCTTCAATGTTAGGACAATCTTTGGCAAGGCAGTTATCAACTGTGCTGGTTACGAAAGGGAATATTGCAGAACCTTCTGCTACATTTACCAGCTCACCTATGTCACCAGATAAAGTACTCGTAGCCCACGTTTGAATTTTGACAAAATCGGCGAGCATTTCTGCGTCAAGTTGTCCTCGAGTCTGCCTATACAAGTCCAGGCGATATTGGCATAAATAATTTGCACGTCCTTTTAGCAAAGCAACCTGAGCGTTACTTGCCATTGCTTTTAACAATATAGGAAGATCTTTATGAAACAACTGCTCTTGTAGGTTCTTGGTTCCTGTTGACACAATGACGCGTTTGTCTGACAACAAAGCAGGAACCAAATAAGCGAATGTTTTTCCTGTTCCTGTACCCGCTTCAACGACTAGGGTATGTTTTTGCTCGATCGCAAGTTCCACTTCTATTGCCATATCCACCTGCGGCTGGCGAGGTGCGTATCCTTCGATAATTTTTGACAATATACCCGACGTAGAAAAAGCCGTTTCAACAGGAGTCATAGATAAGCAAATTAAGAAAATGTAGCGCTATTATAGGGGGCGTTGTATTTTTTCAAAGTGTTAATTGTTAAACATAGATGTCAAGGTGGTGTACATCCTCGTCATCTTCATCTTTTTTCGCTTCTTTATTTTGACTCGCTGAATCTTTCGATGTTTGTTCATCCGACAATTTATCTTGTTTCTGACCTGACGATTGACGGTCACCATCTTTCTCGTAAATTTCTTTTTGTTCACGTTCGGCTATATACGAAAGTTCAGTAATTGGGTTTCTTTCTTTATTTACCTGACGCACTTCTCCTTCTTTGGCAGGCGCTTTAACCCGCAACTTTTCTGGTTTAATAGGCACTGGCACTACACGTGTTAGCTGTGTCGTAAAAATATCCATTCAACAATCCTAGTTAAAACTGCACACATACATATCTTAATTATCGGTATAAAACCGAAAATCTTTATAACCTTAGACCGAAATTGTATAAAAAATTGTTAACTCATCGCTTGCGATTACAATAAAACCGCGATAATGTAAACACCATTGAAAAACAAGAAACAAACAAACAACAAAACCGTTTGTTCAGTTTTAATTACAACTTGACTATACAACTTGATAAATTCTATGTATCGAATACAGGATTTAATAGATAGTCTTGTTTTGGCAAATTGCCTTGTATCAATCTAAACCGTAACTAGACACGCAGCGAGATAAGCATGAACAACATACTGAGCACAACCTTACATCATCATCACCATATGAAATAGCTGCTCAGTATTTCACTGAGGGGCAATGAACCTTTCAGTGGATACGATGAATAATAAGTTACATTTTCCAACCCCTGAAAGCGTTCACACTTTCAGGGGTTTTTATTTGCCCCAATGGAAACAAATTTATTGAGATTAATAGGAAAATTTATGAATACAGAACCACGCTTACGCATTGCTATGCAAAAATCAGGACGCTTAAGTGACGATACTCAACAGCTACTTAAGCGCTGCGGATTAAAACTCAACGTATCTGATCGTCGCTTACTTGCACACGTGACCAACATGCCGATTGACATCATGCGAGTACGCAGCAGTGACATTCCGGGGCTTGTAATGGATGGCGTTTGTGACTTAGGCATTGTGGGCGACAACACGCTCGAAGAAACCGCACTTGAAAGAAAACGCTTAGGTAGCCCTTCTGAGTACGTAAAAACATCTGGCCTGAATTTTGGTGGTTGTCGCCTATCATTGGTAATGCCAGAAGAATTCAACTACACCGGATTAGACAGTTTAAACGGCTTACGCTTCGCGACGACTTACCCGCAGTTACTGAAACGATTTGCAGGGGAAAATGGTATCAATGTTGATTTTTGTTTATTGAAAGGCTCAGTTGAAGTAGCGCCTAGAGTTGGTTTGGCTGATGGCATTTGCGACTTAGTATCAACCGGAGCCACACTAGAAGCCAATGGCCTGAAAGAAGTTGAAGTGATTTTCAGATCGAATGCCTCACTTATTCAGTCTACTTCGACCATTTCTAAAGAGAAGCAAGCGATTCTAGACACGCTATTGCCACGAATTCAAGGAGTCATGAAGGCGCAAGAAAGCAAATACATCATGCTACACGCTCCTAAGGATAAAATTGCTGAAGTTAGTGCACTTATGCCAGGAAAAGAAACCCCGACCATTTTACCGCTTGCTGGGCGTGATGACATTGTAGCAGTACACGTTGTAGCTACCGAAACGTTTTTCTGGGAAACCATGGAAGCACTCAATGCCTTAGGTTGTAATTCTATCCTTGTAATGCCAATTGAAAAAATGATGGGGTAGCCACGATGACACTCCCCATCATAGAATGGAATGAATTAAGCGCACTGGATCAAGCACGCGCGTTAAGACGCCCTGCGATTGAAGAAAGTGAGCTGCTTTCAACCCAAGTTAAAAACATCATCAATCGCGTTAAAGAAAAGGGTGACGAAGCATTATTCGAACTCACTGAGAATTTCGATAATGTTGTACTTCCAACACTCGAAGTACCACAAGAAAAAATCGAACAGGCAAAACGCAATATTTCGGCTGAGCGACTCGCTGCAATTGAAACTGCTTATGCACAAATACAGCGCTTTCATCAGGCACAACAGTTTAACAACATCAGTGTTGAAACTTCACCTGGCATTCAATGTGAACTAAGAAGCGAAGCCATTGAAAGTGTTGGATTATATATTCCAGCAGGTAGCGCACCATTACCATCAACCGTATTAATGCTGGGTGTTCCGGCGCAGCTAGTTAATTGTCAACGTAAAGTTTTAGTTTGCCCACCTGATAGTAACGGCAATCTAGCAGACGAAGTACTTGTAGCTGCTGACCTTTGCGGTATCGATGAAATTTACCGCATTGGTGGTGCGCAAGCATGCGCAGCCCTCGCCTATGGTACGCAATCGATAAAACCAGTGAACAAAATATTTGGGCCAGGGAATCGTTACGTCACTGAAGCCAAAAAACAATTGGCGCAACAAGTGACAGGATTTGCTATCGACATGCCAGCAGGCCCATCAGAAGTTTTGGTCATCGCTGATGCCAATGCTAATGCAAGGTTTGTCGCCGCAGATCTACTTTCGCAAGCCGAGCACGGTGCGGACAGTCAGGTTGTTTTAATATCAGATAGTCGCAGTCTGCTTGTCTCTGTAGAAAAAGAAATTCAACAGCAGTTAAAGCAGTTATCGCGCGCGAGCATTGCCCAACAAGCACTGCGACAAAGCCGACTTATTCTAGCCGCCGATATCGCTCAAGCAGCACAAGTTTCCAACCGTTACGGCCCAGAACACCTGATCTTGCAAACCGACAATGACGAGCTACTGTTAACCCGCATACGTAATGCAGGGTCAGTGTTTGTTGGTGCCTACTCGCCAGAGTCTGCTGGTGATTACGCCAGTGGCACCAATCATGTGTTGCCTACATATGGTTATTCAAAGGTAGTGAGCAGTTTATCGTTAGCCGATTTCTCGCGCCGATTCACGGTACAACGGCTTTCTCGTGAGGGATTACAAGGCATTGCAGCCTGCATAACCGAACTTGCTGATGCTGAAGGATTAGATGCCCACAAACGTGCTGTAACTATTCGATTGGAGGAACAATAATGTCTGTTGCCAATAAATTAGCTCGTCCAGAACTAAATAACATGGTGCCATATCAATCAGCTCGTCGTTTGTATGCCGGCAGTGGCGAATTTGAAAGCAAAGTTTGGTTGAACGCCAATGAAGCGTCAGGCTCAGGTGTTTATCAACTTAATGGCAGTTGTATCAATCGTTATCCTGATTTTCAGCCGACGGAGCTTATAGCGGGCTATAGCCAGTATTGCACACTACCTGCTGAAAATATTTTGGCAACACGCGGTGCAGACGAAGGCATAGAATTGATCATCCGCACCTTTTGTCGAGCCTATCAAGACAGCATTTTAGTGTGTCCACCAACGTACGGTATGTATGCCATCAGCGCTGAAAACCACGGTGCAATGGTGAAAGAGTCGCCGCTAGTAAACAATCAACTCAATGTTGATGATATTAGCTCGTATCAAGATGAAGTTAAGGTTGTGTTTCTTTGTTCGCCAGGCAACCCCACAGGTAACCTGTTACAAGAACAAGATGTAAAAGCCGTTATTGAGCTTTTTGCCGACAAAGCGATGGTTGTGGTAGATGAGGCCTACATTGAGTTCGCCCCAGAAAATTCCGCGACAAAATGGTTAAGCATATACGACAATCTCATCGTTTTACGCACGCTATCAAAGGCATTCGCATTAGCAGGGCTTCGCTGTGGTTTCACCCTCGCAAACCCAAGCACAATTGAATTATTGTCAAAGGTTATTGCTCCCTACCCTGTACCTGCGCCAGTTGCTCAAATTGCGGCCAATGCGTTGAGTGTAGAGTCGATTATGCAGATGCAAGGTCGCGTGCAAGAAAGTAATACTCTCAGAGCATCGTTAAGCGAATGGTTACGATCCCAGCCCTGGTGTGAACAAGTTTTTGATAGCAATGCGAATTTTGTTTTATTTCGCACAGCGTATAAAGATTACTTGTTTGATACGCTCAAGGATCAGGATGTACTTATTAGGGATCAATCCAAACAACAGCAATTGGCAAATTGTCTGCGCATTAGTATTGGTTCATCGCAAGAGTTGAACATTGTTAAAGAAATTATCAGTAACGCCATGAAAAACAAAGTAATGGCGAATCAATTGAACGAGGAAAAGGTTTAATATGAAACGCCAGCGTATTTTATTCATCGACAGAGACGGTACGTTAATTGAGGAACCTGTGGTAGATAAACAAGTAGATTCATTAGAAAAACTGGTATTTGAGCCCAATGTTATTCCGGTGCTACTTAGATTTCAGGAAGCTGGATATCGCTTAGTCATAGTTTCAAACCAAGACGGTCTAGGTACCGACAGCTACCCACAAGCTGATTTCGAGCTACCGCATAACGCCATGATGACGTTATTTGATTCACAAGGTGTTAATTTTGACGAAGTACTACTTTGTCCGCACTTTGAACGTGACAATTGTAGCTGCCGCAAGCCCAAACTGGGATTGGTGAGTGACTATTTACAGTCCGGTAAAATCGACTTTGCTAACTCCTATGTCATTGGCGACCGTCAAACCGATATTCAACTGGCACAAAACATGGGCATTAAAGGCATTTTGTATAACAGGAGTGAAAACAATTGGCTTGCCATTGCCGATGAACTGCTTCTACGACCAAGAACTGCCAATGTAGTACGCACAACGAAAGAAACCGATATCAGCGTGGCCGTTAACTTGGATAAATCAGGCGACATTCACATAAACACTGGCCTTGGGTTTTTTGATCACATGCTGGAACAAATCGCTACGCACGGTGGCATTAGCCTTACCTGCAAAGTAGATGGTGACTATCACATTGATGAGCACCACAGTGTCGAAGATACCGCACTTGCACTCGGTGAAGCGTTAAAACAAGCGCTGGGTGAAAAGCGAGGTATTGGACGATTTGGCTTTGTATTGCCAATGGACGAATGTCGAGCTGAGTGTGCTATCGACTTATCGGGTCGACCATGGCTGGCATTTGACGCCAATTTTACCGACAACATGGTCGGTAAAATGTCGACGCAAATGGTTGAGCACTTTTTCCGCTCGCTTGCCGACGCCATGGCAATCACACTGCACTTATCAACCACTGCAGGCAATTGTCACCATCAGGTTGAGAGCCTATTCAAGGTATTTGGGCGCGCACTAAGGCAAGCTGTTGCGGTACAAGGCAACGAACTACCAAGTTCAAAGGGTGCATTATGAGTAACGAAAAACTGGCTACAATCGTAATTGTTGATACTGGCTGTGCCAATTTGTCATCTGTTTGGTATGCCGTTGAACGACTAGGGTTTCAGGCAACCATTACCGATGATGCACAGAAGATTAAAAGCGCTGACAAAGTCATTTTTCCCGGTGTTGGCACCGCACAGCACGCTATGAAAAATATTCGCAACAAAGGCTTAGTTGAAACCTTACAGCAGCTTACACAACCTGTTTTGGGCTTTTGTTTAGGCATGCAACTCATGGCAGCAAACTCACAGGAAGGGAACGCGCTTGAAGAAAACGCAGAAACGATAGCGTGCCTGAATATCATTCCTGTTGATGTAATTCATCTAGACAGCGCAGGACTACGGTTACCGCACATGGGCTGGAATAATCTCGTCAATATTAAGTCGCATCCGGTACTCGACGGCTTAACCGAGCAAGATTATGTTTATTTTGTACATAGTTATGGTGTGCCTGTAAGCGAGTTCACCATTGCGTCTTGCGACTATGGCAAGCCATTTTCTGCGGTAATTGCTAAAGATAACTTTGTTGGCTGTCAGTTTCATCCGGAGCGCTCAAGCCAAGTTGGCCAGCGAATTATTCGAAACTTCTTAACGATGTAATAAATTTCCTCAATCTTGAGTAATCACTAATGAAACGATGCTCAAATTGAACAAACTAGAGAACAAGATGATGATGATCCCAGCGATTGACTTAATCAACGGCGAAGTAGTCAGGCTATATCAAGGCGACTACGATCAAAAAACCAATTACCAATATACTGCACTGGAGCGCCAACAGGTCTACGCCAAAGCGGGTGCCACCGTTATGCACTTTGTTGACCTTGATGGGGCAAAAGATAGTAATAGCCGTCAAATTGAACTGCTTTCGACACTGGTTAGACACCCTTCCCTTACCATTCAGGTTGGAGGAGGAATCCGCAATGAGAAAGACCTACAACAGCTTTTCACGCTAGGCGCTGATCGCGCTGTGATTGGCAGTTTAGCAATAAAACAGCCTGAGTTGGTTAAGCAATGGATTTTGAAATACGGTGCAGAACGCATAGTGCTCGCCCTTGATACTAAAATTGACGCAAACGGCAATAAAACCTTACCAACACACGGGTGGATCAGCGATAGCGGTGTAACACTAGAGTCACTACTCGACGAATATCTCGATGTGGGTGTTAAACACGTGTTATGCACAGATATTAGTAAAGATGGCACCCTAAAAGGGACAAACGTAGAAATGTATCGCGAGTTGTGTCAGGCGTACCCTGATATTGAATGGCAAGCTTCCGGTGGTATCGGTTCACTTGATGACATTGCAGCGTTAACAGAAACGGGCGTTGCAGGCGTAATTTTAGGTCGTTCACTACTGGAAGGTAAATTCACGCTCGAACAAGCTATCGCTCTTTGGCAAAACAAAGAACAAAGTGGCGCCCAAAAATCCAAGCAACAAGGAGCAGACTGTGTTAGCTAAGCGAATAATTCCCTGTCTTGATGTGCGTGACGGTCAAGTGGTAAAAGGCGTTAAGTTTCGTAATCACGAAGTTATAGGCGACATTGTGCCGTTAGCAAAACGCTACGCTGACGAAGGCGCAGATGAACTGGTGTTTTATGACATTACCGCCAGCTCTGACCAGCGCGTGGTCGATAAATCATGGGTCGCCAAAATTGCTCAGGTCATCGACATTCCTTTTTGCGTAGCGGGAGGAATAAAAACGGAACAAGATGCACAGCAAATTTTAAAAATGGGCGCAGATAAAATCAGCATTAATTCACCGGCATTGAGCGATCCAACACTCATTTCAAGGCTCGCTGATAAATTTGGCCAGCAATGTGTCGTTGTGGGAATCGACAGTTTTTATCAAACATCGAGTAAACAATACGAAGTGTACCAATTTACCGGTGATGAAAGTCGAACCACCAAAACCCAGTGGACCACTGAAGACTGGGTAAAAAAAGTACAGGCTATGGGTGCAGGAGAAATTGTACTCAATTGCATGAACCAAGACGGTGTTCGAAAAGGCTACGACATTGAGCAATTGCGAAAAATCAGAAGTATCTGCCAAATTCCGTTAATCGCTTCAGGTGGTGCGGGCACGATAGCGCATTTCATTGACGTATTTAATGTAGCAGATGTTGACGGTGCGCTAGCGGCCAGCGTATTTCATAAACAAATTATTGAGATTAAAGACCTTAAAGCACGTTTAATCGACGCAGGAGTGAATATTAGACCATGATAATTACAGCTGAGAACATCACGTCATTAGCGTGGCAAAAGATGGACGGTTTGCTGCCAGCCATCATCCAGCACGCCACAACGGGTGCGGTACTTATGCAAGGTTATATGTCTGAAGCATCGCTTGCACAAACCTTGTCGACGGGAAAAGCAACGTTTTTTAGTCGCTCAAAAAACCGCCTTTGGGAAAAGGGTGAAACATCCGGCAACTTTTTATATGTACAACAAATACTTGCTGACTGTGACCAAGATAGCTTATTACTGGCGTGTTCACCTATTGGCCCTGCATGCCACCTAGGAACAGCATCTTGCTTTCCCGAGCAAAATCTCACTGAGCAGAATTTCTTGAGTGAGCTGGAGCAAATCATCGCCAGCCGTCAATCAAATGCCACGCAAGAAAGTAGCTACACAGCACAGTTATTTGCCAAAGGTACCACTAAAATCGCACAAAAAGTTGGTGAAGAAGGCGTAGAAGTAGCACTTGCAGCAGTAGCTGAAACCAAAGAAGACCTACTTGGCGAGTGCGCTGATTTGTTCTATCACACGCTGGTATTACTACGTGACAAAGACATCGACCTGCGCGAAGTCATGGCCGTATTACAGCAGCGCCATAGCAAGCGTTCGCAATAGTCGTCGGCTTATATGTTAAGTAAAGACACCTGTGGGTGTCTTTTTTTTACTCTAATGCATTGCTGCACTTTGCGATAATTGCTAAGCTCCTAAAACCGTTAAATTAATGTTAATTCAGTTTGAACTTTATCGGATATTGTCATACTAATTTAGGATAAACAGCTAATAGTTTTCATAAACATAAAGACAAAAGGAACTTCAGTGAAATCATCTAATTTGTTAATTAGTGCGTTGAGTGTTACAGCAGTAATTTTAGGCGCCACAGCATTCAGTTTAAATAAAACGAACATACAACAGAATAGTAACTATGCAAGCCTATCTGAATTACATCGCCAATTAAACTCAGATATTGAAACTCTTAAAGCCGAATTATCTCGTTCTCAACAGACATTGCAACAAAACCAAGCACTAGTAGATACTTTAAATGAAGAAATAATAAGATTGAAAAGTCAGGCTTTATTAACAAAAAATTTAGCAACCCCAGAGCCACAAGAGCAAGTAGACACCACAGAAGCCGCTGTATTTGAGGAAAAATCAAGTACTGAAGAATTACTAAGATTAGCCAGAAGAATCAAGAATGGTGAAAGTGTCGCAGATATTCAAAGCAAAATTCATAAGCGTTTTGATGAAGAAGATATTGATGGCAGTTGGGCATATCAATATGAAGCCAACATCCGAGACTTCGTTGCGCGCGATGAAAATAGTCACTTTGATATTCAAGAGTTAATTTGCAAATCTACCGTCTGTGAAATGAAACTTACAGCAAATGAAAACAATGCCACCCAACTGGGCACTTTATTCTCAAAAGCGCTAAAGGGTGAGCAATGGAGAGATGAAAATGCGCTGTTATCATTTAGCAGTGAAATTAACGATGGCACAATTACTGTGTTAATCGGTCGAGATAAGTATAGCTTCAACTAGTTCACTTTGAATAGATTAGATTGTGACAAACAAATGGAAACATCAGAAGTCCCCACTATGCGAATAGGGTGTCTTCAGTTAGTCTGCTACTTATTGTACTTGTCACAATCAATTCTTAGTACTAATCGATAAATCAAAAATATCAGTAGCTTAACAAATCAAAACCAAGTATCGTTTAGTACGAAACGTTTCTTACTAGTGATTAATTTCAGATTAGTTCAAATGTTTAAAGTAACCAAATGCTCGGCCATTAATACCAAGCCACAATTATTCTCGTCATACAGTGAAGAACTTAACGTATGAGCAAGGAGTCAGCATGAAAATCAAATTATGGATACTAATGTACTTGATAAGCTTAGGTACATTAGCCGCGTCGCCTGATATCAAGCCAACAAAGTCAGGGTTGTATGATGTTGGCGGATTTAAGCTCTATCTTGAATGCTTTGATAATGACAAACCAAAACTCATTCTTGAACAAGGGTTTGGTCGCTCTGGGTCAGATGGCGTTTGGTTAGAGAATATCAATGAACTCAAAAACAATTACAGTATTTGTTTATATGATAGAGCTGGCTTAGGTAAAAGCGAACAAGGTGAAGTGCCGTTCACAGTAAATGATATGGTAACCAGATTAAGAAATTTGTTACAAGCCGCAAAAGTGGATGCCCCCTATTACTTTGCAGGTGGCTCATACGCTTCTTATATCATCACTGCATACAATAACTTGTACCCTAATGAGGTTAAAGGCGCTGTGCTCATTGATCCGCCCCCATTAGGATATTTTTATACTATGGGCTCAAGGTGGCCAGAGAACTTTGCAACCGCCGATGAAAACTTAAAACGCTATCATGCATTTGAGCAGAGTGTTCACGATCCGCTATTTCCACGAGTACCTGAGAAAGTTGATCACATGAAGAGCTATAAGATACTTGCAAAAGCAACAAACTTCGGCAACAAACCAATTATAGTCGTTCGTGCTAAATCAACAGATGAACGATACGATCCTCCCTTTGTACCTGATGAAATTGCTCAACCAATGGATACACTTTACGCAGGTGCAGAAGACTACTTTAAAGGGCTTTCTACAAATAGCCGCGTTGTCTATTCAGCGTCAGAAAAACACCACCTGCATATTGCAGATAGAGACCTCGTGATTAAAAGTATCAAAGCCTTAGTTAACGAATAAACGTAGGTTAACGAATAAACGTAGATTAACGAATAAACGTAAATTAACAAATAAATTTTGCCTACTGCGCGAGTTATGTTGAAATAAGACGTCTAAAACAAAAGTGCAGATATAGAAAGTAATTCAATGAAAGTCGTTGCAATAAGTGGTGTCTCAGGTTGTGGCAAAACATCAGTAGTTAAATTATTGGCTCAGCGGCTTTTTTGTCCCTATTTACTTTTTGATGAGCATACAGACGATAACACCTATCCAAAAGATATGAAGGCATGGCTCCAAAACGGAGCCAATGTATCAGCAATTAAAACGCCTAAAATGAAAGACGCACTTGAGCATTTAAAAGCAAGCGCTACTGCGCCGTTCATCTTTGTTGAAGAGCCTTTTGGAAGATGTCGACTGCCTATGTCGTCATTAGTCGACTACGTTGTTTTACTCGATATGCCAATGGAAGTATGCCTGTCACGTGTAATTATGAGAAATTTGAATCATCCTTCGAGCGACTCCCTCACCTCTATTCCTCGATATTTATCGATGTATGACGATCATTTTAGGGATATTTATATCAAGGCAACAGAGCAAGTTAGAAAAAGTAGTGACCTTATCATTACAGAAGTTCAAAGCATTGAAAGTACAGCTGATTGTATTGAAAATTGGCTGCAAAATGTTGCACACTAACCCCCCTTAAAATTAAGCCCTCTTTGTTTACAGCTCAAGGATGAAATACTGCCGAGTTCTCAGTAGATAATGTGGAACATACAATTGAACCACCTAACAACATTAAGCATTGGTTTCAGCAAGCATTATAGATGTAATCATTTGGCTCTTGCTGAAGAGTATTCTGATTAAAAGGTTGAGTGTTGACAAACATTGATTATCTTCAAGGCTAAAGAGATGGATGGTAAGTCTGCTAATGCAGTGAAAAATATTGCCAATAGGTTGATGCTTGCTTAATTTCTCACTTTATTAGTTTTTAGTTTTTGGACACTCAGGTCAGTATTTTGTAGCAATGCACTTTTCTACAGCCTAATAACGTAAATACACGACAATCCCCCCTTAGAAGTGCTAACTTTGGAACAGTTAAACACAGTAATTGGTTGTAGTTTCGAAAACTAACAGATTATTCGTAACTCACTCTATCTACTTTTGTTTTGCACATTTGTCACATAGAAAAACCGGTACTTACCTCACTTTTAAGCTCCGAAAACCCCGCAAAATCACCACGCTGAGCTATAATTTTTGATAGCTTTGGTAATCTCTGGGGTGAGCTCGATGAATATGCACGTGTTAGTGATTGCAGACATAGAAGACGACGATTTCCTTTCGCTCGAAAAGGCGCGCGATATTGCTGTCGACATTTCCGCCAGTTTGGAGATCGTTAAATTTGTCCATTACGATACCGAGTCGGATGGCACTATCACAGAATTCATGGAAAATGCAGCGCAAAATATCCAAACAGTTATTAGTGATGTTTTTCAGCCAGACATAAAAGTAAGCAGCAAAATAGTGTTGAAAGAAGATATTGATGAATGGCTGGTAGAGCGATGTCAGATGAATATTCCGAAAATTGATCTTGTCATTAAAGGGGGTCATCGCACAGAATCATTCTTCCATACCCCTACCGACTGGAAATTAATTCGCCACTTACATTGCCCTATTCTTATTGCTAGCCATGAAAAATGGAAAAGCCAAGCCAATATTTTAATGGCGTTAGATTTATCTGAACCTGACGCCCATCATTACCAACTCAATGAGCTAACACTGAAATGGGGAAGCATATGGTCGGGCGCTACACATACCGCACTACACGCGCTTTATTGTATTCCTATCGCCAAACCGTTACTTGCGCTAGATATTGTAGATAAACACGATGTAGAAATTGAGCAAGCACCTGAAGCCAAAGAAGAGCTCGATGATTTTCTTGAACAATACGACATGCCTGATACAACAAGTCACGTCGCAGCTGGAGCACCCGATAAAATCATTCCACATATGGCCGACGAATTACATAGTGATCTGGTCATTATGGGCTGCGTAGGTCGGGAAGGATTAAGCGGTTTCTTTCTGGGTAATACTGCAGAAAAAGTATTACATCATATTCGAACGGATTGCCTCATTGTAAAACTCCCTAAACCGCCTACGACATAATCGGTTTTCTGGATTTATAACCAAGCGACTATTCTTTTGTCCGAATTTTCAATTTCGGCAATTCACCCTTAGTCATACAGCCTTGGGGATCATTAACCATAACGAAATATTTAGGCAATACAATGCGACATCGAATCAGTTTATTTATATTACTCAGTGCTTTTTGGTTGATTAACTCATCGGCCAATAATGCACTGCTCTTATCGCTCGGTGTTGCATCTGTGTTGTTCGTATTACTAATGGTCGAAAAACTCAAGCTACTAGACAAAGAATCATTACCACTACATATAGCTGCTCGCCTTCTGCCATTCTATTTATGGCTGCTTAAGGAAATTGTCATCGCGAGTTGTTATGTCCTTAAAAAAATTGTATTCCGTCGCAAGCCTATTGAGCCAGTTACCATTACTATAGAAACAAACTTTAACGAAGATTTATGCAAAGTCATCTTTGCTAATTCAATTACGTTAGTGCCCGGTACGCTTTGTTTAAAGCTGACAAAGAACTCGGTAACAGTGCACGCGCTATCACAACGATTAGCGGCTCAATTACAAAACAATGAACTTGCGCTTAGAGTTAAAAGGCTGGAAGGCAAATGTTAGTGGCAGCAATTACTATCATCATGCTAATCATGCTTATCGCCTTGGTACGCGCATTCAAAGGGCCAACTCTCTACGATCGTATACTCGCCGTTAACCTGCTCGGTACAAAAACAGTGCTGTTAATGGCAACGCTCGCATTTGTCTATGAGCGCCACTTTTTCCTCGATATTGCCATGATTTACGCCCTGCTAAACTTTATCAGCATCGTGGGGGTATTACGTTATTTTGAGCACCGAGAATCCACTGAAATAAAGAGAAATGACTATGATTGACGTCCTCCATTTCTTAGCTATTTCATTCATTGTACTCGGAATATTATGCAGCTTAGTGGCAAGCATCGGATTGTTTTATTTTCCAGATCTATACACACGCATGCATGCTACGGGCGTTGTCGATACATTAGGTACAGGATTGATTCTGATTGGATTGATGTTACTAGGTGGCTGGGGAAATTCACTAGGTAAATTAGTACTCATCTTACTGTTTACATTACTCACTAGCCCAACGATTAGTTACGTATTAGCTAATACGGCACTAAAGCGTATTCCCGCAAGTAGAAAAACCACCAACACAAACCCCAAAAGCAGTGAAGGAGAAGGCACATCGAACCGCTAATTCACATGGTCATTTTGGGATTTTTGCTGATGACTGTTTTTGTCATTATAAGCCTGCGTGACTTATTTGCATCTATCATTTTGATGAGTGTGTATGGCCTGCTCAGCGCAAGTTTTTTTGCGCTAATGGACGCGGTTGATGTAGCACTGACTGAAGCGGCCGTTGGTATCGCTATTTCAATTTTACTGATGCTATCAACACTTTCATTTACAGGGCGTACGGAAAAAAAATCCCGTCAAAAACCAATTCTAGCATTTGTCATTGTCTTTTTTACCGGTGCATTACTGGTATACGGCACGGTTGATTTACCACCGTTCGGTTCCGCTGCTTCTCCTGCGCATCAGCACGTCGCGTCTTATTACATCAATGAATCATACAGTGAAACTGGTGTAGCGAACCTTGTCAGCAGTGTATTAGCTAGCTATCGAGGGTTCGATACTTTGGGTGAACTGGTTGTCATCTTTACCGCTGGTATTGGTGTGATTTCGTTACTGAGCACTTCATCAACTGCAATCAAAAATAACAGCGCAACTAATACACTAGTTTCCCCAATGACCGCACACCGTATTCTTAGAATTGTATCGAAAATGCTCATTCCGTTTATCATGTTATATGCGATGTATGTACAGTTTCACAGTGATTTCGGCCCAGGAGGAGGCTTTCAGGCGGGTGCGATTTTTGCTTCGGCCTTAATTCTTTATACCTTAATATTTGGCCTGCAAGCAGCTCTCACCATAACTAGCCTAAATTGGTTGAATTTCTTTGCCGCACTCGGCGTCCTGTTATTTGCCGGCACAGGAATAATCTCTATGCTCCAGCAACATAACTATCTTAATTACAATGTGCTTGCGAACAATCCAATACATGGCCAACACCTTGGCATTCTGTTAGTTGAACTGGGAGTGGGTATTACTGTCGCATCAGTGTTATTTCTATTATTCATCTCATTTACAGGTTATATGCTCAACATCAGGAGGCCAGCATGAACATTGCTGACTCGTTTAATTACTGGGCAGTAATGGTTCTCATGATGAGTGGCCTGTATATTCTTATTGCACAAGGTAATCTCGTTAAGAAAGTTATTGGACTAACCATTTTTCAAACTTCTGTATTTATACTGTATATCAGTATGGCCAATATCATTGGCGCGACCGCGCCAGTATTAAGCGAAGAAGTTAATCAAACAGACTTAGTTTTTTCTAACCCCCTGCCTCACGTAATGATACTCACCGCAATCGTCGTTGGCATTTCAACTACAGCGTTAGCGCTGTCATTAATTATTCGAATTAAACGCGCATATGACACGATTGAGGAAGACGAAATTCATGATATGGATGCGCAATGATGGGCAACCAGCTGGCAATATTACAAGTTGTCATTCCTTTAATTGCAGCGCCATTATGTCTGTTGCTACGACATGCCAAATTGACATGGTTATTTACCCTAACTATTAGCGCTATTTGCACAGTAATCGCATTGCTTTTATTGCAACAAGTGACAATACATGGTCCTGTTGTTTACGCGCTAGGTGATTGGCAAGCGCCAATCGGCATTGAGTATCGAATTGATGTGCTAGGCGCATATTTGCTAACGATAGTAACATCAATTAGCAGTATTATTATTTTAGCTTCGTGGAACGTAAATAGTTCAGAACTCAGCAAACCAAGACAGCCACTATTCTATGTTACCTATCTATTATGTCTAACAGGCATGCTCGGTATTATCGCCACAGGTGACGTTTTTAATCTTTTCATTTTCATCGAAATCTCTGCCCTCGCATCCTACACCCTTATCGCGATGGGCAAAGACAGGCGTGCATTGACCGCTGCATTTAGCTATCTCTTGGTTGGAACACTAGGGGCAACTTTCATCTTGATTGGTATAGGTTTGATGTACATGCTCACTGGTACATTAAATATGCATGATTTATCAGTACGTTTAGCCGAGTTTTCCCAGTCAAGAACACTGTTTACTGCATTCTCATTTGTTATTGTGGGCGTTTGCCTTAAGCTTGCGTTGTTTCCACTACATTGGTGGTTGCCCAATGCTTATGCATTTGCCCCGTCTATCGCAAGCGCTTTTTTAGCAGCGACAGCGACGAAAGTGGCCATTTACATATTGTTGCGCTTCATTTTTGGCATATTTGGCCAAGATTTTTCATTTTCAGCATTACCGTTACAAAATATCTTAATGACACTTGGCATCGCCGGTATTTTACTCGCGTCAACCATGGCGATTTATCAACAAAATGCCAAACATCTGCTGGCCTATTCTAGTGTCGCTCAAATCGGATACATGATTCTCACTCTTGGGTTTAATACCCATAGTGGCTTACTCGCCACATTAGTTCATGTCTTTAATCACGCGCTGATGAAAGGTGCGTTATTTTTAGCTCTTGCCGCAGTTATGTACCGAGTAGGTAGCATGGAAATAAAGCAATTCGCGGGATTAGGTAAACAAATGCCATGGACATTCGCTGCCATCGTCATTGGCGGGCTAAGTTTAATCGGTATTCCGCTCACCGTTGGGTTTATTAGCAAGTGGTACATGATCGTTGCCAGCCTTGAAAATGGGTGGTGGCCTGTAGCGTTAGTCATTGTTATTGGGTCATTGCTTGCTGCAGTTTACGTTTGGCGAATCTTCGAGGTCGCCTATTTACAAGCCGCTCATGAGCCAAATAAGCAAATAAAAGAAGCCCCTGTACATTTGCTTATACCCGTATGGCTATTAACACTTGCTAACCTATATTTTGGTATTGATGTGCGTTTTACACTAAGCATTGCGGATCTAGCTACACATTCTCTGCTTGGGAGTGCGATGTAATGCAAACTAATGAGTTAATTTGCATTCAATTGGCCATTTTGCTGCCCGCGATCGCTGCATTGATACTTCCGTTATTTAAACACAGGCCAAACATTCGCGAAGCAGTAACACTACTCGCCAGTGCAGGCCTGTTTATTATTTGTGTGTTCTTGTATTCAAGTCTCGATTTTAGCCACCAACAAACTTTAGTATGGCTGACAATTTTGCCGCAACTCACGATCAGCTTTTCAGTTGAACCGTTGGGACTGCTGTTTGCGCTGATGAGTAGTTTGCTCTGGTTCATTACGAGCATTTATTCAATTGGCTATATGCGTTATCACCATGAGAAAAATCAAACCCGATTTTATCAGTTTTCTGCGTTAACTATGACCACGGTTGTCGGTATCGCCTTCGCTGCAAATTTATTTACTTTGTACGTTTTCTATGAGCTGCTAACACTGTCCACTTATCCGCTTGTCACCCATGCACGTAACCAGAAAGCTAAACTTGGTGGGCGAACTTACATTGCAGTATTGCTATTCACTTCATTTCTGTTTTTCTTACCCGCGATGATAGGCACATGGCTTATCAGTGGAAGAGTCTCTTTTGAATCTGGAGGATTATTAGCAGCTTACTCGTCTGATTTAAAGGTTATCGCGATTCTACTTCCGTTGTTTTTGCTAGGCATTGGCAAGGCCGCTTTAATGCCGTTTCATCGCTGGCTTCCTGCAGCTATGGTTGCACCAACACCTGTCAGTGCCCTGTTGCATGCAGTTGCGGTTGTCAAAGGTGGCGTATTTGCCGTACTCAAAGTGTGTGTATTCATTTTTGGCGAAAACCTCATTGCCACACTGCCAACTACACAGCTCCTGCTGTATTTAGCCGGATTATCTGTGCTCATTGCCTCGTTGGTAGCGCTGAGGCAAGACAACCTTAAAAAGCGCCTTGCATACTCTACCGTGAGTCAATTGAGTTATATTACGGTAGGCGCTTTGCTCGCAAATAAAGCGGGCATTATAGGCAGTGCAATGCATATGGTTATTCACGGGTTTAGCAAAATTACACTTTTCTTCTGTGCTGGTGCAATAATCATTGTCACAGGCAAAACAAAAGTAAGTGAACTCGCAGGCCTAGGACAACAAATGCCAATCACAATGTCCGCATTTCTAATCGCCAGTCTATCTATTATTGGGCTACCGCCATTAGCAGGAGCTTGGAGTAAGTGGTGGTTGTTACTTGCGACCACCGAAGCTAATCAGTGGCTATTATTAGCAATACTCGCGTTAAGTTCACTAATGAACATTTTTTACTTGCTCGTCATACCGTTAACAGCATTTTTCAAAACACCAACACAGCCACTAACAATGGGCGGTGACATCGAGGCACCTATTCCAATGCTTATTGCCATAATCACTTGTACCTGTTTGTGTTTTTTACTTTTTCTATTTCCTCAACCTATGTATGAACTGGCAAGCAAGATTACGCCTAGTTCATTAAGTCGATAAGTTTAGGGGGCAGCGTGAAGAAAGAAAAGGCGTATTTTTTTGATGATAAACAAAACGTAAAACGCGTCATCTACTTGTTGTATCTGATTTGTGCATTGCTTTTTGCGATGGACTTTATCGTACACAGACATGTCAGTCACCCGTTTGATGCATTACCCGGTTTTTATCCGATTTATGGTTTTATCGGCTGTGTTGTGCTGGTGATTGTTGCTAAGTGGATGCGAAAAATTATTATGCGCTCTGAACACTATTACGCTAGTAAGAACAAAAATAGTAGGCAAGAACATGTCGATGATTGAAGTGCCGCCGTTTGTGCCCTTTATTATAGTTGCCGTTATTGCCTTATTTACACGAGGCAGATTGACACACGCTTTGATGTTACTTACGCCTATTTGGGGCGCAGTGAATTTATGGAATATCAGCGCTGCAACGCACTGGGAGATCACGCTATTTTCACTGCAACTTACACCCATGCATATTGACAAACTTAGCCTTGTGTTTGGTTACATCATCCATATTGCTGCATTGCTTGCTATCATTTATGCCCTGCATATTCGTGACAAGATGCAACAACTAGCGACCCTTGTTTATGTAGCAGCCGCACTTGGAGCAATATTCGCTGGTGACTTAATCACGTTATTTATTTTTTGGGAGTTGATGGCGATAAGCTCGGTTTTCCTTATTTGGGCTCGCCGTTCCACAAGAGCATTTGCCAGTGGTTTTCGCTATTTTGTTTATCAATTCATATCAGGTTTATTATTGCTTATCGGCACAGTTCTATATTGGTACCAACATGACACCATACAGTTTACGCAAATGTCTTTGCATGATGCAGGCACTACGCTGATATTTATTGCCTTTGGAATAAAATGTGCGTTCCCTATGCTGCACACTTGGTTAACTGATGCATATCCTGAAGCAACGGTTACAGGAACCGTACTGTTAAGCGCATTAACAACGAAAGTTGCGGTGTACGCACTTGCGAGAGGTTTTCCCGGTACAGAGTTGCTTATCTATATCGGTGCCGTAATGACCTGTTTTCCGATTTTTTACGCCGTTATCGAAAACGACCTCAGGCGTGTATTGGCATTCAGTTTAATCAACCAACTTGGCTTTATGGTGGTTGGCATAGGCGTTGGTACTGAGCTGGCTATTAACGGTGCAGTTTCACATGCCGTAAATGACATTCTATTTAAAGGACTCTTGTTCATGTCAATGGGTGCAGTACTCCACATGACAGGACGAATTAATGGTTCCGAATTAGGTGGACTATACAAGACTATGCCGAAAACCACTGTTCTCTGCATTATAGGTGCAGCATCAATATCGGCATTTCCATTGTTTAACGGGTTTGTAAGTAAATCGATGGTAATGACCGCAGTAATGGAACAAGGCTACGGGGGCATATGGCTGGCACTACTGTTTGCTTCTGCTGGCGTTTTTCATCATGCTGGAATTAAAATTCCTTACTTTGCCTTTTTCGGCCATGACTCTGGGATCCGAACAAGCGAACCACCGGTAAATATGTTACTCGCCATGTTTTTTGCAGCAACATTATGCCTAGCTATTGGTAGTTACCCCAACTTGCTCTATCAATTCTTACCCTTTGACCTTGATTACAGCCCATATGATGTATCACATGTTCTCGCGCAAACTCAGCTATTGTGCTTTGCGGCACTAGCATTTGCATGGTTAAACATAAAAGGCATTTATCCACCGGAGTTACGTTCAACCAATTTAGATGTTGATTGGCTATACCGTCGTTTCCTGCCTTCCCTTTGGACAACAATAACGGACCGAGTCGTCAAAGTTCACCGACTGTATTCAGCGCTGTTGTTGGCTAAACTACGACACTTGCTTGAAGTGATAAGAACCTACCTCCGGCCACATGGCAAATTAGCGCGCGCACAAACGGTGAGTAACATGACCTTGTGGATTGCGATATTGCTCGCCTGCTATTTAACACTCAGTTATTTTGGCAAGTATCTAACTTGAAGAGTCATTTGATACGCTGGAATCACTTGAATTAGCTTTTGCGTTAGCCAGTGCCTGATTAGTAATATCGTTATAATATCGAATCGCCCCAATAAAGATTCGATAGTATTTTCGATTAGTGATTATTTTTGGCAAAATATCGTGCGTTGCGCTAAATACCTGCTCAAGGAATTCAAGTTCCGACTGTTCCAGCTCCTCACCTCGCTCAACCTTGTCTTTAAGCATTCGCAAAGTAGGCAAGAAGAATCGATTGAATCGTTGTAGAAATACAGTAAAGATACGTTCATCTTTCGATATCGGCATTATTGAATCAGGCATTTAATTCGCTACGCTTATTCAACTATAAGAGTTGTGGTAATGTTGTCAAATGATGACTTTTTAAGATATCCATGATTCAAGACAGTTTATCGCAGTATCTACTAGGAAATGGCGTTCCGACTGGGCTATATATTCTTAGACAGCAAGGTACGGTTGAGCAAGCTTAACCTCAGGCCGGTTTCTTTGTTGCCCGTGATCCAATGAAAATTCCCAACAAATAAATTGCGCACTTTTTGTACAAAAAATACTTGATCTGTACAAAATTCATCGGTAACATGCATGCCCCAACAAGGATAGGATTTCGTGCTAAGGACTAGCTATGTTCAAATATTGGTCGATCAAAAAATATGGCAACAAGCTGTTACCAACATTAGAAAAACGCTACGGAATACAGGACTATTATAGCCCTTCGCAAATACGAGCAACGGTTTTTCAATGCAACTTTTCTCCAGAGTTTTTGTTACTTGGCTACATCCTATTTTGCCAACATCAGTCGCTACACAAAATTGCACAACAAGAGTTTCCTCATATCAATATTGAACAATATACACGCGATATTATTAGCTACTTGGACTCGAAACGTTACCACGGATACCTAAAAGTTTTACACCATTTCTGTTAGCACTTGCGGGTACATTGAAATAAGCAGTAATATGCTCTTTTGGCTCTTTTAGTCACGATAGAGGTTGTTATTAATGTCTACTACTCAATGGAAACTATGCAAATTTTCGGATCTAACGATTAACGAGCTCTACGATGTGCTCAAGTTACGCATCGATGTTTTTGTTGTAGAGCAAACTTGTTATTATCCAGATCTAGATGATCATGACCGTCATCCTGACACGCTTCACCTTTTTAGTTACGATGCTGATGAGCTAGTAGCCTATTTGCGTATTCTTCCTAAAGGATTGACCTATGACGACTATATCTCTATCGGCAGAGTCGCAATTGCTGACAAATTCCGGGGTCGAGGCATCGCGCATGAAATCATGAAAGAGGCACTAGTTGCCTGTCAGCAATATTTTCCAGCGCAACCTATTAAAATTTCAGCACAGGCACATCTGGCAAAATTTTATAACCAACATAACTTTGCCCAAGTCACTGACGAGTACTTAGAAGACGGCATTCCACATATTGGCATGTGTTACCAATCCACCTCAGGTTAAGGTGTGTTGAGCTATAAAGAAAACTGATCGACAGATTTTTCCAACTTACTGGATAATTTAGCAACTTGTTGACTATGTGCAATGGTCGCTTCTGACTTGTCAGCACTTTCCTGACTAAGATTTTCAACCTGCAAGATACTCTCGCTTATACGATCACTTAAACTGTTTTGTTGTGTCGCTTCTTGCGCAATTTCACTGCTATTGGCGTGAATAGTGTCAATCGCTTGGTTTATTAGGGTTAAGGTATCCAATAACTGCGCAGTGTATTGCTGGCAGACATCCGCTTCCTGTTTGCCTTTGTCGATATCAGTAACCGCTGCTTCAGTATATTTTTGTAATGTAGTTATCATGCCGTGAATTTCCGCTATAGATTCTTGCGTTCGGCTAGCCAGCATTCTGACTTCATCTGCAACAACGGCAAACCCTCTACCCGATTCACCTGCGCGTGCAGCTTCAATTGCTGCATTTAACGCCAGCAGATTGGTTTGGTCGGCAATGGCCTGAATGGTGTCGAGTATCCCACCAATGTTATTGGCTTCTGCCTTTAACGTTGCCATTAGGCTGTTAGTATCGTCGAGCATATTGGCTAAACTATCGATACGCTCGCTAGAAACATTAGCTATTGATTCTAATTCAGTACTTTGATGTTGAGCGGTTGATGTTTCTTGCTCTGCATTATGCGCTTTAGTTAACACGTTATCTGCGGTTTCTCGTAATTGCGTCGTGATCATCGCGATATTCGCAATTTGATCCTTTTGTTTATTCAATGACGAAGCAACTTCTGAAATCTCTATATTTGATTGTGTGGCATTGCTATTTAGTTCATGGGCATTTTGACTAATTTCTCCAATCAATGCCTTTAAATCATCGACCACCTGATTAACATTTTTGGCCAGCAGTCCGTATTCATCATTCGTTGTAACATTAACTTTATTTGTTAAATCACCCTTAGCAAGTTTAGATAACGCACTATTTACCCGCGCTAAAGGCAATACCATTGCACGAATAGTAAAAAATGCGATAAGCCCACCTAATATAAAGATCACAATGACAACTGCAATCGTAATGGTAGTCCCCTGTGCAACATGCTCAATAATTTTTTCTTGCTCACTGACATATCGCTGCTTAACTAAGGCAGCCAATGCTTCAATGGCTTCAACAGACTGAATAGAGCTTGTACGTTGCATCTCTGCGGTATCTGATAATTGGTCTAATGAATTAAGAGCCGACAAATGCAGCGAAAACAAATTATTTTCGGTCTGCAACCTTCTAGTTATGTCTTCATATTGCTGTCTAATTTCCACCAACATCGGCTCACTACTATGCCCTTCAACTAGTCTTCCCAGATAAACGAATAACTGTTCGGTATTGGTCAGTCCCAACCCTATAGTTTCTTGCAACTCTACAACAGCACTGGATTTACTCAACGTTACAACTTCTGACAGCGAATCTCTCAAGCTAATAATATAACCTTCAATTTGTACGGAAACAGATGAAATTTGTTCAATAAGCGACTCATTGTCTTCATCTTCTATATAAGAAAGCTCTATTAACGCTTCTTCCAACACATTGAGAGCCTCTACAAAATGCGCATGTTCATTTTTCGTTTGTTGTGTTTGTGCAATGTATGCTTCTTTCAAAGCAAACATTGATTGCACCTGCGTTAGATAATCTTGGTATTTCTGATCAAATTGCGTAAGTTGATTAACGGCATTATCACTTGACAGCAATGGTGGCAATGCCTGACGATTTTTAAGTAATTCTGCTTCTATTTGACCAAACTCTGTGCGCAAAAGCGTTAATTGTTCGAGCGTTTTAGTAACGGGAATATTTGAAGAAATATTGGCTTGCTTTAATAAAGAAATTTCAATCGCAATACTGTGATCTTGAGCGGGTGAGGCATACTCATTAACTTGCTTTGCAGCGCCATCAATCCCACTAAGTATGTTTACAGAGATAATGCTGGCGACGATATAAAATACCAGTACAGTGCTAAAACCCAGAATGATTTTACTTGCTACATTTAATTTCATCATAGTTACTTAAACCGCCTTATATATTTATAGCTTTTATCTGGCTCTTTGCGAATTTTCTGCTTCAAGGAAGTGTTTTGAAAACAACACTCTGAACAAATGTACAATAACAAAATAATAGTTTATAAACAAAAACTGATACTTTGCAATAGGTTATACCAATTGAATTAAATATTTGATCATTCAGCGAGAATTAAAGACTCTTAAGCGAATCGGAATAGCAATATACTAAGAAAATAGAAATTGAATTTTCTGTGTGAGTTTTAAACGAAACTGCGATTTATACCAATTGAATTAAATATTTGATCATTCAGCGAGAGTTAAAAGGCTTAGAGGCAAGGCATTGATTGCAAAGAATGGTTGTTCCCTTGTTAAAATCAATAACGCCGCATATAAGCCTTTTAAACTCGCCCTTGGGAGCTTGTCAGGAAAGTGATAACTTCACAAATTTCTTTGATGGAGAATGACTACAACTGCATCAATTTGCTTTGTTCTAACTTCCCTGACATAGCTCTGAACTGGTCAAATATTTATTTCACTTGGTATTACGCTGCGCTAAATATGAGGCTAGCGCAGCGTAATACCAAAAAGAAAGGATTGTGTTTAGAAGTTACTTAAAACAAACTGAAAAATTAGAAGTGCTGACAGCGTCGCAATCACTAGAAAGCTTGATAACATACCCAGTTGTCGTTCTTTCGTGACGCCAATTGAACTTGAAAGCCCTTTGACATGCAACACCCTACCTACAAAGAAAGCCGCGCCTAATGCATGAACCATGGCTTCGCTGCCACCGTTAAATTCATAGCAAGCAAGTAACAACAATGCTATCGGCGTATATTCAATGAAATTAGCATGCACTCTAATTGCTTTAGCGAGAGTTTGGTTACCATTTGATCCAATACCAACCTGAAACTTTAAACGATAACGAATGATGTTTGCCGTCAGAGCTAAATAAAGCAGCGCTAACAGACCGAGATAAAAACCTGTGATATTTAATGAATTCATATACTTCCCCTAAGACTTCACCACATTATTCAATTAAAGCGACTAACTTTTGTAGTGTTAAAAGCGAAAGATTAAAGAGTATAAGTGTCATTTCGTAATTTAATTTAAAACATACAAAAAAGCCCGTAATAATACGGGCTCTTATTAATACTGTTCCAGCAAATTAGCCTTCTAGCTTATCCGCCAAGATTTGACTTACTTGCTCTACTGGTTGTGTGCCATCAATTGTGACATAGTTACAGTTACCCGCTTTAGCTTCAGCCTGGTAATAATCAACTAATGGTTTGGTTTGTTCGTGGTAGATACCTAAACGCTTACGAACAGTTGCTTCTTCGTCATCAGGACGGATAGAAAGATCTTCACCTGTTTCATCATCCTTACCTTCAACTTTAGGTGGATTATATACAACATGGTAAACTCGGCCTGAACCAGAGTGCACACGACGACCAGCCATGCGCTCAACAATTACTTCATCAGGCACATCAAATTCAATTACGCTATCAACATCAACGCCATTTTCTTTCATTGCATCCGCTTGTGGGATTGTGCGAGGAAAACCGTCTAACAAGAAACCCGCTTTACAATCATCTTGTGCAATGCGCTCTTTCACCAGACCAATAATTAGTTCATCAGAAACTAATTGGCCAGCGTCCATTACTTCTTTTGCTTTTTTTCCTAGCTCAGTACCCGCCTTAATCGCTGCACGCAGCATATCGCCAGTAGAAATTTGAGGAATGCCGAATTTAGCCATTAAAAATTGTGCTTGAGTTCCCTTACCAGCACCCGGAGCACCTAATAAAATAATGCGCATATAGTGTAACCCTATATAAAGAAATAAATTGCATGTCAGAAATACCAATCCGTATAAGAAATTGCTCACTTAGCGAGAATTTAAAGGCTTAGAGGCAAGGCATTGATTGCAAAGAATGGTTGTTCTCGGCAACTGCGTCCTGCGTTGCTCTAATAATCTACATCCATGTAGGAACCTTCATAAAATCAATTACGCAGCATATAAGCCTTTAAAACTCGCCCTTTGGGAATGCATGGCCAACATGATAACTGCACAAAATAAGCTTAATGTAGAGCAACTATATCTACACTTATTTCGTTTATTCTAATGTCGCCCATGTCATTCTAAGAGTGTAATTCTTTATACGGATTGGTATAAAAGCCCACACTATACATTTTCGTAACAGGGCAAACAAGTAGCAAAACTATGCAAATACGAAAAAAGGAGCCATTTGGCTCCTTTTTATCATAAATTGTTTAGAATCAATTTTACTTAGTTAGATTCAACATGAGTTTATTCAACTTAGCAACAAAGCTCGCCGGATCTTTCAAGCTTCCGCGCTCAGCCAACATTGCTTGTTCAAACAAGACTTCTGTCCATTGTTTGAATTGCTCATCATCCTGCTCATCTGCCACACGCTTAACAAGATCGTGTTCAGCGTTAATTTCAAAAATTGGCAATGTTTCAGGTACTTCCTGACCAACAGATTGCATCAACTTCATCATTTGGCTGCTCATGTCGTGCTCATCAGTCACAATACAAGCTGGAGAATCAGTGAGGCGCTGTGAAAGTTTTACATCTTTAACTTTACCTTCAAGTGCAGTTTTGATGCGTGATACCACAGAATCAAATTCTTGCTCTAACTTTTCTTTTGCTTCTTTAGATTCTTCATCTTCCATGTCACCTAAGTCTAAGCCACCACGCGTCACAGACTGAAGTTGTTTACCATCAAACTCAGTTAGATGGCTCACTAACCACTCATCAATACGATCAGACATTAGTAAAACTTCGATGCCTTTCTTACGGAATATTTCCAAGTGAGGGCTATTTTTAGCAGCTTCAAAGCTATCTGCTACTACATAATAAATCTTGTCCTGCCCTTCTTTCATGCGCTCAATGTACTCTTCAAGCGATACATTTTGCACAGAAGAATCTTCATGAGTTGAAGCAAAGCGCATTAGCTTAGCCACTTGTTCCTTATTGGCGAAATCTTCAGCAGGCCCTTCTTTAAGTACTTGACCAAACTCATTCCAGAAAATTTGATACTTCTCTTTATCATTTTTGCCAAGACGTTCAAGCATCGTAAGTACACGCTTAGTACAACCTTTACGAATAGCTTGTGTAACTTTGTTGTCTTGTAAGATTTCACGCGAAACGTTTAGTGGTAAATCGTTCGAATCCAATAATCCCTTAACAAAACGAAGATACGTTGGCATGAATTGTTCTGCATCATCCATAATAAATACGCGTTGCACATATAATTTCAGGCCGTGCTGTTTATCACGGTTATACATGTCAAACGGTGCTTTAGAAGGAATATATAATAGACTCGTATACTCAGTTTTACCTTCTACTTTGTTGTGTGCCCATAGTAGTGGATCTGTGAAGTCGTGCGACACATGCTTGTAGAATTCGTTGTACTCTTCATCTGAAACTTCAGATTTTTCACGTGTCCATAGTGCTGTTGCTTTGTTCACGGCTTCCCATTTAGCTGGAATTGCATCTCGCGCTTCAATAGCAGGAGTCACTACGTTGCCTTCGTCATCTTTAACTTCTTCAACAGCTTCAACAGCAGGTACTTCAGGCGTTAACATTTCAACAGGTACTGAAATGTGATCAGAGTATTTAGTAACAATAGACTTTAAGCGCCATTCATCAGCAAACTCTTTTTCATCTTCTTTTAGATGGAGAATAATGTCAGTTCCGCGATTCGCTTTTTCGATCGTTGAGGTCGTGAACTCACCTTCACCAGCTGAACTCCACTCAACGCCTTCACTCGCCGGTACACCTGCAGCACGCGAACGAACGGTGACAGTATCAGCAACGATAAACGCTGAATAAAAGCCAACACCAAATTGACCAATTAATTGAGAGTCTGATGCCTGATCGCCAGAAAGTTTAGAGAAAAACTCCGCCGTTCCTGATTTTGCGATAGTACCTAAGTGCTCAACGATTTGATCGTGAGTCATACCTATACCATTATCTGAAATGGTTACGGTGTTGTTTTCTTTGTCAGCGCTAATGCGTACACGTAGTTCGCCATCACCTTCATACAAATCTGCATTTGATAATGCCTTGAAGCGAAGCTTGTCTGAGGCGTCAGCGGCATTAGATACTAATTCACGTAAGAAAATTTCTTTATTGGAATACAAAGAATGAATCATTAGTTGAAGTAACTGCTTTACTTCAGTTTGAAAACCATGAACTTGTTTTTGACCAGTCTCAGCCATCTGAAACATCTCCTACTTTACTAATTACTTTGTTTAACTACTGGCTAACCCACACAATACGTTTGTTAACCTGTCTAATTGATTATTAAGTGGGGGTACTCGGAAGGTTTTCAAGACAGCATTGCAAAAAAATCACATTGCCGTCATTTCAATAACAACTACATTGAGTGAGATAACTCAATCAAAACTGATATGCTTTCTACCACTCAGTGCATGAGAAAGGGTATTACCATCAACAAACTCTAATTCACCGCCAACAGGCACGCCATGCGCAATGCGTGATACATCTACTTGATATTTGCGTGCAAGTTCTGCGATATAGTGCGCAGTCGCCTCACCTTCAACCGTGGGATTGGTTGCTAATATCACCTCATTTAACGATTGAGATGCAAGCTGCTGTTCCAATATATCAAGCCCGAGTTCACTGGGACCGATACCGTCAATTGGCGACAAGTGCCCCATGAGTACAAAATATCGTCCAATAAATTCGCCCGTTTGCTCTATCGCGATAACATCCGCTGGACTTTCAACAACACACAACTGAGCCGTTTGCTGACGTTTTGGGCTAGCACATACTTCACATGTGTCTTCTTCAGTAAAGTTGCGACATTGCTGACAGTGCCCAATGTGTTCCATCGCATGTTTTAATGCTGTTGCCAGTTTACTGCCACCTTGCCTATTACGCTCAAGTAAATGAAATGCCATACGTTGTGCAGATTTTGCGCCTACGCCTGGCAATACTTTGAATGCGTTGATCAATTCTTGTACTAAAGGACTAAATTTCATCTTGATTGGGTTAACTACACTAAGGTATCGCCAGTGTATCACTATATTTTATTACGTTAAAAGAGAACGTTTTTAATCTAAATGACAAAAAACAAACAATACTGATTGGTCATGATACACTTTACAATTCTCACTGCTCGACGCACGACGAGTAAATAAGAAAAATAGGAAAATGCCATTGCTGTCAAATATCATTATTACCTTCACCCTTCTCATCGCAGCTACCATCGTATTATCAAAGTTATTTAAGCTGCCGTTAAACATTTGGCTAATATTCTTGGCACAGCCGTTTGTAATGGCAGCTGGCCCCGTCATCGTTTTTATTGGGGGAATTTTGAGCACCTCCATGGTTGACGACCAGTCTCTAGCAACTCTACCAGTTACCGCAATGATTTTGGGTGTAGCACTTACCGCGGTGCCAGCAGCACTCACCGCCAAAAAACTTGGTCGAAAAAACAGTACACTAATTGGTTTTTTCATTGGATTTGTCGGTAGTATTGTTGCTTGTATTGCAACGCAAACATTGAACTTTGTTATGTTTTCGATTGCGAGCTTACTATTAGGCGCCTGTACTGCCTTTGTACAGCAATTACGATTTGCAGCCATCGACAGCTTGCATGACGCAAACGATATCCCAAAAGCACTGTCGATATTAATGCTCAGCGGTATCTTTTCAGCATTTTTGGGGCCTGAAATTGCGGTAACAGCCAAAGACTGGATAAGTTCTCCTCAAGGATATACCGGAGCTTTTGCCGTACTCGCTGCAATGAATATTTTAGCAATGCTGGTCATGCTAAAGTTCAAAAACCCTGCAACACATTTACAGGAAGCATCAGGTAATGCACGCCCTTTGCTCACTTTGATGAAACAACCTATTTTCTTGGTTGCCATTGCTTCAGCTGCAATAGGATTTGCATTGATGAGCTATCTAATGACAGCTACCCCGCTGAGCATGCACCATCTTCACGGTCACAGTTTACATGACACCAAATGGGTCATTCAAAGTCACATTGCTGCGATGTTTATTCCATCATTGTTTACCGCTTTTCTTGTTAAGCGTTTTGGTCTGAATTTCTTACTGATTTTCGGTACCATCGTTTACGGAATTGTTGCGGTAATCGCATTTTCAGGCGAGCAAGTCGTCCATTATTGGTGGGCACTATTATTCCTTGGCGTAGGTTGGAATTTCCTATTTTTGACAGGCACTTCTTTATTGCCGCAAAGTTATGAACCGCACGAAAAACACAAAGTGCAGGCAGTGAATGACTTCATTATTTTCGGCGCACAAGCACTCGCTTCATTGCTTGCAGGATGGGTATTATTCAAAGCAGGTTGGCATGGGGTTGTGTTGTCCAGCATCCCCTTTATTGTGATATTGTCGATGGTTTCCTGGTATTACATTAGGCGCACCAATCGCGAAGTGGCTAAGTGCTAGGTGCTAGGTGCTAGGTAGAGCTGAATACGTATGCATAATGTTGTGAATGCCTGTTACCTATGATTAATATAATCGAATGCTTGGCTTAGTCTGTTTTCAAGCAGACAAAGTCCAAAATAACACATCGGCATTTCCCATGTGACAACAAAACTATAATTAAAATTACAACATTTATCACCAGCAGGATCTTTCTATAATGCAAAGCTCACTTCAACCTAAGCAAAAGCCTACCCTGAATTTTTGGCAAATTTGGAATATGTGTTTTGGCTTTCTGGGTATTCAGTTCGGCTTTGCCTTACAAAATGCCAACATAGGTCGCATATTTCAAACACTCGGTGCTGACTATGGCAACATGGCAATTCTCATGGTTGCTGCGCCAATTACAGGGTTAGTTGTACAACCTATTATTGGCTATTTTAGTGACAAAACATGGAATCGTTTAGGCCGTCGCCGTCCGTATTTTCTTTGGGGAGCGATCGCAGCCAGCCTTTCTTTATTTATAATGCCAAATTCACCAACATTGTGGATTGCCGCTGGTATGTTATGGATTATGGATGCGTCAATCAACGTTTCAATGGAGCCGTTTCGCGCTTTTGTAGGCGACATGTTGCCTCCTAAACAGCGAGCGACTGGTTATGCCATGCAATGTTTCTTCATAGGCGTTGGTTCAGTGGTAGCCTCTGCATTACCTTGGATGATGACCAATTGGTTTGATATAAGCAATACCGCTGCGCCTGGCGAATTACCTGATTCAGTCAGTTTTGCGTTCTATATTGGTGGGGTTATATTTTTGTTAGCCGTACTTTGGACAGTCTTTCGCACTAAAGAGTATTCCCCACAAGAGCTTGCACAATTCAACCAATTTGAAGACCCGACATGCCACACTGAAGAAAGACCTATTCGTCCAACCAGTAAATATTTTCGTCATGGATTTGCTTGGTTAGCCGCTGGCGTGGCTACATCAGGTGTTGTCTATCTGTTGATTGACAAACTCGACCAAAGTTTATTTATTTTAACGGGTGGTTTAATTGCCTTCGGGTTGTGCCAACTTTTCGCCGGATATCTACAACAAAAAAACAAACACGAACATGGCTTTGCCGTAGTAATCAATGACTTGTTTGCCATGCCTGACACCATGAAACAGCTCGCGTTTGTGCAATTCTTTTCGTGGTTTCCGTTTTTTGGCATGTGGACCTATACAACAGCCGCCATCACAGATTTCCATTATGGTAGCTCCGATGTAACGTCTGAACTATACAACCAAGGTGCCGACTGGGTTGGTGTATTATTTTCTACCTACAATCTTACTTCTATTGTCGCTGCCATTTGCATCCCTATTATAGTTAAGGCATTTAATTTGCGCATCGCTCACATGATTAACTTATTACTTGGTGGCGCTGGTTTTATCTCATTTATCTTCGTGAAAGATCCGACTTACTTAGTAATTTCGATGATAGGCGTTGGCTTTGCGTGGGCTTCTATACTATCTGTCCCGTATGCCCTTTTGGCTAATGCGCTACCGCCAAACAAGATGGGCTTGTATGTGGGTATTTTTAATTTCTTTATTGTTTTACCACAAATACTGGCAGCAAGTATTTTAGGTTTACTAATTACTAAGGTATTCGACAACCAGCCAATTTACGCCTTGATTGTTGGCGGTGTAAGCATGATTTTCGCGGGCATATTAACACTCCGTGTAAAAGAACATGAGCAAACAAACCAGCCAAAAACCCCTGTTTCTGCAACATAGACATTTATCGATAGAAACAAACTAAAGTTAGTGCTAGTCTGCATAGCAGGTTAGCACTTTTAAGAAATACCAATACCTCTATGTAACATTTTTGGCAAGCTTGAACGTGTTTACGATGTGGTCATTCCGTCAGATCTAGCAGAGAATCAATTAGCGTCATACTTAGACGATATTTTTCACGAATGGGCCAGTGAAAAGTTTCCTAGTGTTTTCAAAATTAATTAGCAATGTCGCCCGCTTAAAATTATCTATTATGGACTTAAATAAACAACTCTCTTTCATTCTCGAACTTGACAAACTTAAGTCAGTTTATCGAAAAGCTCTCATCAAAACCGACAATAATCGCTTTGAAAATAGTGCCGAACACAGCTGGCAAATTGCACTTGCGGCACACGTTTTAGTAGAGCATGTCGAGCATAACATTGATATTAATCGTGCCGTGAAAATGCTGCTGATTCATGACATTGTTGAAATTGACGCTGGTGACACCTTTGCATTTGCAGAAGTAAACCAACTCGAGCAACAACACGAAATCGAACTTGCCGCGGCTCATCGTATTTTCGGTTTACTGCCCGACGCCCAATATCAACACTTTTTATCTTTGTGGCTGGAATTTGAAGAATGCAAGACACACGATGCCCAATTTGCCAAAGCGGTTGATCGCATTTTACCTTTGATTCAAAATATGGCGAATGAAGGTGGTAGCTGGGCTAAACATAAAGTTACTAAATCTCAAGTACTCGCACGAAATAAGTACGTTAAAGGCTTGTCTGAAAGTTTATGGCGCTACGTTGCTGAACAAATTGATATTGCCACTAAAAATAAGTGGTTGGTTGACGTTTAATTCGCGTATGGAATGTATGGAGAGGCTTGAAACAACCTATCAATTTTCAAAACTCTCCCACTTCAAGAACTAACAAGAACCCATCTGCAAGTTTCCCGATTGCCCTCACCGCTAACTATCGCCTGTAATATTTTTGTAAGTTGCTATTTTTTGTCTACTATTTAAGTGGTAGTCCAACTCACACTAAAAATTATTCGAAAAACAGGTAATGCATATGAAACACTTTCAAAGTAAGAAAAATCTACTTTTAACTTTGTGTACATTTATCGCATTGCAGTCTTGGTCATTCCTCTCATTGGCCGAAGTATCCGTAATTGTGCATAAAGACAATAACGCAAACCTAGATAAAAAGGCGATAAGTAAACTGTATTTGGGCAAATCTAAAAAGTTCGATAACGGTAGAACGGCGTTATTGCTCAATGCCGCTAAAGGCTCTCCTGTAAGGGATGAATTTAACAAGAACGTTATCGGACGCTCTAGCAGCCAAATGAATGCGCACTGGTCTAAATTAGTGTTTACCGGCAAAGGTACCCCTCCAAAAGAAATCGATTCTAGTTCAGAAATTGTCTCCACCGTCTCTGAAAATAAAGACACCATAGGGTATGTCGAATCGAGTGCTGTAACAGACGCAGTCAAAGTCATCGCCACATTCTAGGAGTCAACTCATGAAACTTACCAATTTGATGTTAGTGTCAGCACTAGCACTTACACTTGCGCCAGCTGTTAACGCAGAGGTTAATTTTAGTGGGTACGGTTCCATCGTTGCCGGGATGGGGCTCAATGAAGGTGAACGCTTTACTGCAGATTTTTTTGAAGTAGGCCAATACGAAGACAAAGTAACGTTTAAACCGGAATCAATGATTGCCATTCAAATGACAGCTGACATTGACGAAAAACTCAGGTTTACAGGTCAATTATCCAGCAAAGGTTCTGACGACTTTGAACCCGAGTTTAGTTGGTATTATCTTACCTATGAAACAGATAATGATTGGACCATTATGCTTGGTCGACGTAATATTCCGATGTACTACTATTCAGAGTTTTATGACGTAGGTTATGCCTATCCTTGGATGCGCCCACCTTCAAACTTGTACTGGTGGCAAATTGTTCAGTTTAACGGCATCCATGTCTCTCGTAACTTTAGCCTAGGCGACTATTCAAACAACATCACCGTCTACTATGGAAATGAGTATTCCGATGATAACAAAGAAATGGGATTTTATGCCGAACAAGGTTTTTTCGGCAGCGATGTGGTTGCGGTAAACGAAGATTGGCGCCATATAACAGGGATAAATTGGAATATATCCGGTGATATATTCGATGTTCGGTTTGTTTATATGCAACATCTCCTAGACCGTGATTTTAGAACTGATACCGGTGAAATTCGTCAGGGTTTAAGAACGTCTCAAACTTTCTATGGTGTAGGTGGTTCGCTCGACCTGAACCCATTCACAATACTTTTCGAATACAACTATGTTGAAAGGCATGATGATGTTGAAGACACTTGGCCAACATTTATTGTTTCAGCCGTGTATAACATTGACGACTTTCAGCCATATATTAGCTATTCCAAAGCAGATCAAGAACGAATTTCCGGCGATGATTTTGAGCAGCATTATCTCATCAGCTATGGCGTTCGCTATAACTTCTCACCGTCCGCCGCATTTAAAGTGCAATATGATGTGTTTGAAGATCAAGGTGGCCCGAACGGCTGGGATTTCCATGGTGATTCTGAAACGATTAGCCTAGGTGTTGATTTCGTTTTTTAACAGGTACCTTAAGGAAGTAATGCACAGAGTTATAGGTGATTACTTCCTTTTGCAATTGATTTAACTAGCAAATTGCTGATTTTGTACAACAATTAAGAAGACAACAAATAGTAAAAACTATGCCGAGCTGAGGATGTTAACATGGCGTTCAAAAATGTGCTGAATGATCTAAATATAACCACAAAAATACACGGTATTACCATACTCGCCGTATTTGCGTTTGTTGTCGCTGCCATCATTAACTACAACACGATTATTGATAATGAACAAGCGCTTAATGAACTCAAAACCAAGAGCTACCAATCGGTAAAAACCTCAACCATTAATCGATTTTTAATAGAAAAACTAGATGAATTCTATGGCCAGGCGGTTACGTTAGGTGACGAGGAATATTTAAACAAAGCCAATGAAACGCTTACAGAAATTCAGTCAAATTTAAAACAATTGACTCAGCTGGACAGTAGCTTAAGAGCATCCAACGATCAAGAGAAGCTCACCGACTATGCAAAAATTGCCGGTCAAATAGCTCAATCAATGATAGACGGCACTGCCGACTTTTCGAAGATTCAACAAGATGCACAAACCAAACAAGCAAAATATGATGAATTAATTGAACGCTTTACTGCAATTCAACAAAAGTCTGACAATCGTTATTTAGAATTAATCAATAATACCGAAGAAAGGTCTCATAACTCGTTAGTGTTGATGTTGACCATAAGTACAATCATGCTGGTTGGACTAATAATCTTGGCAATCGTTATCGCCAAAGCAATTGGTAACGCCGCTAGTGACGCCGCCGGCTCGTTGGAAAAACTCGCAAGTGGAAAAGGAAATTTGAGTTCGCAGCTAGCTGTACGCTCAAATGATGAAATTGGGCAAGTGGCAATTCATTTCAATGCATTTATCAGCCTACTTAGAGAGTCCGTAATGGGCGTGATGGCCGTTGTCGAACCTCTCATGGAAAATTCCACACGTTTAGTTCAAGGGATGGAAAAAGCGGAGCGCGCCACCAACCAGCAATCTAATGATGCCAAGGTTGTTCATCAGTCAATGGAAGAAATGCGCCACAGCGCTAGCGACATTTCAAGTAGCGCTATCAACGCATCGGAAGCAGCACAAGCTGCCGAACGTGAGGTAGAAGAGAGCCTAAATCAAATTAAACAATCGGTGACAACTTCTCAGACACTAAGTCAGGAAATCGACAGTGCAGCCAATACTATCGATCAACTCGCCAGCGACACTCAGAATGTGAGCCAAATTCTAAATGTAATTACCTCAATCGCTGAGCAAACTAACTTACTGGCACTGAATGCGGCGATCGAGGCTGCACGCGCTGGTGAACAAGGTCGTGGTTTTGCGGTGGTTGCTGATGAAGTAAGAGAACTTGCTTCCAGAACGGCCAAGTCAACTAACGAAATTAGAGAACTGCTAACCGCACTCACGTCGGGTGCCAACGAGTCTGTTGGTGCGATGACAAAAGCAAGAGATATGGCTAAAGACAACGCTGAAGCTGCAGAGCAAACCGGCAGTTCGATTAGTCTAGTATCTGAACAAATCCTGTCGATCAATACCATGAATGCGCAAATTGCCACCGCAACTGAGCAGCAAACCAATGTTGCAACAATGGTCGTTGATAACGTTACTAGCATGCACGAATCATTCGAGAACACGTTAGCTGCACTTGCTGACATTCGCGAGGTTGCTGAAAATCTGCACAAACACTCTGATAGCCTGCTCGATGCAACCTCGAAGTTTGACGTATAGCCCCGAGTAGCTATACGTTAGTCGCTATACATTCATTGGTTTCGCTTTAATAAAATCGATGAACAAACGAGATAAACTAGTGGGCAAAGCATTGTTCGGCCATACCAAATGAACGTCAATAGGAGCAACTTGCCATGTTGGCAACAATTGCACCAATTCACCTGCTCTAATTAGAGAGTCCACCATAAACAATGGAGGCGTCGCCACTCCTGCGCCACACTCACATAAACGGCTCAAATAATCCACGCTGTTAATTGTATGCTTTCCGACAAAACTCACCTCGCACTCATCAATCACATGAGTACTATCGCCCTTGTATCGTATTAATCGACGACTATCTTTAAGCATAGCAAGTGATAACCATGGCCAATTGCTGAGCTCTGTTGGGTGTGTAGGTGAGCCAAACTGCTTTATGAGTGCAGGAGCGCAAACCAGTACGCGCGCAATTTCGCCCACTTTCAGCGCTTTTAACGAAGAATCTTGCATAGTTCCCAAGCGAACTGCTACGTCAATGCCATGTTCAATGATATTGATACGTTCATCTGTACATTGAATATTCAGCGTAATATTAGGGAACTTAGCCATAAAGTCTGCTAAGTGGCTAGAAAATATGGAGCGAGCAAGTAAGGTCGGTACTGACAGCGTCAATTTACCAAATGGATTATCCGTTTTAGGTGAAACTTTACTAAGCCCGCTTTTAGCAAACTGCATCATTTGTTGGGCATGCTCAAACAAAACATGTCCTTCATCGGTTAAAGATAGCTTTCTAGTAGAGCGGTAAAGTAATGTGCAATCCAACCGTTTTTCCAACATGCTTATGTGATGACTGATCACAGATGGCGATAGTCCCAATTTTTCCGCGGCACCGCGAAACGAACCTTGTTCAATAGTCTCTACAAAAACTGCCATCGGTTTTAAGTCATCAATCATTTTGTATTCCATCTAGCCTAAATTCAAAGCTTCATCATTTCCTTTCAGCACCCAACATTACCTCAAACAATCGAACAAAGAAATCCAATTACCTCATCTTATAAAACAAAGATAAGCAAATTAAGCTTACAACGACAAGTTAGTTCAATTGCTGATTATGATGAGGAAACTATTATGAGTATCTATTTCGCCATGAGTTTGTACGCGCTCTCAATGTCGCTTTCACCTGGGCCAGTTAATTTAGTTGCCCTGTCATCAGGTATCAATCAGGGATTGCCGAAAAGCGTCCCATTTGTTGCCGGTGCATCCGTTGGCTTTATTATTCTATTCTTTCTCGTTGGCGTTGGCTTTGGTCAGCTTGCATCATTACTTCCTAGCCTAATGATAGTTCTGAAGGTTTCTGGCATCGTATTCATGCTGTATGTCAGCTATTTACTATTTAATGCCTCTGGCAATGTATCATTGTCTAATCGGTACAATGCTACATTCTGGCAAGGAGCTATCATGCAATGGCTCAACCCCAAAGCATGGATGGCGAGCACAGCCGCAGTTTCTGCATTTGAATTAAATATTTTCGCTAACCTCGTAATTTTCTGTGGTATTTACTTGTTAATTTGTTTCGCTTGTATTCTTGCTTGGGCAGGTGCAGGAAATCTTTTGCAGCATTTGTTAAAACAAGAGCAGCGAATGGCGCTGTTTAACAAAGCAATGGCGATTGTTTTATCATTTGTTGCGATTATTGTTTTGCTCATTTAGTTGATAATTATAAATCTGGTCATATTTGTCATATTAAACCCTAAGATTAACAAGGAAGGTTAATGCCAGAATTTGATCAGTATCTTCAATCACCTGTTGGTATTTGGCTGTTACTTTGCATGTTAATCGTAATTTTCCTGCTATTGGCCAATTTATTGTTTGGTAAGGCGAAACGGATGTCGAAGGGAGCGGTATTGTTCTTAATGCTTTTTCCACTAATATCGCTATTCCCGATTCCACCACCGCAATATGAAAATGTCGACAAAGCCAAACAAGAACAAAAAAAAGCGCAAATCATCGGAAGGAGACGATAATGGAAGCAATAAAACATAATTGGCTAACAGTGCAATTTATCCGTAGTCTGAATTTTTTTGTGCTTCAATCCATAGTAGACATCTTCAAACTAAAAGATCTTTAAGCAAATAAAGTGTCTATTTATTTTACAAACCAAAGACGAAAAACGATCAAAGCAGCATTAACACCCTGTAAACAATAACAAAAAAAAGGATGGTCCAATAATTGCTTAGCGCTAACAGAAATTAAAACTGCTGCCCAACATGTGTGGGTAATATCAAAGGAAATAACAATGAATAACAAAATGTTAAAAGCAGCTTTTGCAAGTATTGCAATAACGCTTAGTGGATTTGCAAGCGCGGGAATCGTTTATATGGATTCAACGACTGGCAATCCTTGGGGTCAAACTAACAACGAAGCGTCAATGGATGGTGTTTTTGGTGCTGGTATGTGGAATGAACAAAACTATGAAACAGCAAATGCTGCAAATCTATTTTCTGATAGCACAGACTTTATTTTTATGGAAGGTGGAGATAGCAATGCTGATGAACTTGAAGCTTTTCTCATCGCCAACCAAGCAGCGATGGAAAACTGGGTGTTCGGCGGCGGCCGATTAATCATTAATTCAGCACCTAATGAAGGCGATGGTATGTCAATGGGGTTTGGTGTTTCGTTACTCTATCCAAATTATGACAATGATGTTCATGCTGTCGATCCTAATCATGAGATTTTCAATGGACCTTTTGGTGCAACTGGTGGTAATTTTTCTGGTAGTTACTTTGCGCATGCAACCGTTTCAGGTACTGAACTTAATGCATTGATCGTAGATGACATTACTGCTGCAACTGTTGTAGGGGATATGTTTGTTGGAGAAGGATATGTAATGTTTGGTGGTATGACGACTTTAAACTTCCAAACGCCAAATGCCTTTGAACTAAGACAAAATATGATTCATTATGCTGCGAATGTTGTTACGACTGTGCCTGAGCCTACGACATTAGCTATATTTGCGCTTAGTCTAGCTGGGCTAGCAACACGCAGAAACAAAATTCAGTAAAATCAATATAACTAGAAACGCTCAGCTTAACTGTACCTTAGCTGAGCGTTTTCATAACGACAGAGAGCAATACACGCAAAATAAATGGCCGTTTATTCAACGTGTATTACAGAGAAAGTATGAGCTATAAATACTTCGCATGAAAACGGCAATGCGCGTCGATAAAGCTTCCGATAAAATAATAGCTATGGTCGTAGCCGTCATGTTGATTATAAGTAATCGGGTAACCAACAGATTCCGCCGCAGCGAGTAATAATTCAGGTTTAAGCTGTTGCTGCAAAAACTCATCGTTACCACCTTGCTCAATAAGCATAGGAAGTTGAGTTTGCGACTGTTTAATTAACTCAACCGCGTCATATTGACGCCAGGTTTCTTCATTATTTCCGAAATACGCTGAAAATGCTTTTTTTCCCCAAGGGCATTGCGTAGGGGCGCATATTGGGCTAAATGCAGAAACAGATGTAAATCGCTCAGGATTTCGCAAAGCAATTGTCAGCGCACCATGTCCCCCCATTGAGTGTCCAGAAATAGCTCGCTTATCAGAAACGGAGAAGTTGGCTTCAATGATATCGGGTAGCTCTTTTACAATGTAATCGTACATTTGGTAATGTGGCTGCCAAGGAGCTTGGGTAGCGTTCACATAAAACCCAGCACCTTGTCCTAAGTCATATCCCTCGTCGTTAGCCACATGCTCGCCCCTAGGGCTGGTATCCGGCGCAACAACGACTATACCTAACTCTGCTGCAATGCGCTGTACACCTGACTTCTGCATAAAGTTTTCGTCAGTACACGTGAGCCCAGATAACCAGTACAACACAGGCAGTTTCTTACCGTCTTCAACTTGTGGCGGTAAATAAACCGCAAACGTCATATCACAGTTTACCGTAGCTGATTGATGGCGATAACGCTTATGCCAACCACCGAAACTTTTATTTTGGCTAATAATTTCTATCATGCTATTTCCCAAAGTGATCGTTACTTATCAAAATGGATAACAGAACGAATACTTTCACCTTTATGCATCAAGTCAAATGCGTCGTTTATATGCTCTAAGCTCATGGTGTGGGTAATAAAATCATCCAGCTTGAACTCACCCTCTAAATAACGCTCAACATAGTCGGGTAATTCTGAACGCCCTTTCACGCCGCCAAACGCAGTGCCTCGCCATACTCGTCCGGTAACCAGTTGAAACGGACGCGTCGAAATTTCTTGCCCAGCGCCTGCAACACCAATGATTACTGACTCTCCCCATCCTTTGTGACAACACTCTAATGCTGAGCGCATTACGTCAACATTGCCGATACATTCAAAAGAATAATCAACACCGCCGTCGGTCATTTCAACAATCACTTCCTGAATCGGCTTGTCGAACAACTTAGGATTAATACAATCCGTCGCTCCTAATTTTTTCGCGAGTTCAAATTTACTTTCGTTAATATCAATGGCAATAATGCGCGACGCTTTAGCCATGGTCGCACCAATCACCGCTGAAAGGCCGATGCCACCTAAGCCAAAAATGGCTACTGTTGCCCCCTCTTCGACTTTGGCTGTATTCATTACCGCGCCCATGCCTGTGGTAACACCACAACCAAGCAAACACACCTCTTCTAACGGTGCTTTTTCGTTAACCTTTGCCAGTGAGATTTCGGGCAATACCGTATATTCAGAGAATGTAGAACACCCCATGTAGTGATAAATTGGCTGTCCGTCTTTGTAAAAGCGCGTAGTGCCGTCAGGCATTAACCCTTTACCTTGGGTTTCTCTAATTTTTTGGCATAAGTTCGTTTTACCTGATAAACAAAACTTACATTCACCACACTCTGGCGTGTATAGCGGAATAACGTGGTCGCCTACCTGAACACTGGTTACACCTTCTCCCACTTGCTCAACAATACCGCCACCTTCATGCCCTAAAATGCATGGAAAAATGCCTTCTGGGTCTTCACCCGATAAGGTGAAAGCATCTGTGTGGCACACGCCACTAGCAATAACACGAATCAGTACTTCGCCCGCTTTCGGTGGCATTACGTCAATTTCTTCAATAGATAATGGCTGATTAGCCGCCCATGCGATCGCCGCTTTCGATTTAATAGCTTGAGTAGTCATGATTTTCCTTAACTTTTTTGTTGTATTAATTAAAACAAACTTCCTTGAAATTGCATACTCAAATTAGTTTGAACACAGTATTTATTGTGGTAACTGCACAATTTTTCATCTTAGTAACTTGTTTTTGAGGAAACCGTCACTGAATCGCAGTTCTATCCCCATTAAATTAGGCGCAAAATTTACGTTTTCGTCTACAATTATCACTAATATCAAAAAAAGCAGGATGCGTCCGATGACTTCAAATTTGCATGAACGGCTTACATTGCTTAATGAAAAATTAGCCGTACAAGAAATCACTCAAGAAGAATTAGTAGAATATAAACAGCTCTTAGAACTTTCCAACGCTATTTTTAGAGTGCATCAACTCAAACATCAGCCGGAATCTACGCCACGAGTTTCGAGCTAATTGCCCAGAAATTACTCTGCTTAAAAATAGTGCCTATACTTAAAGGATTGCTTTCTTTTATATGGTATTTAGGCTAATTCTCAATGGACAATGCGTCGTTTCAGAGCATTATATACCTGTTAAACATCACACTGTCATGTGTGGCAAGTGCGCTATTTTTCATATTTAACCCGCTGCGCATAGAAAAAGACTACCGTGTGGTCATTCGCTACTTTGTAGCTTTATTTTCATTCATGGCAATTGCCTATGCCGTTTACCTATTTCGCCCTTTTATGCCTGTATTATTATCTATTGCATTTGCCAATATTTTTTACGGATTTTCATTTCACTGTCTTCGCTATGGCTTGATGTGGCGTAAACGAACAACTACCAAACATATTTACGCCGACAAGTGGGTTTATTTACACCTAGGCTATCTTGCTTGGAGTAATTGTTACTTATTCTTTATGCTCTATGACTCACTCGTACTTAGAGCAATGAACGCACTGTTCAATACGTTTATCATCTATATGCTCTGTATTCCACATGTTGCGAAAAACCAGCTACAACCAACAACAGGCGAAGTGCGAGCGAAGTATGTTTTCATCGCTTTAGGCGTGTTAAACGCCCTAATGGTTATTCCTTATGCGCTAACTCAAACACCGTTCGTTTATACGTCTTCATTGTTGATTTTATTAACTATTCAAAGTATTGCTTTACTTGGCGCGCTATTAACGCTGTTACTTTCCGATGTAATTGAAATGCATTATAAAAACTCAGTTACTGACGCACTAACCAGTCTATACAATCGCCGATTTTTTATGGAACAAGCGAACAGTTTAATTAAATCTGCACAACGACATAAGTTCCCTATGTCACTGATAATGTGTGATATTGATGACTTTAAGAAAATCAATGACACTTATGGCCACGATACTGGTGACAAAGTCTTAACAGAATTCGCTCAATCTTTAAAATTATTAACACGTGAAGACGACCTGCTGGCGAGATTCGGTGGAGAAGAATTTATTGCATTGTTGCCACAAACATCTATCGAAGGTGGACAAACCTTGGCGCAACGCATGTGTGACCATACCGCTAAACTCAATATAAAAATTGATGATCAACCAATACAATTTACTGCAAGTTTTGGTGTTGCAACATTTAATAGCCGAGACAATCTTGAACAGAACCTAAAATATGCCGATGAAGCACTCTATCAGGCCAAGGAAAATGGTAAGAATCAAGTACAAGTGGCGCAACACAAAATAAGCGCGATAGCAGATAGCTGATGATTATTTATCTTGCAATCAGCTTCCACATGATTGTCTGATCACTAAACTAGTTGGCATGAGTTCAGTGGTACATTCCTCACCATTAATTAACTGTAGCAATTTATCCACTAACAATTCACCTGCCAATACGGTATTTTGTTTAGCGGTTGTTAGCGGCGGGTACGTAAAATTAGCAATAGGAATGTCATCAAAACCAACAATGACAACGTCATTTGGCACATTAATGCCTTTTTCCTGAAGGGCTTTCATAGCGCCTACAGCAATTAAGTCACTAGCGGCACAAATTGCGTCAAAAGGTACGTTCTTTTCGATCAAAGATTGAACGGCTTGATAACCTGCTTCTTCAGTTGAAATAGCGTCAATTTGTCTTGCATCATCCACACTCAAATTAGCTTCTTTTAAAGCCTGACAATGCCCTAAATAACGATCACGAAATTCAGGCGAACCACTTGATACTCCACCTAAAAATGCAAAATGTTGTTTACCATTGTCGATCACATGCTGAGTTAGCTGGTAGCCACCATGAAAATTATCACAACCCACAGAGATGACTGGCAGATTCTCTACGTCAGCGCCCCAGCGCACAAAGTGAGTTTCTTGTTCGATTAACTTAACCAGCTTTTCTTCGTAATCGGTGTAATCACCATAACCGAGCAAAATAATGCCATCGGCTTTTCTCGTGTCCTCGTAATCAGCATGCCAATCGTTGCTCATTTGTTGAAAAGATACCAACAAATCGTAGCCTTTCTTGGCTGTCGCTCGCGTAATAGAGCCAAGCATCGATAGAAAGAATGGATTAATCAGCGAATCATCATTGGTAGGATCTTCAAATAAAAGCAATGCAATGGTGCCACTTTGTTGCGTGCGCAAACTACTCGCATTCTTATCTACTTTGTAGTTAAGTTCTTTGGCTATCGCCTGAATACGCAAACGCGTTTCTTCGTTAACGAGCGGGCTATTTCTTAGCGCTCTAGACACAGTTGATTGCGAAACGCCTGCCCGGTATGCGATATCAAATGACGTATTTTTTTGCTTCACAGCTTACCTAACCAATATTTACAGCTTGTCACAAATACTAACCGCGGCGCGAAGTTTGCACAAGGCAATTTATTACTGACAGATTACAGCGGAATTACATACGTATGCACAGCATTCCCATGCGTTCTAACTGAATGCATACGTATGTAGGCAATTGCTCTCCTACCCCACTTGAGCATAATGAATCAATAACGAAAAATGGCGCATTGTGACTTTTGTCTCCTAAGCTTGAATTGCCCGTTTATCAAAGTCAGCAGATGACACGATAAGGCAACAAAAGTGAAACACAGAGCACGTAGTATTTTTCTTGAACTCGTTTATTTAAGTGAAAGTTATGGTCAACAAACTACAAACAATTGAAAAACAAAATAAAAAATTAACAGCTGATGACATAGCTGAACGAATAAAACACCACCTAAAATACACTTTAGGTGATGTAAACATGGCATCGCTGCACTCAAATGTTGCTAAAGATCATAAACGCGCTTACTGGCAAGCTACGTCACTAGCGCTAAATGACTTCATTATTGACCAACTAAACGAAACGCAATTGGCGCAAGCAGAGCAAGAAACTAAGTGCATCAACTATTTATCGGTTGAATATTTGATGGGACGCCTACTGGCGAACAACCTACACAATTTAGATCTATACCAACAGACCGAACAAGCAATGGAGTCACTGGGTATTTCACTTGCTGATGTGTGTGAAGAAGGCGCCGATCTCGCGCTTGGCAACGGTGGCCTAGGACGACTAGCCGCTTGTTTTCTTGATTCATTAGCTACGCTAGACTACAACGCTATCGGCTACGGCATTCATTATCAGCACGGGTTATTCCAACAAGCCTTTAAAAATGGACATCAGGTTGAATCGCCTGACATGTGGCGTGAATTTGGCAGCCCGTGGGAAATCTGCCGTTATGAGTCAGAACAAATTATTCCGGCATACGGTTACGTAGAGCATGTGACACAAGCAGACGGCTCGTCAAAACCAGAGTGGCGTGCGACGCGTAATTTCAAAGGTGTTCCGTGGGATATTCCAATTGTTGGTTATAAGTCACAAAGTATCAATATTCTTCGTTTATGGGAATGTCGTGCAACCGAAGCATTTGACTGGCAGAAGTTTAACGATGGCGATTACCTCAATGCCCACCAAGAACAAGTGGCAGCCGAAACGATATCAAAAGTCCTCTACCCGAATGACGAGCACGCAGCTGGCCATGAACTTCGCTTTTTACAACAGTACTTCTTCTGTGCATGCTCTATTCGCGATATTTTAAAACGCTACGAATTGCAATATGGCACATTAACCGAAGCCAAAGCGTCTCACTTTGCCGATAAAATGGCAATTCAGCTAAACGACACACACCCAACGTTAGCGATTCTTGAATTAATGCGTATCTTGGTAGACGACTACCAATTTGTTTGGCACACCGCATGGCAGCTTACACGCAACGTATTTGCGTACACTAACCACACATTATTACCTGAAGCCCTTGAAAAGTGGCCTGTAGCACTCTTTGAAAAAGTGTTACCACGTCATTTAACAATTTTGTACCGAATTAACGAGGCGTTCTTGAATGACGAGGTCAATAAGATGTGGCCTAACAATGAAGCAATTCGCGCACACCTTTCGCTTATTGAAGAAGGACCAGAGCGTCGCGTACGCATGGCTAACTTATGTGTAATCGCCTCACATAAAGTCAATGGTGTTGCACAGATACACTCTTCATTAGTTAAAGCCGACTTATTCCCTGAATTTGATCAATTATGGCCTGACAAATTAACTAACGTGACCAACGGCATTACGCCGCGTCGTTGGTTAAAAGCGTGTAATCCATTGTTATCTGACCTTCTTTATAAAACGGTCGACGGTGATTGGGCGAAAGATCTGAATTTACTACGAGCTGTTGCATCACGTGCAGATGATCCTGCATTTCAGCGTGAATTTATGGCGATTAAGCACCAGAACAAACAAGCACTTGCCAAAGAAATCGCACAATTGACCGGCGTAGTAGTTAGCCCGGATGCTATTTTCGACGTGCAAATTAAACGACTTCACGAATATAAACGCCAGCACTTAAATTTATTGCATATTCTAGCGCTATATCGCCGTTTGCTTGCTAACCCTGATATGGAAATGACACCACGTGTATTTATTTTTGGTGCCAAAGCGGCTCCTGGATATAAATTAGCGAAAGACATCATATACGCCACCAACAAAGTGGCAGAAAAAATCAATAATGATGCACGTATTAATGGCAAATTAAAGGTAGTCTTTTTACCAAACTACCGTGTAAGCCTTGCCGAAAAAATCATTCCAGCTGCCGATGTGTCTGAGCAGATATCTACCGCAGGTAAAGAAGCTTCAGGTACAGGTAACATGAAATTAGCACTAAATGGTGCTGTTACTATCGGTACTTTAGACGGCGCGAACATAGAGATTGCAGAAGAAGTTGGCGAAGACAATATCTTCATTTTTGGTTTAACCGTAGACCAAGTAAAAGCCTTAAACCAACAGGGTTACGATCCATTGGCCATTTATCACGAAAATGCTGAGCTCAAAGCGGTTCTAGATTGGTTAGATACCGACTATTTCACACCGGGTGAGCCAGGCGCATTGTCTTCGATAAAACATAGCCTGCTCGATGGCGGTGATCCATACAAAGTGTTGGCCGACTTCCAGTCATACTCTGATGCGCATTTCCAATTGGGTAAAGCCTATCAAAACAAAGCACTATGGGCACGTATGGCTATAATGAATACAGCCTGCATGGGTAAATTCAATTCCGATCGTTCTATCCAAGATTATGTCGATAACATTTGGCATATTAAGCAGATTGCACGTACGGCTTAAGGACTAGCAGCTAAATAATGTCAATTATTTGGTTAATGATAAGGAACAAAAGTTAATGCCAAACCAAGCGATAAAAAAGAAAGCACAGCCTAATGTCGGTCAATTCGCCCCAATTTTGGGGTTAGCACCTGATCCTAATTCTGGCTATCTTGTTATTTCATGTTTTCTACCGCAAGCACAGCAGGTAGAAATCATTGATAAAAAAACACGCAAGTCGCTTGGTCAGCTAAACCGTATCAATGAGCATGGCTTATTCCAACGAAAATTACGCCGCAAACGTAAATTCGAATACCAAATTCAATTTATCACTCAAGATCAAAGTGAGCTCATTGAACATGCGGGTCAATTTCCACCAACATTAAGTGATTTTGATATACATCTACTAGCAGAAGGAAACCATCACTTCCTTCACAAAGTATTAGGTGCTCACCCGTGCATTCATCATGGCATAGCAGGTACTGCGTTTACAGTTTGGGCACCAAACGCTAACACGGTATCTGTTGTCGGTGATTTTAATCATTGGCAAGGTGAGCAACACGTGATGCAAAACGTGAATTACAGTGGCTATTGGAACCTGTTCATTCCACAAGTTGGCGAAGGCGCGTTATACAAATATCAAATAACTGACCCTCAACAAAATACTGAAATGAAAGCCGATCCGTGTGCCAGTCAATCAGAGCTGCGTCCGAATACTGCTTCAGTTGTGGCAGCTCCGCTCAGTAAACAATGGCAAGATGATCTTTGGCTAAAACAACGTGCTGCACGAAATAGTCGTAATGCTGCCATCAGTATTTATGAAGTGCATTTAGGCTCTTGGCGACGTGATGAAAATAATGACTTTCTTAATTATCGCGATATTGCTAAGCAGCTTATTCCATATGTAAAAGACATGGGGTTTACCCATATTCAGCTCATGCCGATCAGCGAATATCCATTTGACGGCTCGTGGGGATATCAACCTGTTGGCTTGTTTGCACCAACCTCTCGGTTTGGCAGTCGCGCTGATTTTCAATATTTTATCGAACAATGTCATATTGCCGACATCGGAGTATTGGTAGACTGGGTACCGGGACATTTTCCCAATGATCCACATGGCTTAGCCCAGTTTGACGGTTCTCATTTGTATGAACATCAAGATCCTAAACAAGGATTTCATCCTGATTGGAATACCCTGATTTACAACTATGGCCGCACTGAGGTTGCCAATTTTCTACGCAGCAGCGCCATTCATTGGTTAAGTGATTATCACGTTGATGGTATTCGCGTTGATGCGGTCGCTTCGATGCTCTATTTAGACTATAGCCGCAAAGAAGGTGAATGGATCCCAAATAAATTTGGCGGTCGTGAAAATCTTGAGGCGATTGATTTTATCAAACGCTTCAATACAGAGCTTTATGCCGCCTTCCCTGATGCCATGACAGTGGCAGAAGAGTCCACATCTTGGCCGGGCGTTTCCGCCCCCGTTGATAATGGCGGTTTGGGCTTTGGCTATAAGTGGAATATGGGCTGGATGAACGACAGCTTAGAGTACATGAAACGCGATCCTGTGCACCGCCCCTATCACCACAATGAATTGAGTTTTAGTCTCGTTTATGCCTTCAATGAAAACTTCATTCTGCCGCTTAGTCACGATGAAGTGGTGCACGGAAAAGGCTCTATACTGGCGAGAATGCCCGGTGACGCTTGGCAACAGTTTGCCAATTTACGCGCATATTATGGCTTTATGTGGGCACACCCCGGTAAAAAGTTACTGTTTATGGGCAGTGAATTTGCACAGGGGCGAGAGTGGAATCACGATCAACCGCTTGATTGGCACCAATTAGACATTGATTGGCATCAACAAGTGCAATCTTTAGTTAAGCAATTAAACACGGTGTACACCAACACACCGGCGTTGCATGTAAAAGACTGTGAGAGTGACGGCTTTGTCTGGCTTGATCACGATAATGCACAACAATCAACTTATAGCTTTATTCGCTTTGGACAAGCACATGACGAGCCAGTTGTCGTTGTTAGTAACTTTGCACCTTCTGCGCATTATCAGTTCCGAATAGGTCTGCCTAAAGCCGGTAAATATCGATTGCTCGTTAATACCGACGCCAATGAGTTAGGTGGCAGCGATGTTGAAGCCCTTTTTGAGTTCGATGCTTCACAAAACGCATGGCAACAACAAGCGTTTTCCGCTGAAATTACGATTCCACCACTGGCAACCATCATGTATCAACGTGTGGCTGACTAAGCATGACCGAAGTTAATAACGCCTCAACTCAATACCAGATTCGTAGCGGTCGCCCCTATCCGTTAGGTGCAACAGCCGACGAGCACGGTATTAATTTCGCGTTATTTTCACAGCACGCGGTTAAAGTGGAACTTTGCCTTTTTGATGAAACTGGCGAAGAAGAAATTGCACGAATTGTGCTGCCTGAATTTACCGACAATGTTTGGCATGGCTACATGACAGGATTAAAAGTTGGCCAGCTCTATGGTTACCGTGTGCATGGGCCATTTGCTCCCCATGATGGGCACCGATTTAATCCTCATAAACTCTTGCTTGATCCTTATGCGAAAAAACTTGTAGGAGAGTTTGCTTCATCGGACTTAAATTACAGTTTTGACCAGCAAAGTACGCAAAAAGATCTGACCTTAGATTATCGTGATAACGCGCAGGTTATGCCGAAATGTCAGGTTATTGCACCGCTGGAAAAATGCACATCACATCCGAACATTCGCCATCGTAATACATTAATTTATGAGTTACACGTAAAAGGATTTACCCAACTTAACTCCCAAATTCCGGTGAAACACAGAGGAACGTTCGCAGGATTAGCCAACAAGCATGCGCTAGATTATCTACGCGAACTTGGTGTTACCACGATAGAATTGCTACCCGTTCATCAGTTTTTAAATGAACCATTTCTCGATCAAAAAGCACTCAGCAACTATTGGGGTTACAATTCAGTCGCATTTTTTGTGCCCCATGCCGCCTATTGCTTAACCGATGAAATCGGCGAATTTCGCTCAATGGTAGAAGAATGTCATGAGTTAGGAATTGAAGTCATTCTAGATGTGGTTTTTAACCATACCGCCGAAGGCGACCAACTTGGGCCAACTTATAGCTTCAAAGGCATAGATAACGCCAGTTATTACCTGCTCAAACCAGAAGATCAACGCTACTACCAAAATTACACTGGCTGTGGCAACACGCTCAACATTCAACATCCACGAGTCTTGCAACTCGTTACCGATACATTGCGCTATTGGGTGGAGTATATGGGTGTAGACGGTTTCCGTTTTGATCTAGCACCGATCCTAGGTCGTAACGATACAAGCTTCACGCAGGACAACCACTTCTTTACTGCCTTGCGACAAGATCCTGTACTTGCAAGCGTTAAATTAATTGCAGAACCTTGGGATCTTGGTCCTGAAGGCTACCAACTAGGCCGATTTCCTGCTCAATGGCTAGAATGGAACGATAGATTCAGAGATACCTGTCGCCGTTTTTGGCGCGGTGATCAAGGCATGGCGCCAGAGTTTGCCAGACGTCTTCATGGCTCAAGCGACATATTTGAAACGCCAGGACGACGTCCTAGTGCCAGTGTTAATTTTATCACGTCACATGACGGCTTTACCTTGCATGATTTAGTGACATATCAGCAAAAGCACAATGAGCGAAATGGCGAAGATAACCAAGATGGCCACAACAGCAATTTCAGCTATAACTTTGGTGTAGAGGGCGAAACGTCTAACGGCACCATCAACAAGTTACGTCAACGCCAAAAACGCAACTTACTCACTAGCCTACTCGTCGCTCAAGGAACTCCAATGTTATTAGCGGGAGATGAGCTTGGCCATTCGCAAGCAGGTAATAACAACGCTTACTGCCAAGACAACGAGCTCAGTTGGATCGACTGGTCAAATACGAATGAGCAAGAGCTTAACTTCGTAAAACAGCTGATCGCACTACGTAAGGCACACCCATTACTTAACCGGACAAATTACCAACATGGTTTAGCCAAATCCGCAAAAACCCAGTTAAGTGACATAAGTTGGTTGAATTGTCACGGCCAACCGATGAAAGAACACGACTGGCATGACAGTGCAATAAAGTGCTTTGCAATGTTGCTGGCAGAAACAGACGAAAATGCCAGCTTTCGAACAGACAGTGCCCATGACGATGACGCGCTGTTAATCATTTTCAACGCGCATCAATGCGAAATTCACTACTTGTTACCTGAACTAAATGGACAGTGGCAAGTACTCATTGATACCGCAAATACCGAAGACTTGTCGTCAACACAAGTCTTTGGCAAAGAAATAAATCAAGCGGCTATCACGGTCGCAGCACATAGCTGCATCGTTTTAAGTTATAGCCAGAATTCATCATCCAATAATAACGCCGCAACAAGTTGTGACTCATCACAACCAACCAAGAGCGAAGAGTAGTAAACCAAATGAATTTAATCGAAAAACTAGCTGAACTAGTCGGCTTTCATCCAAGTTACAGTAACTGTTTTGGCGAAACGGTATACGCTGACAAAGAAGCACGCCAAGCGCTTTTACAGGCGATGGGTTATGACTTATCAAATGAGCAAACGATTGAACAGCACATTCAACAATTAGAGCAAGCCAAATGGCTAACTGCCCTTCCCAGTGTATTTGTGGCTAAACACGAGTTAGCAACGCAAGACATCATACTAAGTTTGCCAGACTCTGCGCCAAGCATAATAACGCTACAACTCACACTAGAAGATGGCCACGAATTGCCTATTTCGTTCGACAAGGCACAGGCTACGCCAATTGCACAACAAACAATTAATGGTGTTAACTACCAGCAATTTACAATGGAATTACGTGATTTACCGCTAGGTTATCACAGCTTATCACTCGTTTTGGCCAAACAGGAATTTCACTGTCACCTCATTTGTGCACCAAAAGACTGTTTCAGCCCACAGGAAGCCAGCGAACATAAAACCTGGGGCTATGCCGCGCAACTTTACTCACTAAAAAGTGCGAACAACTGGGGCATGGGCGACTTTGGTGATTTGCGCTCATTAACTCAAACAGCTGCAGAACAAGGTGCATCAACTATTGGTTTAAATCCATTACACCCACTCTATCAAAATAACCCTGCACACCGCAGCCCGTATTCACCAACTAGCCGATGCTACCTTAATACCATGTATATCGACGTTACTGCCGTTGATAATTTCAAGCGCTGCAAAAAGGCGCAGGCTATATACAATACGGAACAATTTCAACAGCAATTGGCCTCAACAAGAACTTCGGAACATATCGATTATGTGGGTGTAGCAGAACTCAAGTACCCTGTTTTGGAAGCCTTACATCAAGATCTTGTAACGTCAGACAAGAAGAGTTCGTCATTGCTCGCATTTGAAACATACAAACAAAATCAAGGTGAACCTCTGGCGTTACTGGCAACATTTGACGCGTTATATGAATATTTCCGCGAACAAGACGCTTACGCGTATGGTTGGACTGCGTGGCCACAAGATTATCAAACGCCTGACTCTCAAGCCGTAGATGACTTCCGACAAACCCATGCCGCACGAATTGATTACTTTATGTATCTGCAATGGCTTGCGCATCAGCAATTACAAAACGTGAGCGAGTTGGCAAAACAAGCCCATATGCCAATCGGTTTATATCTTGATTTGGCTGTTGGTTGTGATGGTAGTGGCTTTGATGTTTGGTCAAACCGTGATGCCTATGTAGCTGGTGCCGCAGTAGGCGCTCCACCTGATGCGATGAACACACTTGGTCAGGATTGGGGGTTAACGCCAATCAATCCTGTGCAACTACAAAAACAGGGATACAAACCATTAGTTGACGCATTGCGCAGCAATATGCAATATGCTGGCGCACTTCGCATTGACCACATCTTGGGGTTGATGCGTCAGTATTGGGTAGCGCCGGGTAAAGCGGCCCACGAAGGGGTATATATTTCTTTTCCATTCAAAGACATTCTACGCGTCATCGCATTAGAATCACGCCGTAACCAGTGTGTAGTTATTGGTGAAGATCTAGGAACAGTACCTGACGGTTTCAGCGAAATTATGGCTGAAGCAGGTTTACTCTCTTATAAAGTACTATTTTTTGAAAAATGGGAATCTGGCCTATTTATGCGACCAGAGCTTTATCCAGAGCAGTCTATGGTAACGGTATCAACCCACGACCTACCTACACTGACAGGTTGGTGGAATGGGCGTGATTTAGCGTGGCGTCAACAGTTAGATTTATACCCGAATGAACAAATGGGCGTGGATGATCGTAATAATCGCGTATCTGAACGAGAGAATCTATTGGCTGCGCTACAAGATATGAACACCATTGACATGCAAAACGCACCGTCAACATGTCCTGCGAAAGCTAACAAAGAATTGGCGATTGCCGTGCAGAAATTTCTGGCTCATGCCAATAGTCATTTGCAACTTGTACCATTGGAAGATGCACTATGCGTAACAGAACAAGTGAACATTCCTGGCACAATTGACGAACACCCAAACTGGCTACAAAAACTACCCGTAGCATTAGAAGAATTTGCAGCGACCGATAGCGTTGCGTCAATGGCAGCAATGCTCAACGATGTTCGACCATCTCAATCCTAACATAACAATAAGAATGACTATGAAATTATCTTTTTCCTCGAAAAATAAACTGATGTGGCTGTGTTTAGCCACCGCATCAGCATTAATCGGCTGTAATGCTGAGCAAAAGCAGCAAAATACTGAAAACGCAGTTACCACTGATACAGCTAATGCTAATTCGCCAGTACGAATGACAGCACAAGACTTGCCAAACTACTTAACGCGAAGTGTGCAAGATGATGTATTTTACTTTGTTATGCCAGATCGATTTGCTAATGGTGATCCCAGCAACGACAACGGTTCGTCTACAATTGCAGTTTCTTCTGGCGGGTTTGATCCAAGTAATAAAGGCATGTATCACGGTGGTGATATCAAGGGACTCGAACAAAAGCTCCCTTACCTTGCTGATTTGGGTGTAAGCGCTATATGGATGACGCCTATTTTAAGAAATAAAGCAATACAAGGTGAAGATGGCGGGTATCATGGCTACTGGGTATTGGACTTTACCCAAATCGACCCACATTTGGGTACCAATGAAGACTTGAAGCAGTTCATCGACAAAGCCCATCAGGCTAACATCAAAGTATTTTTCGATATCATCACTAATCACACGGCAGATGTTATCAAATACCAAGAATGTCATGGAGAAGCTGGCGATCAGTGGTTAGTAGAAGGTAACAATGGCTGCCCTTATATTTCATTGGAAGAAGTTGCAAATGGTAAGTCGTACAATTTGGTGATACCAGCAGGAGAAGAAAACATTAAAGTGCCTGCATGGTTAAACGACCCTAAATACTATCACAACCAAGGCGACACTACCTTTGAAGGTGAAAACTCAGTTTATGGTGACTTTGCCGGATTAGATGACATTAATACAGACGATCCTGCAGTTGTTCAATTGATGATCGATACATTCAAGCAACTTATCACTGAGTTTAAGCCTGATGGTTTTCGCATCGACACCGTAAAACACGTTAATATCGAGTTTTGGCAATCATTTGCACCTGCACTAGTTGATCACGCCAAGCAAATAGGTATTCCTGAGTTTTTCATGTTTGGTGAAGTTTACAGCCCTGACAGTAAAGTACTTAGCCAATATACCACAACAGGTAAAATGCAATCGGTATTAGATTTTGGTTTTCAACAAGCCGTTCACCAAGTATTAGTTGAAGAAAAATCACCTAAAGCAATTGCTAACTGGCTAGACCGAGATGTCGACTATTTAGATGAAGACAGTAACGCCAATCAGTTGCTTAATTTTACCGGTAACCACGACATGGGCCGCTTTGCCCATATGCTGATGAAGACTGAAAATTTTTCACCTGAACAAGCATTACAACGCGTTGATATCGCCCATGCCATGATGTACTTTTTACGAGGCATGCCGATTATTTATTACGGCGACGAACAAGGCTTTACCGGCGATGGTCATGATAAAGATTCACGTCAGGACATGATGCCTTCAAAGGTAGCAAGTTATAATGACGATGTATTGTTAGGCACCAATAAAACCACTGCTGACGATAACTTTGATACTAACCACCCACTGTATCAACAGCTAGCCAACTATGCTGATGTGTACTACCGCCATTCTGCCTTGCGCAATGGTCAACAACACACTTTATTTGCCGACGAGCAGTCAGGGATATACGCAGCCAGCAGAATCAATGATGAGCAAAGCTTGATAGTGATCTTCAACACTGCGGTCGAAAATCGCGTGCAGTCAATTGCTCTGAATAATGAAGTAAGTAAACTAGTACCGGCATATCAGAGCAATACAAAGGCAACATTTGACGTTGCGGGTAAAAATACTGTAGAAGTGAGCATGCCACCGTTGTCTGCTATGGTGCTCATTATCGACACGAAATAACCTTCAATAGCTAGAGCGTTAGGTGATTGGTACTCCATCACCTAACCTTTTACTTTTACATTTTCCATAGCTCAACTTTTGTCTTTCTCTTATCTCATCTGCGTTTTTCTTTTTCATTACCTAACACAGTTCGAATATCTCAGCTAATACGTATGACGCTACATATTGTTGACACTAGAAATTATCTTAATCAATTGTTGATTAAAGATTTTTGCTGTCATGACAATTTCTTTTTTGCGCACTATAGTTGTTATTAGTATATATTTCGCTGAATTTGGCTACTAAGCTACAAAACATTAGTTAAGTAATTGTTTTTACTTATAGGTAAACTATATTTCCCGATGAGGCTCTAAATGAAACGTGTTTTTCTTTTCTTAATGACAAATCTTGCTATTGTCATGGTACTGTCGATTAGCATGAGAATACTCGGTGTTGAACCCTACTTGAATGCGCAAGGGTTAAATTTGAACGCGCTGCTCATTTTCGCCGCGGTAATGGGCTTTGGTGGTTCGTTAATTTCATTGGCATTGTCAAAATGGATGGCGAAGAAATCAGTGGGCGCTGTTGTAATTGAACAACCACAACACCCTCATGAAAAGTGGTTACTCGATACAGTAAGCCGACAAGCGAAAATGGCTGGCATTGCTATGCCAGAAGTGGCAATTTGGCACTCACCTCAGATGAATGCCTTTGCTACGGGTATGAACAAAAATAAAGCATTAGTCGCAGTGTCTACAGGCTTGCTTGAGAACATGCGAAAGGATGAAGTAGAAGCGGTATTAGGCCATGAGATTGCTCATGTGGCCAATGGCGATATGGTCACACTGGCCTTGATTCAAGGGGTGGTAAATACCTTTGTTCTGTTCTTGTCACGCGTCATTGGTCATACCGTTGATAAAGTGGTCTTTAAGAATGAACGAGGTCAAGGACCCGCTTTTTGGATAACCGTTATTATTGCCGATTTAGTGCTAGGAATTTTGGCATCTGTAATTGTGATGTGGTTCTCACGTCAACGTGAATTTAAAGCCGACATTGGCGGTGCGCAATTAACGAGCAGACAAGCAATGATCGCCGCATTGCAACGGTTACAACAACGTCATACCGAACCATTGCCCGATAAAATGGCGGCTTTTGGTATAAGTGGCGGTAGGTCGGCCGGCATAAAAAGATTATTTATGACACACCCTCCATTGGAAGAAAGAATTGCAGCATTACAAACTGCCGAAATTAATCGATAAGAAGAGTAATAATAAAACTACATGGCACATTTTGACGAAGAATTTGAACACAAAAAGATCCGTTTGCTATACGCCCCTTGGGAAAAACGCATTGATCAATTACTCACACCTATAGAAAGGTTTGCCAGACATCAGGCCACTGCTGGCTTGTTGCTCATGTTCACAGCGTTTATTGCTTTGGTACTGGCAAATTCAAGCTTAGGTGAAAGTTATCGCCATATGCTACATACGCCAGTCGGTTTTAGTTTAGGCGCAATGTCGATAGAAAAGTCATTACACCATTGGATAAATGACGGCCTGATGACACTTTTCTTCTTCGTTGTTGGCTTAGAGCTAAAGCGCGAGATTTTAGTCGGTGAACTATCAAATATTCGCATGGCGGCTTTACCTATTCTTGCCGCGTTAGGTGGAATGATAGTCCCTGCGGCAATTTACTTCGCTATTAACAGTGAAGGCGCTGCAGCGCGCGGCTGGGGGATCCCAATGGCAACCGATATTGCCTTTGCTTTAGGTGTTATTGCGCTGCTTGCTGGCCGCGTTCCTAAAGCACTGATTACCTTCTTGGTTGCATTAGCGATTGCCGATGATTTGGGTGCAATCGTAATCATCGCGCTTTTTTATACCGAGACACTGGTACTGTCAGCGCTGGTTGCTAGCGCGGTAATCACGGCATTAATGATCATAATGAATTTGATTGGCGTCAGAAAGGCTTCGCCCTATTTTATTCTCGGTTTTCTCTTATGGATCGCGTTAATGAAATCAGGTGTGCATGCCACGCTAGCAGGTGTTATTAGTGCCTTTACCGTTCCGGCATTGCCAAGATTTGATCCAATGACTTTTAGCAAGCGAATGAAAGTCTTGCTACGCTCATTTGATGATAGCTTTCAGGATGGTGGCAGTATTTTGAAGAATCAACGCATGGTGTCAACGCTACAGTCGTTGCGTAAAGGGGTCTCTGGCGTTGAAGCTCCTTTGCAGCGGCTTGAACACAGCATGCACAAGCCTGTCGCATTTTTTATACTGCCCGTATTCGCACTATTTAATGCTGGTGTACAAATCGACTTTGCCAATACTGCTCAAGTGTTACAACAACCGGTAGTTATGGGAGTTTGTTTAGGGCTATTGCTGGGTAAATTTATTGGCATTGTTAGCTTTAGTTGGCTCGCACTAAAGATTGAAGTGGTATCTTTACCTACTGGTGTAACTATGAAGCATGTATGTGGTGCTGCTGTATTGGCTAGCATAGGTTTTACTATGTCGATATTTATTGCTGAGCTGGCATTCAGCCAATATCCGAAACTCATAGAGCAGGCTAAATTAGGCATTCTGTTTGCCTCATTAACCGCAGGTATCATTGGCTATTTTTGGCTGCGAAAAATTGGCATGGAAGGGAAATAAACGAACCCAAAGTAATATTAGCTAACGTAAGTAGCATGTGAACAATAACCTCGTTCACATGCTTATATTATAACGATATATTGCTACGCGCTATTTAGTTCAAATCCTTCGTCGAGCCAACCTGTTACGCCACCTATCATCTTCTTTACCGGGCGATTTAATTTAGCCAACCGAATTGCTGCTTTTTCAGTTGCGTTGCAATGTGGGCCGGCACAATACACGACGAACAGCGTATCATTTGAAAATTGAGCAAGGCTTTGTTCGTTCAGTTGTCCATGAAATATGTTAATAGCACCTTGAATATGGCCTTGTTCATACAATGTTACACCTCGAACATCAATTAACACAAAGTCTTGTCTGCCATTACTAATGGCGTGATGAACATCCCAACAATCGGTTTCATATGCGAGTAGCTGATTAAAATGTTTAAGCGCTTTCTCACTGCTGGCGGCAGGAATTCTTGATACTGATGACGGCATTGTTTGCTCCTTTTGGTTCGTTTTCCTCATTATCCCAGCATAAGCAACACGAAAAAGTGACCTAAAAGACAACTTGCGCTAATATCAAGCCAAAATAGAACTTCTTTGTATCATTAACAGAGCCAATTTAATCAATGGACAAACGTCAACAGCAAGTAGCCATTCTAGCCTTTAAACAAGTCAGTTTGTTTGAGTTGGCGTGTGCAGTAGAGTTGTTTGCACTTGAGCGTCCTGAAATTTCCAATTGGTATCACGCCAGTGTGGTTACGTTGGATGCTCAGCCTATTTACGCAAGTGCAGATATAACATTGCACGTTAGACAAGTAGATTCTCTTAGTGATTATGATGTAATTATTGTTCCTAACTGGCCAGCAGATTTAACGGCACCTTCAGAAAAACTTGCCGCTGAATTAGTCAGAGCATTCAAATCCGATAAGCGCATCATTTCATTTTGCTCCGGCGCATTTTTGTTGGCACAGCTCGGTATACTCAATGGCAAAAAAACTACTACACATTGGCGCTATGCTGATAAATTTCAGCAATATTTTCCATATGTTCATTATGTAGATAACGTACTGTATACCTATGATGGCACTATTGGCTGTTCAGCTGGCAGTGCTGCTGCACTGGACTTAGGCTTAGAAGTGATACGACAAGATTATAGCCAACAGGTTGCAAACAATGTTGCTCGTCGCTTGGTAATTTCAGCACAGCGTAAAGGCGGCCAGAATCAGTTTGTCGAAACACCTGTGGCGCCAAGCAATAGCCACTTTAGTCAAGCCATTGATTGGGCGTTACAAAATCTTTCCCAATCTTGGTCAATTAACGATTTTGCCATGCAAGCCAATATGTCACGTCGAACGTTTGATCGAAAATTCAACGTCAGTTTTAACACTAGCCCTAAGCTTTGGCTTATAGAACAACGCATTGCGCGAGCTAAATCTTTGTTGGAGACCAATCACGGCACCGTAGAGCAGATAGCTGATCAATGTGGATTTGATAGCACCAGTAATTTCCGGCACCATTTTAAGCGGCTACTAGGCATCTCTCCCAGCCAATATCAGACACAGTTTGGTTGTAAGAAGTAGCGCAATGGAAAGTAGAACTTATTTTTTGGTACTTTTCTTATGCCAGCGGATAATCTCTTTTTGATCAGCTGGTGGTGTTAATCCCTGAGCAATCATCAATTTGGCGTTTTTCGCCAGCATTTGTTCTGATTTAGCCTCAATTTTATCCAGCATGGCATAAAACTGTATTAACTCTTGCTCGGTCAACGCACTATCAAGTAATTTTCCTCGCTCGACTAACGCCTTATTTAGCGCCTGATAGAGTACCAAGCCCTGTTCATTCAACACGAGGTTTTTTACATTCTTCTTGAATTTGTCAGGCACAGACTCGACCAGATTAAGTGCAATTAGCTTTTTAACCGCACGGCTCACAGTGTAAGAGTCTAATCGAGACTGATACGCAATATCAGCTGATTTAATTGGCATGTAAGAGCCAATGTTTATCAACACTCGCATTTCCCTGGGATCTAAATCACACAAGTTACGTATTTTCCAATCACGGTTTAGCGCGAGTAAATTACTGACAACAGCAATTCGAAAGGGTAAATGACTGAGTAAATCTATGGGGTCATTTACTACTTTTGATAACTCAAATGCTTGCTTACGCGAATTCTGATGCTGCGACATACGAATGCTTTATTGTTGAAATTATGGCAATTTTATACCGCTATCACTTGCTAATCCAGTATTGTGCCATAGGTAGTGCAAATAAAAATTTACACATATGCATAGTTCATTGATTTTTCCCCACCTAAAACTTGTTGCATATGCAATAACTACAAATATACTAAATACATTGTTGTAAACAAATTAATCAATAAAGGAGTGTTCCATGCCGTTAGTTAAGCCGCTTGCCACAGATGAGAATGACGAAGTAGCAGAATTAGCCAAGTTTTTTAACGAAACACTAGGCTTTTGCCCAAATAGCGTTTTAACCATGCAGCGTCGCCCTGCCATTGCCAAAGCCTTCATCAATCTCAATATGGCTGTCATGGCAAACGAAGGTAGAGTGACTGCAGAACAAAAGCGTTTAATTGGCTACATTACCAGTGCTAATACGGGATGTCGCTATTGTGAAGCACATACAATATTGGCTGCAGAGCGCTATGGCGGTACAGATGAACGACTCGCCAATATATGGAGTTTCAGAGAATCTGACCTATATTCAGACGCAGAAAAAGCAGCATTTGAATTTGCGTTGGCAGCTTCCAGTGTTCCTAATGCCGTTGACGACAATATTGCCGCTGAGCTACATGAATATTGGGATGAAGGCGAAATCGTCGAAATTCTCGGGGTCATCGCGTTGTTTGGTTATCTAAACCGCTGGAATGATTCCATGGGAACCACAATGGAAAGTGGCGCGGTAGATGCTGGCGAACGATTGCTGTCAGATACGACTTGGACAAGAGGCAAACACGTTTAAATGTATTGCGTTGAATAACCCTTTAGCGACTGTCAATCCTAGCTGACAGTCGCTTTTTTATTAACAACAAAAGAATAAACAACAACTTAGCGTTTCAAATTGTCATTTATCACCTTCCTTTAATGTCTGTTGCTGTAAATCAACTGCAACACTTGTGCTTACCACCGTTTTCAATAACGATTCCATTTCAGGCAAATAGCTTTTAATTTACGGCAACAAATTATTATAAAAAATCGAGCGTTCCGTGTTTAAAAGTAAAACTTTAGGCAGTATGTTAATCGTCGCTGGCACAACCATAGGCGCAGGTATGCTAGCACTACCGATTGCCTCAGCCGGCTTAGGTTTTAGTACCGCCATTCTTGTGCTCATTGGTGCGTGGGCATTAATGACCTATACCGCCCTCCTGATGCTAGAAGTACATCAACACGCCCAAGTTGATGCGACCTTTAATTCATTAGCGAAAAACTTACTGGGCAAAAAAGGACAATGGCTGGCTAATTTCGCCATGATCTTTTTGTTTTATGCGCTATGCGCCGCCTATATCGCTGGTGGAGGTTCGCAATTACAAACGAAGCTACAGTCAGTGTTCGGCGTAAGTCTCCCAGCACAAGCCGGTTCGATATTATTCGCACTAGTTTTCGGCTTTATTATCACACTTGGTACCGGTGCTGTTGATAAAATCAACCGCTTGTTATTCACAGTTAAAATCATCGTTCTTACCAGCATGTTTTTCATGCTGACGCCTTATGTGCAAGGTCAGCATTTACTCGATATGCCAGTACAGCAAGGACTAATACTGTCAGCAATTCCGGTAGTGTTTACCTCATTTGGTTTTCACGGTTCTATCCCATCGGTTGTTAAGTACGTAGGCATTGAAATTGCAACGTTACGAAAAGTGATGATTTTTGGCGCCTCACTACCACTGTGTATATATTTATTCTGGCAACTGGTCAGCCAAGGCATTATGGCACAAGAAAGTCTTTTACAGAGCGAGGGCTTAGCCGGATTCATTGGCAGCGTTTCAGCGATGGTACAAAGCGATACCATCAGCAATGCCATTACCATTTTCGCTGATTTGGCCCTTGCTACCTCATTCTTGGGTGTTAGTTTAGGCTTGTTTGATTTCTTTAGCGATGTGTTAAAAAAATCTGACACTAGAAATGATCGTTCCCGCGTTGCATTAGTGACTTTCTTACCGCCACTTTGTTTTGCGTTGTTCTACCCACAAGGATTCATTATGGCTTTGGGCTATGCATCTATCGCATTAGTCGTATTGGCCGTATTTTTACCGGTTGCAATGGTGTGGGTACAGCGACAAAGCACTGAGCTATATCAAGAAGGCTATCGAGTAAAAGGCGGTCGACCAGCCCTAGTTGCAGTTACAGGATGTGGCATATTAATCATTGGTGCACAGTGCGCGCAAATGCTGGGGTATATTCCAGCGATTGGTTAACTCTTTTCGAATTATAAAACCGCAGTTGATGCTCACATCAACTGCGCACTTCATTATTATATTGGTTTAACATTCACGAAATTAATAACCCAATATTTATACCAACCGCAATACCAAAACAAAAGCCAGCAAATATTAATCGAGCGCTATTTTGGGATAAAACTTTTGACGGTTTGAACATTTTCTCTCCTTGAATAATGTTGAGTATTTACAAACAGTTTTAACTTAAATTTGATATGCACTTTGTGCAACTACAACAAGCTTTTTGCCTTCATAGTCTTAAGTGCCTTATATTCTCAGAAAATTACCAATCAATTAAGGCACAGTCACGCCATTCCTTGCTTCTAACAACCGGTACCAATCCGCTCTATCGTATTTAATAGCTAATGCACTGGTGGCAGCTTGAATACGCTCTGGTGTGGTTGAACCGATGATAGGGAAGATCCCTGCTGGGTGACGAAGCAACCAAGCAAGCATTACCAACCAAGGCTGGGTTTGATATTTTTCAGCTTGTTGGGCCAATTCATTTTCAATCCGTAGCTCGTCTTCTACGGCAAACGTGTTACCCCATGCAGAATAAGCCACGCCGCCAAGTGGACACCACGCAATTGGCGCAATGTCATGCTGTTGGCACTGATCTAGTACGCCATTGTGAAAACTATCAATGTTGTGAATATTAATCTCTATTTGGTTAGCGACCAACGGCATTGAAAGCTTTGCACGCAATAACTCTACTTGTGAATGACTGAAATTACTTACGCCGAAATGCTTTACTTTGCCTGATGCTTTAAGGATCGCAAACGTTTCCGCAACAACTTCCGCATTCATTAAGTAATCAGGTCGATGAAGTAAAAACAGATCGAGGTAGTCAACGCCCAACCGCTTTAGTGAACCTTCAACCGAGGACAAAATGTATTGTTGACTAAAATCGTAGCGCGTGGGTTCCCATTGTCCCTCTACTTTTGGCCGTATACCAGCCTTAGAGGTAATAATTAGTTTATCTCGCAGGCCCGCTGATTCGGCTAGAACTTCACCAAATAACAATTCACTCTGACCTTGCCCATAAATGTCAGCATGGTCAAAGTGGGTATAGCCTGCGTCAATTGCTGCTTGCACGGCATATTTTCCTTTGAGGCGATCGCTCATTGAATTATCACCACAAATGCGCATACAACCGTAGATCAACCGAGATGATGTTATTTTTGCTAAAGGCAGTTCACGTAATTCCATATTTGTTACAACCACATCAATGAAAACATAATTAATTTATACCACATGCCTTTCTAATAAAGTCTTCATGTGAAGGCAATGGCGCAATACTCTTATTAACAATAGTCGCTAAATTAGCAAATAACTCGTTTAGCTGGTCATTTGACAAAGAATCAACCAATGGGTGATGATCGTTAGGCATTAACCCTTGCCCTATCATCACCTGCTGCCAAGCGATTTCGGTGAATAGTTCGTCTTGTTCACGGAACACGTTGCCAGAAGACTTAAACAATTCGATTTTATTGCGTAATGAGTCTGGAATATCCATCTGCTGGCAGTGACGCCAAAACGGCTCTTCGCGCGTGTTTAACTTATAATGCAATATTATGAAATCACGAATGTGTTCAATTTCTTGCTGACCTTGACGGTTAAACTCGCACACTGTTTGCGCTTGAATGCCATTATGCGGAAACATTTTGATCAAGCGAATGATCGCGGTTTGGATCAAATGAATACTGGTAGATTCTAATGGTTCCAAAAAGCCACTTGATAAGCCAATGCTCACCACATTCTTGTGCCATGATTTACGGCGGCGCCCTGTTTTAAACGAAATAACATTCGGTTCATTTAGAGGCTCGCCGTCAATATCTGTGAGTAGTTTGTCTAGCGCATCTTGTTGGCTTAAATAATCGCTTGAATAAACAATGCCATTGCCTGTACGGTGTTGTAGTGGAATTTGCCAACGCCAGCCAGCTTCATGCGCTATGGAGCGCGTATACGGCGGTAATGGTGAAAGTTTGTCACTCGGCATGGCAATTGCGCTATTGCACGGCAGCCAATGCGACCAGTCTTCAAATCCCACATGGAGCGCTTTTTCAATCAATAGTCCACGCATGCCCGAGCAATCTATGAATAAATCACCTGTGATCAGCTGACCATCTTCAAGCTGCAGCGAGGTTATATCACCAGAGTTAATATCTTGGTTTACCTGTGCAACTTTACCCTCTATACGTTTAACGCCCATGCTCTCAGCGACTTGACGCAAATATTTGGCATAAAGGCCTGCATCAAAATGATAGGCGTGGGTTAACCCCGGCATTTGTGTGCCATGTAAATTAGCTAGTGGTGCGTATTGATTATTCTTTGCCGCTTGATAGTTTGGAGAAAACTGCCAATAGTCACTTTCTGGATTCGATTGGCGGTGCTTCAACCAAAAATGGTGAAAATCACAAAATGGGAAATTTTTGCCGATGCCGCCAAACGCGTGCATATAGCTATCACCTACTTCACCCCAATTTTCAAACTCAATACCTAGCTTGATGGTCCCTTGTGTCGCCTTTAAAAAGTCGGCTTCGCGAATACCCAACGCATTGTTAAAGCTCACCATTGGTGGAATAGTAGCTTCACCAACACCAATCGTGCCTATCTGTTCAGACTCCACCAGTTTAATGTTTAACACCTTACCAAGCATTTTCACCAGTAAGGCTGCTGAAATCCATCCGGCAGTGCCGCCGCCAACAATAACAACATTTGAGATTTGGGGAGACTGTGACATATGAATACCTTTAAAAATTAAAAGAAAAAAGCCCCTGCGTAATGTTTACAACAGGGGCTGAACACATACAACTATTTTTCTATCAACACTAAGTTAGAACTTGTAGCTGAAGCCTAGTAAGTAAGTGCTACCGTAATCTTGGTAATCACGTACTTGCAGTGCGTTGTCGCCTTGAAGCGAAGTGAACGGCTCTTCTGTTAAGTTTTGTGCTTGTAAGAATACTGACAAACCTTCTAAGTTTTCAAAACCGCCCTCACCAAAGTCGTAACCAATTTGTGCATCCCAAATGGTTTCACCTAAGATGTCCACTTGTTTAGTATCAAAACCAATGCCGTATACGTCGCCTTTAAAGTCGCTACGCTTACGCATGCTAGCTCTGAATTGGAAACCATGGTTCTCATAGTAGAACGTGAAGTTTTGAATACGCTCTGATAAACCCGGTAATTCATACTCGTTGCCATTTTGATCTTCGATGTCTTGTTCAACGCCTGTGTAGCTGGCAATAATACCAAAGCCTTCTAAGCGCTCATCAAATATCTTGAATGGTAATGATAACGACACTTCATAACCCCACAAGGTACCGCCACCGCCATTTACTTTACCGCTACCAGTTGCCGTTGAGTTACTTGGAATATCATTTGTACCAGGAATTGCGACGCCTTCTAATTCAACTTGGTAAGTACCATCGAAAATCCAATCATTTAGATCTTTCCAGAAGATCGCCGTTGAAAAATAACCTTCATCGCTGAAGTAGTTTTCATAAGTTAAATCAACACCTGTTGCTTCTTTTGGCTCAAGCGATGGGTTACCACCATTAACATGCCAGTTATTACCATTGTCGTCTGGTGTTTGGCTGTAATTTGCACCAACTGAAGCATTCATTTCATCCAAACGTGCGCGAGAAATAGTTTTCGCTGCACCAAAACGTAAATTTTGATCTTCGTCGATGCGGAATGTTAAGTTCAAGCTAGGCAGCACGTGTGAATAATCATGGCTAACATCCGTTGGCGAGCTCACAACTAAACCATCTACCGTACCAAATGCAGAACCTTGAGAAGATTGCTCAGTATGCACGTAACGAACACCAACATTACCCGTTACAGGGATACCTGCTACTTCTGCGTCTAAATCAAGTTGTACGAATGCTGAAGTTACTTTCTCTTCAACCGTCCAAGACTTGGTTGCATGACTTGGGTTGGTTAAACTTTCACGTGTTAAATCGTAATAACCGTCGTTGATTAACGCATTTGGGTTATAGGCAATCATATCGCCCATGCCAATAAAGTCTAAAGACACGCTACCTAAGCGATACGCTTCAGGTACAACAACAGTGTTAGGGAAAGCACTTAGTGTCATGAAGTAACCTTCAGACTCTTTCGTTTTTTCACGGTTACGGTAAGCAATACCGTAAGATACATTTGAAACTACTTCGCTATCGACCACTTGCGATGCAGCAAGTTTCAATGTCATTAATTCATCATCAATCGTTGGTGCGTTAATGAAACCATCTTGCGCAGTGTTTTCTAATGGCGTGCCAACAATGTCATATTTTTCGTTTAGTGCACTACTCCAACCCCAAGTTAATGGGCCGCCTAACTGAATTAAGTCGTAGTCGCTGTAATCTAAACCAGGTGTGAAAATTGCGCCAGTGTTACCACCCGCAAATTCATAACCAATAGTATCAGCCACACCGTTATCGTTACCTCGACCAGTACCTGAGTAACTTTCGATACTCCAGATTTTACGGTCAACTTGTGAGTAGCTGGCATCAAAATCTAACGTAAGACCTTCATTTACATCCCACGCAGTATTGAAACCTAAGGAAGTTAATTCTGCATCACGCGTTTCAAAGTCATTACGTACAACAACGCGTTGGCCTTCAGTAACAGCGCTTGTGATGAAACCCGTTTCTGGGTCAACAACTGCATTGCTTTCATGAATTGCACCTTGACCCCATGCAAATGGTACTTCGATACCACGCAAGATTTTTTCATCTTTAAAGTCAACGTACAAAGCGTCAAACGTCATGTGCAAATTATCACGTGGCGCAGCTTCCAGTACTAACATTGCAGAGTCACGCTCTAAGGTTGAAGAACGAACAAACGGCTTAGCTCCACCCAAAATTGAGTAAGTGTTTCCTTCGTGAGTGAATTCTGGATAACCCCACGAGTTCCAGCGTTTCTCTTGGTTTGGCGAACTCATTGAAGAATAAGCAAATGCAACACCAAAGGTATCATCAGCAAATTTGTCTACAAACGAGAACGTGCCACGGAAACCGTCGTCATCACCGTCTGGATTTAGTTTATCAAAGCTCGTTTTTTCATAAGTACCGTTGAACTGCATGACGCGTTCACTCGTGCTCAACGGGTTGATGGTTTGCATGTCTACTACACCCGCAATACCTTCCGCTTCAAGGCTGGCATTAGGTGTTTTATAAACGGTCACGCCGCTCATAATTTCAGATGGGTATAAGTCAAATTCAACGCCACGGTTATCACCAATAGACACCTGCTCGCGACCGTTAAATGTGGTACCACTCTCATTTTCACCGAAACCACGAATGCTGACTTTACTCGCTCGGCCATCAAGGCGTTGCGCAGTTAAGCCTGGTAGTCGGGCAATTGACTCAGCAATTGATGAATCTGGCAATTTACCAATATCTTCGGCAGAAATAGCTTCAACAACGTTTGAAGAAAAACGCTTAGTATTGATTGATTCAATAATACTTCCACGGAAACCTTTTACTTCAATAACTTCAACTTCTGCTTTTTTAGTTTCTTCTGCTTTCTCAGTGGTTTGTTCTTGTGCGTACAAAGGTGCTTGCAGCGACAACAATCCGCTTGAAAGCAGCGCGAGGGTTAGCTTACTTGGTGTAAATTGTGACATTAATTGTTCTCCCCAATGCATCCATGCTGATTCTTAATTTTATCAGCGCTTCCCGTGCTGATTGTCTTTGTATTTATAGCATCATCTGTGTGTTTATTCAGACCGCACTAATATATGAAAGCAATTCGATGATAGATATAGCTTGCATACGTATTCAAAGGCTTTGCAGCATATTTGTCTGTTGTAAAAAGCACCGATGATTGTGGATAAAACTTGGCAAAACTGAACAAAAACCAAACACTCACGGCCAAACTAAAATCACATAAAAACAAAACGTTAACGAGAAACTCTGGATTTACAGCCATCTTCAAAAGTCACTAAACTGAACAAATCCCCGCCTCAAAGGTCAATTGTTGAACACTTCGTGTGAATACGTATGCAAAACAATGCCAGTAATCTTCGCCCTTTAGGCGTGATAATCTGATGCGCATCTCAATGATTTTCGTGGAAATAACTGCTTATGAAAATATACCGAATATTGGTTGCTAAGGCATTGGTTGCAGGTGCATTGGCCACAGGGGCACTGGTTACACAGGCATTATTAACTCCCTCGTTAGCAATTGCACAAAGTCTAACAGGAAAAGACAAGACGTATTACATATCAGCCAACATAGTGGAAGATAATGGTGCGCATTGGCTAACGCCAGCAGACATAAGAGTTTCTTCAAATATTTTAGCAAAGGCAACTAGCGGCACTGGCAGCTATTACCTAGCTAAAATGACGCCATCGGGCGCACAAATACAGGCGAAATTAGCCCTATTGCCCGATAATAGCGATAATAGCGATAACAGCGATAATACGTTCCCACATTTGAAAAATTTTGCTCGCTTTGAGTTGCCTATTGACAATTTAAGTGCAAAACAACTCATCAAATATCCTTTGGCTGTAATAGCAATAGTTGAGAACAACGTAGTGGCATTATCAAAGGTGCACGTTGGTAATTTACTCGATGCGCTATATACCACGAACAGCGATGACGCCGATGAAGTCTCTGACTATGGCGCTTCTTTTATCGGTGAATATACGCAATTCAAGCTATGGGCGCCTACGGCACGTTCGATAAATGTTTTATTGTTTGATAACACTAAGCAACCAATAAAGTCGCCGTTAGCAATGACGCAAGATTGGCTAACGGGTAGCTGGAGCGTAAAAGCAAATGACATTCCTGCCAATACATTTTATCAATATCAAGTAACGCTTTATCACCCAGAAAGTGAGCAAATGGAAACCATCACCACGACAGACCCCTACTCGCTCTCGTTATCAACCAACAGTGTATATTCTCAAGTTGTCGATTTAACCGATCAGGCAACTTACCCCGCAGGTTGGCAAGAACAACAAGACAATCCGGTCAAACAAGCCACCGACAATATCTTTTATGAACTTCACATCGGTGATTTTAGTGCGTTTGACCCCAATGTTTCGTTAGAAAAACGAGGCAAGTACGCAGCTTTTTCACAACAGAATAGCGACGGTATCAAGCACCTTAAATTGCTTAAAGATGCGGGTATAAACACCATTCACTTATTACCATCCTTCGATATTGGCACAGTGAATGAAGAAAAAGGTAAAGCGATCACGCTCAATGATACATTAACCTCTATTTGCCATCGTGCGCCTCAAGTGAGTTTTTGTCAGCAATCAGAAGACCGCCAACCTTATGCAAAAGGTTTCACCCTAGCGCAATTGCTCAGCAAGCAAGATCCAAAAACATCTGATGCGCAGCAAATAGTTTCAGAGCTACGAACTTTAGACAACTATAACTGGGGCTATGATCCATTTCATTACACTGTTCCTGAAGGTAGCTATGCGCTCGAACCTGACGGCATTACGCGAATCATCGAATTTCGCGAGATGGTGAAGAGTATCCATAACATGGGCTTTCGCGTCGTGATGGATGTCGTATATAACCATACTCATCAAGCGGGCTTAGCGGCAACGTCAGTTCTCGATAAAATCGTGCCGCAATACTATCATCGACTTGACCCTATCAGTGGCGAAATTGCCCAATCCACTTGCTGTGACAACACAGCGACAGAACGAGTGATGATGGGAAAATTGATGATTGATTCTCTAAAAGTTTGGGCAAAACACTACAAAATTGATGGTTTTCGCTTCGACTTAATGGCGCATCAGCCAAAAGATCTTATGCTAAAAGCGCGTGAAGCTGTGCGAGAAATTGACCCAGACACATACTTCTATGGCGAGGGCTGGAACTTTGGTGAAGTAGCCAACAATCAACGCTTTGTTCAAGCCAGCCAGTTAGAATTAGCTGGCACAGGTATTGGCACATTTACAGACCGCCTGCGCGACGCCGTAAGAGGCGGAGCTTTTACAGCCGCAGGTGAAGGCATACGCAAGAGCCAAGGCATAGCTAATGGCTTAGCCGATGCGCATAACGAGCTAAACACCAATAAATCTGCTTTACTTGCAGACTACTTAACCAAAGCAGACCAACTCAGGGTTGGCCTTGCTGGCAACCTCGCAAGTTATGCATTGATAAATGATGAGAACAAGCAAGTGTTCGGACGTGATATTAATTACGGCGGCCAACCAAGCGGCTACGCACTCACCCCCAGTGATACCATTAATTACGTTTCCAAACACGACAATCAAACGCTGTGGGACAACAACCAATATCGTTTGCCCTTTACTACTTCAACTGCCGATCGAATCCGATTTCACCAGCTAAGCTTAAGCTATGCACTACTAGCTCAAGGCATTCCATTTATTCACATGGGTTCTGAATTACTACGTTCAAAGTCATTTTTACGTGACAGCTATGATTATGGTGACTGGTTTAACCGCGTCGATTTTAGTTACCAAACGAATAATTATCATGTGGGCTTGCCACCGAAAGACAAAGACGAGCAAAACTGGGCAATCATTGAGACTGTTTTGGACTATAACCAAGGCAGAGACATGGTGACATCAGCTGACATTATAAAAGCACGCGACGTTTTTCTAGAGTGGGTAAAAATACGAATGAGTTCGCCACTGTTCAGACTCAACACAGCAGAAGAAATCAACCAACAGGTGACCTTTCTCAATACAGGCAAAGATCAAGATTTGGGCTTGATTGCGATGAAAATCATCGACAACAGTTCAAAGCCGAATGATAGTAACTATCAGGAAATAATTGTGTTCTTCAATGCCAGCACTTCAGCTAAAGTATTTAAGTATCACAATGCACAAGGATTTGAATTGCACCCTGTTCAGGTTACTGGTGTGGATGACCTACTTAAACATGCCGTAACCGATAGTAATGCTTTCCACATTCCCAAAATCTCTACCGCCGTGTTTGTGAAGAAGCGATAAGTAGAGCGTGTTGAACTTGAACTAACGCATGAATACGTATGTAGCTTAGTTCAAGTTAAGGCAACTTCAATTAAGATGATGACAAATTATAAAACTAATACAGGATAACGCATGAAACTCTCCAACGCGCTTTCAACGCCTTTAACTGTTGCCTCGCTGTCGGTTGCTTCACTATTGTGCGCAGCAACTGCGTCGGCTGAATCAGTCTCACTTGCCTCACCAGATGGCAAAATCAATGTGACGATTTCAGACGAAAAGCACCCAAGCTATAGCGTGACATTCAACGACCACCCCGTCATAGTAAGCTCAAAACTTGGTATGGAATTTAAAACCACAGCTGGCTTTACCGAAGGCTTCACAATTACAGATGTCGCAAAAAACAGCCACAAAAGCCAATGGGAATTGCCTTGGGGCGAACGTAAAACTGTTACTGACCATCATAACGAAGTCCTTGTTACCTACAAACATAAACGCGATCTGGTGAATCAATTTGCTATCCGTTTTCGCGTATTTAATGATGGTATTGGTTTTCGTTATGAAGTGCCTAAGCAAAGTGGCTTAGACAAAGTTGAAATTACCGACGAATTAACCGAATTTGCTATTGATGCACCAGCCAAAGCCACCGCTTGGTGGATACCTTCACGCGGCTGGAACCGTTATGAATATGTATATAACACCACGCCAGTAGAAAGTATTGACCGTGCCCATACGCCGTTAACCTTTAAACTGGAAAATGGCACGCATGTAAGCATTCATGAAGCGGCATTGGTTGATTATGCAGCCATGACTATCGACCAGCGTCGCCCAGGTACCTTAAAAGCGGACTTAACACCATGGTCTGACGGAATTCGTGTAAAAACTGCGGGTGCATTTAAAACACCTTGGCGCACTATCCAAATTAGTGAAAACGCGGTAGGTCTACTTAATTCTGACCTTATCTTGAATCTTAACGAACCTAACAAATTAGGCGATGTGTCTTGGGTAGAACCCGGCAAATATGTCGGAATTTGGTGGGGCATGCATATTGGCGAAAACACTTGGGGCAGCGGAGAAAAACATGGTGCTACCACCAGTGAAACCATACGCTATATGGATTTCGCCGCGAAACATGGCTTTGATGGTGTATTAGTTGAAGGCTGGAATTACGGCTGGGACGATGATTGGTACAGCAATGGTGATATTTTCAATTTCACTCAACCGTATCCAGATTTTGATATAGCTAAAATTTCTGCACACGGTGCAAGTAAAGGTGTGCGTTTAATTGGTCACCACGAAACGTCTGGCAGTGTTACCAACTACCGCAATCAAATGGGCGATGCCTTTGATTTATACGAAAAGCACGGCGTACGTCAGGTAAAAACTGGATACGTAGCTGATGGCGGTCGTATTAAACGTGTTGATGAAAATGGCGTTGTACGCTACGAGTGGCATGACGGCCAATTTATGGCTGGTGAATACCTGCATAACATTAAAGAAGCCGCTAAACGTAAAATAAGCATCAATACGCACGAACCAATCAAAGATACTGGCTTACGCAGAACTTATCCAAACTGGATTGCTCGCGAAGGAGCCAGAGGACAAGAGTTTAACGCTTGGGGTTCACCACCTAACCCACCTGAGCACGCAGCTATTTTACCCTACACTCGCATGCTATCAGGGCCTATGGACTTTACACCGGGTATCTTTGACATGGGCTTTAAAGGCTTAGGCGCAGATACTGATCGACCACAAACAACCTTGGCAAAACAGTTAGCGCTTTACGTCGTGCTTTATAGTCCAATTCAAATGGCAGCGGATTTACCGCGTAATTACGAAGCAAACTTACCCGCATTTCAATTCATCAAAGACGTACCAACTGACTGGCAACAAAGTATCGCAATTGGAGGTGAAGTGGGCGAGTACGTAGCATTTGCTCGCCACGAGCGTAATGGTGACGACTGGTACTTAGGCGCTTTAACCGATGAGCAAGCACGTACCTTAAAGTTACCGCTAAGTTTCCTGGCAAAAGGTAAGCAATACGAAGCACAAATATATCGCGATGGTGAAAATGCAGAATGGATCAACAATCCATACGAGATAATCATCGAAAAACAGCAAGTTAACGCCAATACAGTGTTAACTTTGCCGCTGGCTACGAGTGGCGGTGTAGCCATTCGTTTTAAAGCGCTTTAATACACAACTTTAGGTTTTTCACCTAAACAGATCTGCGCCTCCAAGCGCAGATCTGTTCCCTCCCGATTTACTAGCACATCCAATACCTAATACCAATCCGAATAAGGTATCTCTTGCCCCCTGCTCAATAAACCACCGAATACATGAGTTTTTACAGTTAATTAGTCATTGTCACTGTAAATTACGCCTTTGCCTGATATATTAGTCGCCATCGATTTATTACCAACATTCAAACAGGCATCACAGTGGAACATATGCTTTGGAATATGGATCCTGAACTGATCAGTTTAGGGCCAATTACCATTCACTATTATGGCGTATTATTTGCCGCCGCAATTTTTTCTGGGCTTTACTATATGCGCTGGATATTCGCGCAAGAAAATCAGCCCGTTGAATCACTTGACAACCTGCTGATTTACGCAGTTATCGGTATAGTCGTCGGTGCTCGATTAGGTCATTGTCTGTTCTACGAACCAGCATATTATCTAAGTAACCCTATAGAAATATTGATGATTAATAAGGGCGGCCTTGCTAGTCATGGAGGGGGTCTTGGGGTGATATTGGCTGTTTGGTTATATACGAAACGTAACAATTTCAACCTCATGTGGTTACTTGATCGATTAGCGATTGCCACTGCGCTTTTTGGCATATTTGTGCGCTCAGCCAATTTCGTTAATTCTGAAATTGTTGGTAAACCTACTGATGTGCCTTGGGGAATCGTATTTCAACGTATCGACAATGTTGCACGCCATCCAGCACAATTGTATGAAGCGATAGCGTATTTGTTAATATTTATTGCTCTTACAGTGACTTATAAAACGACATCAGCGAAGAATAAAAAAGGCATGCTGCTTGGTCTATTTTTAATCATGACTTTTACTGCACGCTTTATCATTGAATTCTTTAAAGAAAGACAAGCTGCCTATGATCTCGCTATTTTGCTAAACACAGGGCAACTGCTAAGCATTCCATTTTTTATTGTCGGTTTAGGCCTTGTATTTTGGGCATTGAAATCACCGAAAACGGAGACTAAATAATCCATGGCGAAGAAGTATTACGTTGTATGGAAAGGCGCTGAAACTGGCGTATTTGACAACTGGCCTAAAGTTCAGGCATTAGTTTCTGGCCGTGCCGATGCACAATATATGGGATTTGAATCGAAAGCAGAAGCTGACGCAGCCTTTGCTTCTACTTATACCAAAGCCTTAATGAAACGTTCATTAAGTAAGTCAAAATCAGCACCAAGCGCAAAATCAGGTACAGCAGCGCCAACTCCTGCTAATAGCCCACCTTCTGATGTCGCCATTTATTGTGACGGTGCTTGCTCACCCAACCCAGGTAAGGCCGGGACAGGTATTGCGGTCTACGAAAAAGACAAACTTGCCTATTTAATGTATGGCTTGTATGACGACTACGGCACCAATAACACCGCTGAGTTAAATGGCTTGCTTGAAGCCTTTAAGCTAGCAGAGCAATACAGCCAAAAAGGTTTGAAAATAGAAATATTATCGGATTCGAAGTATTCGATCGACTGTGTCACCAAGTGGGCGACAGGCTGGAAGAACAAGGGCTGGAAAAAAGCAGATGGTTCGCCGATAAAGAACCCAGAACTTGTACAGCAATGTTACGATTACTATCTGAAATTACGCCAGCATATAACGATCACACACGTAAGAGGACATGCTGATATTGAGGGCAATGAATTAGCAGATCGCATGGCGGTACAAGCGAGGATTCATCAGCAAACAAGCTTTATTAAGTTTCAAGGAAAATTAGATATCAAAGAAATTTTGGCCATGCCTTCCGGCTAAACTTAAGGTTACTGCACTTTATATTCAAGCGTTGCTTGGGCGCCAGCTTTAGCATCGTTTGATAACTCCCCAATCAGTCCCCAACAAAAACAACTGTAAATATATACAGCACACAATTCTTGCGCTATATTAACCGATAATACTTTACGGCTATTATCAAGTAGACTTATGTATAGCGAATGCACATTAAATGAAAAGCAACTAGAAGCTGCAACAACAAACGCCACATTAGCACACTGCCCACCGACCCTAATAATTGCAGGTGCAGGAACTGGCAAAACCAATACGCTTTCGCACAAAACGGCGCAGTTGCTATTAAATGGTATAGCGCCTGAGCGCATATTATTAATGACCTTTGCAAGACGAGCTTCAGCTGAATTAACCTCACGCGCAAATAGCATAGTCAACAAAGTATTATCGGCAAAAAAGCAATCTCATAGTGATGTCAAACTGCCATGGTGTGGCACGTTTCATTCAATTGCCAGTCGATTATTACGTGAGCATGCTCCAAGTATTGGCATTGAAAACGATTTTACTGTGATTGACCGCAGTGACGCTGCCGACATTATTGATATGTTAAGGCATCAGTTGGATTACTCGGCAACTGAACAGCGTTTTCCTAAAAAGAAGACCTGCCTAGACATATATTCACGATGTATTAATGGACAAATCCCATTAGCGGAGGTGTTAGCGGATGCGTTTCCGCATTGTCAAAACTGGCATGATGAACTCACTAAACTATTTGCAGCGTATGCGCAAACCAAAATGGATCAAGTTAGTTTAGATTACGACGATTTATTGCTGTATTGCTATCATATGGCGCAAGTACCTGACATCGCCAAACTAATTAGAGAACAGTTCGACTTTATTTTAGTTGACGAATATCAAGACACGAACATACTGCAATCAGGTATTTTAAAAGGCTTCTTTCCTGATGGAAATGGCCTGACCGTTGTTGGCGACGATGCTCAATCCATTTATAGTTTTCGTAGCGCCACAGTAGACAATATTTTAAATTTTCCAGAGCAATTCTCACAACCTGCTGATGTTATCTCACTCAACGTTAACTATCGCTCGCATCAAGGTATTTTAGATCTGTCTAATACGCTATTAGCCGAAGGTGATGAAGGCTTTAAAATCCCACTTATTAGCCATAAGTCTTTACCTAGGAATGCCAACCAAGATAACAAAGTGCAAATCATCGCTCAGCCTAAAAAGCCACGACTCGTTAACGTAGAAGATGATGCGAAACAAGCCGAATATATTTGCGAACAGGTATTAGCAGCGCGCGAGCGTAATATCCCACTAAAGAAACAAGCCGTGTTATTTCGTACCAGCTACCATAGTGACCGATTAGAATTAGAACTTACCCGACGTGATATCCCCTACGTAAAATACGGTGGGCTAAAATTTCTGGAGGCTTCGCATGTAAAGGACTTGCTCTGCTTATTGCGATGGGCTGACAACCCTAAACATCGAATTTCTGCTTTTCGTATTTTGAAATTATTGCCGGGTATAGGCCCTAAATCTGCTGAAAAGGTGTGTGATTACCTTGCGTTACATCAGTTTGATATGCAGAGCCTGAAAAATTACAGTGCGCCACAAGCAGCACAAGGCTACTGGCAGCAACTTGCACCATTGCTCGCGAATGTGCATTCAGAACAAATTCCTTGGACTGAGCAATTGCAAACAATCGCTAATTTGTATCAACAACTACTAGAAGATCATTACGACGATCATTTTGCTCGCTGGGGCGACATTGAACAGCTCATCGCGATATCACAACAATACCCGAATAGAGAACGGTTCCTTACCGAGTTGTCGCTCGACCCGCCTCAAGCATCAGGTGATTTAGCAGGAAAAGCACACATTGACGATGACTTTTTAATTTTATCTACGGTACATAGCGCCAAAGGGCAAGAGTGGCAAAATGTTTTTGTATTAAACGTAGCCGATGGAAACTTTCCTAACGAGTATGCAGTTGGTAATAAAAAAGCGATGGCTGAAGAGCGTCGATTGTTAAATGTCGCTATCACACGCGCTAAAGATGAACTCCACCTGATGCAACCATTAAAATATTGGATCCCCGAACAAGCCAAATATGGCGACAAACATGTTTATGGCGGAAAAAGTCGATTTTTGACCGATAGCATCTTGAGCAAAATGGAAAAAGTATTTTATCCCTGCCCAGATAAGGCAGCAAAACAACGGAAAACAGCGAACGCTGCTATTACAGATATTCGCAAGAGCATTTTAGCGACATGGCAATAAATACGTATTGTTACTTTTAGATCGCGTTCGTGCTAAGTGCGCCCTTTGATTACTTGTCCGTCGCACTCAGCCCCTTGGGCAAACTCAGGACATTCGGATAAAACTAGCCGTTCGATGTAATGGTCTTCTCCATTTTGATTGTTGAGTTAACACTACAATCATGGCACATAGATGCCGATTATGGGTGGAGGAAACCTTTACATCGAACAGTTCTCTCCTAAACCTTTGATATCAAGCAATAAAGAAAGCCATCCGATGGCCAATTAAAATCCATTATTAACGAGAGAAACTAAGTAACTTGTTCAGAGGCTTTAACGCTTTCAACAATGTCTACGTCGGCGTCGCTCCTTTCTGGACTTTCCCATTGCTTCACCTGCGCTACACGCGGGTAAATCAGTAAAAACGTACCAATTAGCATGTAGCCCACCACAATGCCGTCGAACTGCGGTAAATGTAGTGAAGACGAATGCAAAATACCTATTGATGCCATCACACCACCAACAACAGAGAACCAGCCAGCATGCTTAAACTTGCAGTCAATCACATTAGCAACAATTGCCCCCCACATTAGACCGGTGATAATTGCCCCCTGCGAAAGTGTTTGATGACCAAGCACATGTGCGCCTTGTTGCATCATTGCATTTACTAATGCTTCATCGGTTAAATTCGGTAAGTTTTGCGCACCAATTTCCCTAAGAGCATTTAACATTGCGCTCCATTTCACCATGACGAAACTGGAGACATGCGGCATCATCGCAATCGCTATTGCCATCATGTGCTTTTTCTTAACACAGCCTGCACTCTCTGAAATTAATGAAATCGCTAAAAATACGAGAATCGGCGCGGCTGCAGACAATGGGATTAAGCTACTCAAGAAAGCCAGTAAACCAAACACAGCAGCTAGAAAAAATACGATTCCAACGCCAAGCACATAGCCGCAACGTGCTTGCATGCCGCTGTAAACTGGGTGACCAATATAAACAGTTGTTGGAAATGGTGAACCAAATAATGCCCCAATCATAGTACCTGCACCATCAGTTACCTGACACGCCCCTACTGGATATTCGTCTCCAGCAGATTCAGCCGACTCCACATTATTCATGGTTTCAATAAAATTATAGATTTGCACAGGGATCAGTACTAAAAAGAGTTCCGGATGATTGAACAGATGCTGAATACCAACGATTAAATCACCGAAGTAAGGAATCGGCGGATTAATTGTTACTCCTTCAAAGCTAATCGAGGTTTTGCCCATTGCGAGCGCAATGATAGTACCGACAAGTAAAGCTGCTAACCCAGCAGGCAGGTTAAATGGCAAGCGAAATTTTCCAACCAACCCCCACACGATAATGACCAACGAGGTAAAGCCTATTACCGGCTCTTCCATTATACTTGCAAGTGACACGCTGCCAATAAATACCAACGCGATGCCACACAATGTCCCTAGCATACCTGCTCTTGGTGTCACACGCTTCAAAAATGGGCCGACGATCGCACCAAATGCCGCAACAATTCCGCCAATAAAGCCCGCTGCGATACCTATTTGCCATGCAAGCGTTGCATCATTCGTTGACCAATAAATCGGTCCAATAACACCAAATAAATAGACAAACATGACCGGAGTACTAATGCCGTATGGCAAGGCAGTAACGTCTGTTCTCCCTGTTTTTTTTGCAAGTCGGTGTGCCATCCAACTATAAACTAGGACACCGGCTAAAATTGCGACTGCTGCGCCGGGTACTATACGACCAAAAACAATATCCGTAGGCATGTTAAATACAAACATGCAGACACCGCTCATGACAATTAGGTTCGTTAGGTTATCAGTAAATAGCGCCCAAAACGCGCTAAGATCATGTCGACTGAACATGCGATAAGAATTGACTGTTTGGTTCATAGCTTCTCTTCTATCAAGTGGCCACATCGATCCACACTCCAACCGACATCAGCTTATTTGGGTTACCTCTGATGGGTAACTTATTTCGCCGCAACCTATGCTTGTCGATTCAATATCAACTGAAAGCACAAGCCCAGGCTCGTTTTTTCGTTATTATTGTTGAGAAATTGACTCATTACTGATGACAATTCACTCACCTTTCACAGTATCAATACTGACACTTGTGTCAACTAATTTCATGAAAAATTTAACATCAGTTTATTTTACAACAACTTAATAAGTTAAGAGTATTTCGCTACAAGTACAGAGTTGATAAATTCAGGACAAATAAAAACCACCTATGTCAAATGCCCTCTAACATAGGTGGTTGTTTAAATATTTAGGTCAGTTAAGTATTTGTATTAAAAACGCCACACTGCTAATAGTTGCGCAGCGTTATCGTCCGTTCCTTTTTCACCCAACCTGTTTTTCCAGTACTGGTATTCAATACCAACAAACAATCGGTTTGCTTTACCTATCATCAGCTCTCCTACATCTAACCTGATTTGAGGCTGAAACAGAACCCATGATTCAAGCTCAGTGGTACCGAAGTTATTCGTTTGCTCGCGCCCATCGATATATTCCAAATGTCCTTCAATGCTCCAGCTGGTATTACCCAATTTAAATGGATAGGCCCAGCTAAAATCAACCATATAACTCGACTCTTCATCCACAATAGTAAAGACTGAAGAGGTTTCACTTCCTCCGCCTTGATGTATATATGAAGTTACGGCAATCTGAGCAAACGCAAAACCAGGAAGATCCAGAGAAAATTTAAAACCAGGTAACAGCCAATATGAATCCACTTCAGGCGCGAAGTTAAAGCCCGCCACAAAACCAACATCCTTTACAGGGCCAAACGCGACTTTATTTCCTGACATTGCGCTAAAGCTAAAGGTTGAATACCACTCACCATAGAATTCACTGCTGTCTTCTACAGGAAAATTAGCATTGTTATTTACATTGTGCCTCGAGTGGTCAACAAAGAAGAAGTTATCGCCATATTCCCAACCGCCAGCATGCTGAAACGTGATAACTGTACTATCGGAAGTACCACCTGTGCCAACACGTTCCAGTTCACCATGTTGAAAATGTATCTCTGTTGTACTCCATGTTTCAGCACTTAAGCCAAAACACGTAGCTAGTCCAGCGACTAATACCAGTGACGTTTTATTTATCATATTAATTCCCTGCCCATTACATGATCAGTATTTCTTGTTATATATTAATTCTTGCAAAAGATGCTTCACCATTATTGGCAAGCATAGTCTATATGTACGAATTTGCTTAACTTTTTAGGTTTTTGAATTTGTATTGATGACAAAATGTACACATTTTTAAACTCGCAAATCTTGACATGAGTGTCAACTTATTATTAGGCTATGTGCTAATAAGAGTTGTACGATATGAACAACCTTCACTTATCCGCATAAAATTTAATGCGGACAAAGCATCGGCTTGTTTATTCTGAAATTTGTAAACTTATAGCGGTTATAAGCAGTGAAAATGGGCATAATTCTCGTAAACTTGATATAACCTCAATGTAGCTATTAATAATAAGGCAAAATCATGACATTTAGTTCATTTCACCCGCCCCGAAGGATCCTAATGGGCCCAGGCCCCTCAGATATAAGTGCTGATGTACTATCTGCTTTGTCACGCCCAATTGTAGGCCACTTAGATCCATTATTTGTCAACATGATGGACGAAGTTAAATCCTTGCTCCAATACGCATTTCAAACAAAGAATGAATTTACCATTGCGTTATCTGCTCCAGGTTCTGCTGGTATGGAAGCGTGTTTTGTTAATTTAGTGGAGCCAGGCGATAAAGTCATTGTTTGTCGTAATGGTGTTTTCGGCGATCGCATGAAGCAAAATGTTGAGCGCATTGGCGCAAAAGCAATCATTGTCGATTCACCATGGGGACGTGCTGTTGAACTAGACAAAGTAGCCCAAGCCCTCGATGAAAATCCAGATGCTAAGTTCTTGGCATTTGTCCATGCAGAAACATCAACTGGCGCACTTTCTGACGCAAAAGCATTGTGTCAACTAGCACAAAATGCAGATTGTTTAACCATCGTTGATGCAGTTACCTCATTAGGTGGTGTAGAACTTCGTGTTGACGAATGGGGCATAGACGCCATTTACGCTGGTTCACAAAAATGTTTGTCGTGCGTGCCAGGTTTATCACCTATTTCATTTAGTGAAAAAGCGGTGCAAGTGATCAAAAATCGTAAGACACCGATCCAAAGTTGGTTTTTAGATCAATCATTGGTTATGAGCTATTGGTCTGGCGAAGGAAAGCGTAGTTACCATCACACAGCACCAGTCAATTCTCTTTATGCCCTGCATGAAGCGCTGTTACAGTTGCACAAAGAGGGTCTTGAAAATAGCTGGGCACGTCATAAAGCGCAACACCAAGTGTTAGCAAAAGGACTAGCCAAACTCGGCATTGAATTTATCGTACCGGAAGAAGAACGTTTACCACAACTCAACACGATAAAAATTCCTGCTGGGGTTGATGATGCTAAGGTAAGAAGCTACTTGCTGAATCATTACAATTTGGAAATTGGCGCAGGATTAGGTGATTTTGCGGGCAACGCGTGGCGCATTGGATTAATGGGTTACGCCGCACGTAATGAAAATGTTGCACTGTGTTTAACTGCATTGGAAGATGCATTGAAGCAATAGTGCGCTCGTCCATACACATAACAAAGCCATTATAAACTAGCGCGCTTCACCTGATTAGTCAGTCGGGTGAAGCATCACGTTTAAAATGTAGGCTTTTAATACGAAATCAAGAAAAGATTATTGAAACAACCAGCAAATTGACTCTTCTTGCTGTTCAGTACCGTGAATAAGGTTATGCCCTTCCTGACCAAACTCGAACTGGTAATCATAGCCTTTAAACTCTCATGCCGCGGCCATTTGCTTATTGCCCAGTTGCCATACCGCGTATCTAAAGTATGCAGCGCTAATATTCCACTATGCATATGTTTAAGACGAGTCCTAACGTCTTATTATTTTAAATAGTTCACTAAGTCAGCTGGACAATTTATATTTTTATCAAATTATTGAAGAAATTCACACATACATTTACCAAAGAGGAATTAATCTCCACCTGAAAAATTGTTAATGTCATTTACGGTCGTTCGGTCTGACAATTCCAGCACACTTCAAAGCTTGCTTCATTCGATTCACTACAGTGGCTACAAGTCCATGAACCGTGGTATTGCTCACTCAAGCCCTCTTTGATAATGCTTTCGGCATGGTCAAATTGTGCTTCATTAACTACCCATACTTCAGACCACGCATCGAATGCGGATAACTCTCCTACAGCACCTTGCAGAAAGTCATTTTTGATCGTCACTTCAATTCCCTTTGCCTCTAGCAAGTTCTTAATGTTATGCGTCATTAGCCGATTTTCGTGGGTATAAATCATTTTCATGCCATTGTATTCCTCTTTACGAATGAATTATTCAGCTCAAATTGGCCAGCTAAAATTGCCTAGTTAAAAATGGTTTCACAACTTTCTACTATACACAGTAAATGACTATAACTTCCATGAGATTTGATTACGTAGTTTTTCGACCAGTTTTACGTCAGCTCCCGCAACGGCGAGATACACAAATGTTTTCTCATACGCCGTCACACATTTTATGGCAGCGCGATTTTGACTATGGTTTCCGTAGACGTAATTGCCATTTTTTACAACAGATGTGAATCCCAGGGAATTGAGAATCTGAACACCTTTTTGGGCGCATACCGCTGGCGACTCGTTTAATTGTTTATGGTGAGACCACAATTGTGGCGTATATTCTTTTTCAACGGTGACGAATCTTGTCTGGCTAGTTTCGTTAGTTTTCACTTGGGTTGCTTGGGGCTTTTCATTCGTACTCACACAGCCAGACAAAAGCAACACTAAAAGGCCAGCAAAAAATTTGATATTACATTCCCTGTTCATTGTATTCCTTATATTCAAAATCGCCAGATTAAGGTACACAAGTTATTAATACAATTCAATAAATTAATATAGATTCACATACATAAAACGATTAAAAATATGTTTGTTTTCGTGTGTTTCTTGTCAGTTTTTTACTTCGCTAATTATTACTACGCGAACTGCCAAACCGCAAATTCGCATATGTGAAGTGAACACAAAGCTCAATAGTTCCCTGCGAGACAAAATCTAAGGACAAATTGTCTTACATTGTCCATAATATTATTAAGCGTTAGCCATAAGTAATATTGAGTTATGAGCCGTGAAAATGAGAATGTCACTGTCTTTTACGATGGTGCTTGTCCACGATGTGTTAAAGACAGACGTTTCTATGAAAAGTTAGCTGGCCAAGGCGGAAAGAATGTCAATTGGCTAGACATTACTAATCAGGATGAATATTTAAAAAGCCTAGGCATCGACCCATACCAAGCACTGACAGAACTTCACATTAAACTTCCAGACGGTAGGATCTTATCGGAGTTAGACGCCTATATCGTATTGATGGAGCGGGTTTGGCAATTGAAATGGCTAGCGTGGATAATTTCGCTGCCTATTATTCGTCCCTATCTAGCCAGAAAATACCATCAAAAAGTGAATAAGCGATTAAAAGACGCGGGGCGAATTTAGCGTTATTGTGAATAGAAATTAAGTTGGCATGATTTGATTCTATACTAATCTAATCATGCCAACTTAAGCCATTGCGTAACAAATTAGAGCTATTTAGTCTTCTCTTTATTTCTTGAAGCTCTCAAGCCAGCTAACGCTATACCTAACAAAGCTAAGCCCGCAGGCTCTGGGATTGGTGTATTTGGTGATTGTTCGTTAATGAAAAAAGCGTCCATACCAAAACAATAAACATCATGAATATGCGTATCAGACGTAAACCTAACTAAATCAACAGCATCAAAATTGCTACTTAAAAAGATTTCTGGATCGTTTTGAAAAGCGCTGGTAGTGTTGTGTACACCATTAAATCCCCAACTCTCCGGTGATAATAATAAACGCTCAAGCATTATGCCACCTGACCAAGCTTCAACATAAGTTAATTCATTTCCCGAAGCTGCGCCGCCACCAACACTTGTATTACTGGTTAATATGAATGAATTAAGATCAAATGTTCCACCGCCTACTTGTCTAATCTCCATTGCCGTCATATTGCCATGGTTTGGCGCCCAGTGAGAGTGGATAACATCGTTATACTCACCTGTTGAATCTTTCCCATAGTATTCACCAACATAGCCACTATCACCGATAAAGTCGAAGATAAAACCATTTTCAGTATAATAATCAATACCTGAATCACAAGGATCATCAGCGGCAGTAGTGGTACATTCACCACCACCAGTTAAAGTCGAAGTGCCTCCTGTAAAGTCGATAATCGTTGCATTAGCTGAACCTGCGACTAAGCATGAAAGTAAGGGTAATATAAATTTTTTCATTTTGACTCTATCCTTTTATTTTATTTTTTCTTCACAACGGTTCACGTAAGCAAATTTAACACCAGAAAAAAAAACAAGTTATTTTACAAAAAGTTACAAAACACCCCTTCACAAGTGTTTGAAATATGTAAAAAAAACGAACACTTTTTCACCGCAACAACAATGCTGTTGTGCAATTTATCAACTACTTAGCATCTCCTCGTATTGCAACTGAAGTTTAGCCTCATGAATTAATCAATACGAGAACCTTGACTTAAAGCTAACTTTAAGTGGCAGACTATCCGCGACTAATTAACACGAGTGAATTTGAATTACTCCTCAGGTGCAAACATATACTCGAAAATATAAACGCGGAGCTATAAATGAGTCACGACATTATCACTTTAACAATGATCATTAATGCCTTAACAATCGGTATTGGCGCAACGATCATCATGGATATTTGGGGGATATTGCTTAAACACATACTTGGCATAGCAGGTTTGAACTATGCTTTGGTTGGTCGCTGGATAGGCCATATGCGATTTGGACAACTTAAACACCAAAAGATTATGGCTGCGACACCAATTAAACATGAAAGTTTGATTGGTTGGGTCGTACACTATTTCACCGGTATTGTATTTGCAATTGTGTTCGTCGCAATAGTGAACGAAAACTGGATTTCAAGCCCAAGGTTATTACCCGCAATGGTGTTTGGCGCTATTACAGTCATATTTCCTTATTTTGTTATGCAACCTTGTTTAGGTATGGGACTGGCGGCATCAAAAACGCCAGCCCCTAATATTGCGAGATTAAAGAGCATGATCACCCACCTGATATTTGGCTCAGGTCTTTATCTTTCTGCACTGTTGCTTACGGTGTAGTAAATTTTTTTCGTAACGCTTACGGTGCGTCGATGATAATGATTTCACTGTCTTCAAGCGCCGTAATCTTCACATTTCTAAGGTTAGTCACTTCCGCGCCATCGCCCTTCTGCATTAGCGTTTCGTCATTATCTACACTTAGTTTAAACCTACCACTAGAGGCCAATACATAGGCTTGATGTGTGATCTCATGACTGATTTGCGCGCCTTTTGCTAATTTACCGCCAAATATTCTCGCCTGCTGATGAATAAACAAGGCTGTTTCTGCATCTTCTTCATACCCTGACACGAGCAAAGGTAGACTCTGCTGATTAAGCTCACGCGGAAATTGTTTGGCATCCCACCGAGGTTGTACATCCATTTGATTCGGCTTGATCCAAATCTGAAATAGTGTCAGTGGCTCACTGCTTAGGTTAAATTCTGAGTGCACCACACCTGAGCCGGCGCTCATTACCTGAACTTCACCTGCTCGCGTAACGCCTTTGTTGCCGACGCTGTCTTGATGAGTGATTTCGCCTGAGCGGATATAGGTAATTATTTCCATATTTTGATGTGGGTGTGCACAAAACCCAGTGCCAGCTTTCACCCAGTCATCATTAACCACGCGAAGTGTACCAAAGCCCATGCGCTGTGGATTGTAATAATGAGCAAAACTGAAATGGTGGTTTGCTTTTAACCAGCCGTGATTTGCCTTTCCTAGTTGTGAAAATGGATAGTGCTTGATCATGATATCTCCACCTACATCTCTAATTAATTTTAAACTTTGTATCGCGATCGTGCGGCAAACTGAAATCTAACTCAGGCCCCAAAGGAACGATAAGTGTTGGGTTGATGGTTTTGTGGCTACCGTAGTAATGGCGCTTGGTATACGCCAAGTCGACCGTGTCACTTACTCTATCGACTTGAAACAACTCTCGAACATAATGACTTATGTTGGGATAACTATTTAACGTGCGTCTATTACATTTGAAGTGGCCGTAGTAGACCGCATCAAAACGGATAAGTGTTGTAAAAAGTCGCCAGTCTGCTTCCGTTAACGTGTCTCCCAACAAATATCTTTGCTTTGCTAGTATCGATTCAACCCAATCTAAACCATCGAACAGCGCATTAAATGCTTGCTCATAAGCTTCCTGTGTAGTGGCAAACCCTGTCTTATAAATACCGTTATTGATCAGGTTATACACTTTGTCATTCACATCATTAATGTCATTTGCCAAAGCCTTTGGATAGTAGTCATTGCTATTGCCCGTTATTTCATTAAATGCATTGTTAAAGATGCGAATAATTTCGGCAGACTCGTTGCTGACAATTGTCTGTGTTTGCTTGTCCCACAGCACAGGCACTGTTACTCGGCCATTGTATGTGGCGTCTGACTTGGCATATAACTGATACAGATAGTCTAAGTCATACAAAGGGTCGCCAGTTTCACCAAATTCCCACCCATTTTCTAGCATCTCAGCTCTTACCACACTCACAGAAATAATGTCCTCTAACCCCTTTAATACTCGAAATATCAAGGTGCGATGTGCCCAAGGACACGCTAGCGACACGTAAAGATGATACCTGCCAACCTCTGGCTGATAGGGATTATCAGCCTCGGTTGAAATGGTGTGTCGAAACTTACTTGCCTGCCGTTCAAACTTACCTTTTGACGCCTTAGTGTCATACCACTTGTCATGCCACTTACCGTTTACTAATAAACCCATATCGTTCTCCCGCGCACTATATCGTCGTTACAGTTTCTTGCTGATGTAGTTATCTAAGCTAAACTTGCCAGCACCTTGAAATACCAATGCAGCACTCAACGCTAATAGCGATAATCCAAACTCATAACCATTGTTCGCCATAAACAAACCGTTTTGAAAATGCACCGCAAATATTGCAACCAACATAGTAAAGGCTAGTACTAATGCCGTTGGCCGTGTTAATAAGCCTGCAATTAACAGCAATCCACCAAAGAACTCAGCACTTCCTGCCATTAACGCCAGCCAATAACCCGGTGATAAACCAATTGAATCCATCCACTGACCAGTGCCTGCAAGGCCATAGCCTCCAAACCAGGCAAACAGTTTTTGTGCGCCATGTGCCGCGAAAATCACGCCACCAATCACACGTAGTGGTAGGGTTGCAATAGTTGGTTGTGAAGCCAGTAATTTTTTAAACATTGCGATATTCATTTTTCAATCCTCACGATTAATAAACTTGTTTTTCAATAAAGGGCCTTTGCCCTCAATACAAGTGCATTATGAGCCAACAATTTTCCTTGAATAACCGCCAAAATCAGACCAATATATTCAAAATATTTGAACAATTAGTAAAAACACATGGCAAATGACAATGGTATTAGTTTAGAAGCACTGATTGTGCTTGATGCAATAGAGCATAGAGGTAGCTTTGCGGCAGCGGCTGAAGAGCTCAACAAAGTGCCATCAGCCCTGTCATACATCATTCAAAAGTTGGAAGAACAGCTTGGTATTAGTGTTTTTATCAGACAAGGCCGACGCTCAGTGTTAACCCCAGCAGGTAGACATTTACTGAACGAGGGCCGAAAAGTACTAAATGCCGTTGAACAAATTGGCAATCAAACGCAAACCATTGCGAACGGCTGGGAGCCGAAAATTAACATTGCCATTGACTCCATTGTGGATATCAGCCAAATTTTTGAAAAGTTATCGATATTTTTGAATGAATATCCTTCAATTGAACTGCATTTGCATGAAGAGGTCATGAAGGGAACTTGGGAAGCATTAGTCGATGATAGGGTTGATTTAGTTATTGGAGCACCAGCCCCAGCGCCAAACCATCAAGGGTTGTCAATTCGTCACTTTGACAAGATAGACAACACTCTTGTGGCGGCCCCTTCCCATCAATTAACCAAAAGCAACAAAGCAATTACCGCAGAACTTCTGAAGCAATACCGAACTATTGTCGTTAGAGACTCAGTGCGATTTGATGTTGCTCGATCGGCTAACGTCATTGAGCAAAGCAGTCACCTATATGTGCAATCGGTTGAACAAAAAATCAAAGCGATTATGGCGAATTTAGGCATTGGTTTTTTGCCTCGATCTCGAATCGAGCACGAACTTACTACTGGTAAGCTCGTCGAATTACCCAATAACATGCCGGTCATCAACAATGAGTTGTTAATCGCTTGGAAAACAGTTAATCGTGGCAAAGGGCTGGAGAAGCTTCGGCAGATATTACTTGAATAGCTTACTAACAGTACCAGTGCATTTTACTCATGAAACCAGAATTCAATTTCGTCAGTGTCTACGTCAAAGCGTGCTGCATGTTCAACATGGGCTGGTACATGATACCACTCCCCTTTTTTGACACGAGTCACTTCACCGTTCATTGTTAATATCAACTCACCTCGTGTGATGACGCCATGATTATCGGTATCGTGCGTATGTGGCGGTATGGACGTACCCGCGGGATATGAAGCAAATAACACGTCGCTACCATTTGCAGCGAGTTTGTAGGCATCAAAACGCCCGTCATAGAGTGGTAGTTGTTTTATCTTATCGGGGTATTTACCGGGCATAATTATTAGTCTTTTAAGTTCAACATTATCTCGATAAAGTTACATTAAACTCGGTGTACAGCGCAATATCCAATTGCATTCCAATTAGGAATCGCGAATAATCATCCTGAAAACGATAACTTATTAACAATTAACGACTTTATCTATAATGGTGAGACTATCACCAATCTATTTAAGTTCAATCAACTAAATTAGCGACAATCGTTTAAACAATACTATCTGTCAATTCTATAAGGGAAAGAGTTTTGAAATCCAATTCGTCAACATCATCTGAATTTTACTTTTGGGCTGCTTTAGCAACAATGTTATTCACGCATTATAAAACTGACACTTTGGAGACAGGCGAGATACTTCTCCTCATTGCGCTCACCGTTGTATTGCTTGCATTAGGTATTAAATCGAGTAAATCATCTTCAAAGAAAAATGATCGCTAATACGCTGCATTAGTGATTCTATCGACAACTAATGTTCTCTTGGCTAGAAGACACTTATAAGCAATTTAGTCGCTACAGATTTATGGCATTCTACTTTAGGGCTTAATGCCACAAATCTTGAGCACAAATAACACTAGAGAGTCTGCAACGTCTTCATAGTCGCTTTTTAACATGCGGTTTTTGTTGAGCGCGGCAAGTACTTGCACGTTGAAATCAGCGTAGTGCTGCGTTGAGCTCCATATAAGAAACAACAGGTGATGGGGATTAATCGGTTCAATTGCGCCTTTTGAAATCCAGCCATTTATCACCGCAACTTTGCTGTCTACCCAAGAACGAAATTCAGTCGCCAAGTAATCTTTCAACACCGGCGCACCATGAATAATTTCACTGGCGAAAATACGCGACGCTTCAGGGTCATCTCGGGAATACATCACTTTTGAGCGAACATACGCAGTAAGCGCTGCTTTAGGATCATCATCTACGTTAAACGTGTCGTAATTTTTGTTCCACACGTCAATGATGGTTGACAGCAACTGCTCGTATAAGTCTGTTTTATCTTTGAAGTAATAGTGGATATTGGCGCGAGGGATTTGAGCACGTTCGGCGATACGTTTAATTGATGCGCCTTTGAACCCGTAGGTGACAAATTCGGTTTTTGCTGCGTTAAAAATGAGTGCTTTATTTTTCTGACGAATTTGGCCGCCAGCCATTTTTTTGTCTACCACTGTGCCCCTCTTACACAAAAATTTAATAAATCAGCAGCATACTAAACATATTTAGAGCAAGTCGCAAAAATATTTACGCCACACGAAGCGATTCGTGTGGCGTTTTAGTTATCAGCCGGACAAACATTAAGTGTTTGCTGCCTTCAATTCCTTGCGACGTAAATGTAATAGTGGTTCTGTATAACCACTAGGCTGTTCTTTGCCCTTAAAAATCAAGTCTTGAGCCGCCTTAAATGCGATGCTCTTGTCAAAATTATCCGCCATAGGCTGATATAACGCGTCATGTTGATTTTGTTTATCAACAATTTTTGCCATGCGTTTAAGTGACTCATCAACTTGTTCCTTGGTCACTATGCCATGATGGAGCCAGTTGCACACATGTTGACTGGAAATTCGCAATGTGGCTCTATCTTCCATTCGGCCAACATTGTCAATATCTGGGACTTTTGAACAACCAACCCCCTGATCAACCCAGCGCACCACGTAACCTAATAACCCCTGCACATTGTTATCAAGCTCACGCTGAATTTCATCTTGCGTTAGGCTTGATGCATCTGAAAGTAAGGGCACCGTTAATAATTTTTCGAGTGAATATGGATCTAATGTTTTATTCAAAATAGCATTTTGCACATCAAACACATGCACCTTGTGATAATGCATAGCATGCAATGTTGCAGCTGTTGGAGACGGCACCCATGCGCAATTTGCGCCTGATTGTGGGTGGGCAATTTTATCTTCTACCATAGCGGCCATTTGGTCTGGTACGGCCCACATTCCTTTACCAATTTGTGCTTTTCCTTGAAGACCTAGTGCTAAGCCAATTTCAACATTGCGTGTTTCATACGCGTCAATCCATGGCTGGTTTTTCATCATATCTTTAGGTGCCATTGGCCCTGCCAACATACTGGTATGTATTTCATCGCCCGTTCGATCTAAAAAGCCAGTGTTGATAAAGGCAACGCGAGACTTAGCTGCGCGGATACACTCTTTCAGGTTAACTGACGTACGGCGTTCTTCATCCATAATCCCCATTTTAATCGTACTATCGGCTAAGCCAAATAGCTGCTCAATACGTGCAAACATAGCATCACTGAATGCCACTTCTTCGGGACCATGCATCTTGGGCTTAACGATGTAAATACTGCCTTTACGTGAATTCTTGAAAGGCGAATTGCCTTTAAGATCATGCAATGCAATCGCCGTTGTCACCAACGCATCAAGAATACCTTCTGGTACCTCACTGCCATCGCTCGATAATATGGCATTATTGGTCATCAAATGGCCAACATTTCGAACAAACAACAAGCTTCGACCCGGTAAAGTGAACTCACCGCCATTTAAATCATGATAAGTTCGGTCTTCATGCAATTTGCGAGTAATGGTTTGTCCATTTTTCTCGAGCGTTTCTTCCAGTGTACCTTGCATTAAGCCAAGCCAATTAGTATACACTTGCAATTTATCGTCAACATCAACGGCTGCTATTGAGTCTTCACAATCCTGTATTGTCGAAAGCGCGGACTCTAAAACGATGTCACTGATGCCCGACGCATCTGATTGCCCGACAACACTTTCCCTATCAAATCGAATATCTATGTGTAAGCCATTATTCGCAAAAAGTATTGCTTTAGGCTCGGTAATAACGCCGACAAAACCCACTAATTTCTCTGGCGATGCCAGACCAACGACATCACCACCTTTTAACGTCACGCGGAGTTGCTGCATGTCGATAGCGTAATTTACCGCGTCACAATGCGAACCGCTCGCCAAAGGGATTGCCTTGTCTAAAAATGACTTAGCATACGCCTGAACTTTGGCGCCACGCTTGGGGTTATATGACTTACCTGCTTCGCAACCATCTTCGTCGGCAATTACATTTGAGCCATACAACGCATCATATAAACTGCCCCAGCGCGCATTAGCGGCATTTAGCGCAAAACGAGCGTTCATTACAGGAACAACAAGTTGAGGCCCCGCGATAGTGGCGATTTCTTCATCGACATTTTCAGTCGTCACCTGAAAATTTTCGCCCTCTGGAACAATATAACCAATATCCGTTAAAAACTGGGTGTAGCTTTCAATGTCGGTAACATCATTATTAGCTTTATGCCAAGCATCAATGTCAGATTGCAAGCGCTCTCGTTGCGCCAACAATTCCTGATTCTTCGGGATAAATTCGTCCAGAACCGTGGTAACTGCCTGCCAATATTCTTTGTTAGATAACCCGGTGTTAGGTAACACTTTTTTATTGATAAAATCATGTAGCTTTTTGGTAACCTGATAACCATTTACGTCTATGCGTTCAATTGCGTCATCTGGCAACTGTGCTGTTGTTGATTTGTTCACAGTATCTCCTCAACTCGGAAATTTAGTAGCCTTGCGGCCTTTTTGCGTTTCATATTGTCGTTTCTGCTCTAGCACTTAATTACTCTTAGTTGCTTTTAGCACCTTGAGCAATCCATAGTGCAAGCGTTTGACGCTCTTCATCTGTCATTTGTGTTTTGTTCATAAATGGCATGTCATGTGAATCAACCGTTCGCGCTTTTATTCGTGGCGCCCATTGGCTAATTGACGCCATATCATTAAAAATCACGCCCGCAGGGGCGACAGTAAATACCTCATCAGTCGGCTTATCTGAATGACAACTTGCGCAGCGCTGCTCAATAATTTGTTGTACCTGACCAATACTTACCTGTAGTTGCGTGTTAGCATTTTCTACCGCTAGTTTTTTCGGTGCAACGGCATAAGCTAAGGCAACAGTGGCAATGACCGCTCCCACTAGAATCATCGGTTTTTGCTTTCCAAAGTGGCGTAGCACAAAATATTGGCGCACTGCTGCAGTAATCAAAATTATCGCAACCAAAATGATCCAGTTTGCCTGATGATTATAGGTCATTGGATAGTGATTCGAGATCATGATGAACAGAATAGGCAAAGTCGTATAGGTATTGTGTGTTGAGCGCAGCTTGGCGTTTAATCCGTAAGCTGGATCTGGACGAGTTCCCTCTTCCACCGCTTTCACTAATGCGCGTTGCGAAGGCATAATGCCAAAAAATACATTGCCCGCCATAATGGTACCGATAATGGCACCAATATGCATATAAGCACCACGGGCACTAAAAACTTGCGTTAATCCATACGATAATGCGGTAGCCAATAGAATGAGAATAATACCCAGTAACAAGCCATGATTTTTCAACTTAGTTCGAACTAAGAGCTCGTAACTACCTACACCGACCACGATAGAACCTATGCCTATAGCGATAGCTTCAAACTGCGTTAAGTCAGCCACACGCTTGTCTATCAAGTAAGCGTCAGCGCCCACATAAAACATGAGCGAAAGAAGTAAGAATCCAGTGATCCACGTGGTGTAAGCTTCCCATTTAAACCAATGCAAAGTAGTTGGCATTTGTGGTGGTGCCAATTTATATTTTGCAACTTCATAAAATCCACCGCCATGAATTGCCCATAAATCGCCAGCAATGCCTTTCTCGTCTTTCCACGCTGGCGGCTTTTCCAGATGGTTGTCTAACCAAACAAAATAGAAAGATGCACCTATCCAAGCTATACCTGTAATTAGGTGTGCAAATCGGATGATGAGATTAAGCCATTCAGTAATATACGGATCCATAATTTACCTCTTATTCTTATTATATTGGCTAAACACGTTCGCCCATGATGTGCGTTGCCATTACGTGACGTTCGTCACCCAGCATGCTCAAAATGAACAACTTCTCTGTCAGCGTTTTACAATGCTGCATTCTGCGTTCCATCAACGGCGTAGCGTGATAATCAAGTACGATGAAGTCGGCCTCTGCACCTTTAACAAAATTGCCAATAGTGCCTTCTAAATCAAGCGCAATTGCACCACCTAATGTAGCCAGATAAAAAGACTGAAACGGGCTGAGTTTTTCATTGCGAAGCTGTTGCGTTTTGTAGCCTTCGTTGAGGGTACTTAACATTGAAAATGTTGTACCTGCTCCTATGTCTGAACCGAAACCAACATGCACATCATACTTTTGCGCCTGTTGTAAGTTGAACAAGCCACTGCCCAAAAATAGATTTGAGCTTGGACAAAATGCGATTGCAGAATCAGTTTCCCCCAATCGCTGACACTCGTGGTCATGCAAGTGCACACCATGTGCAAAGACACTGCGACGCCCTAATAACTTACTTTGATCGTATACATCTAAATAACCACTGCTGTCGGGGAATAGTTCTTTAACCCAGGCAATTTCATCTTTGTTTTCTGACAAGTGCGTATGAAGGTATACACTCGGGTATTCGCTGAGTAACTCGCCTGCCTTGTTTAGTTGCTCTTTTGAACACGTTGGCGCAAATCGAGGCGTAATCGCATACTGCAATCGATCAACCCCATGCCATTTTTCGATCAGCGCTTTACTATCGCTATAGCCACTCTCAGCGGTATCAGACAAATAATCAGGACAGTTCTGATCCATCAATACTTTGCCGCAAATCATGCGTAGTTTCTTTTGTTGGGCGATGGTAAAAAATGCATCTACCGATTCTTTGTGTACAGTGCCAAACACAAGTGCGGTTGTCGTGCCAGCTTCCAAGAGTTGAGACAAGAAGAATTCTGCAATTTTGCGGCCATGCGCTTCATCGCTAAACTGACGCTCTGCTGGAAACGTGTAATTTTCCAGCCATTCCAATAGCTGTTCGCCATAAGAAGCTATCATTTCAGTTTGTGGGTAATGAACATGCGTGTCGATAAACCCCGGCATGATCAGCCCTTCTTGATAATGCGACAACTCGGTTTCTTCTGGCAACGATGCAAGAACATCTTCGGCACTACCGACTTGTTCAACGTAGCCATTTTTGACAACGAGCACGCCATCTGCGAAATATTGGTAGCTGTCTTCAAGTGCTACTTTTGCTGGATCAGCGAGAAAATGCAGTATCTCACCTCTATATGCTCTCAACATCTTTTTAAACCTTTCTATTTACTATTCGCTAACACTGCTGTTAACGGTAATCGTTTCTATCACTAAGCTGCCGTCTAACGTTTCGACATCACAATTTTCACCTTCACCGCCGCGATCAACCACTAAGAAATCACTTTGCTGATGTAACGCTAAACAGAAATGATGCCAAGTGCCTGCATGGTAATTCACGCCTTGCTTGCCATTGGCTATGAACACTTTTATTTGACGCTCATCTAACTCGCCAGCCGGCGCTACAACCACTAAATACGGACGATTGTCTAACGGCATAAATGCCTGACTCGACAACGGGTGCCGCTCCATCATTTTTATTGCCACAGGTTGTGCTAGTGGTGTTGAACGAAAAATACTGATGATGGCTCGACCGCCATTTTCCAATACATCGACCTTCGCTAGATCGTGATATCGCTCAGTATAGCCATCGTTGATCGGAAAATGATGGGCAGAATCATCGGCCGCAATCACATCACCAAATGGTGCGAATGCAGCTTTTGTAAGTGGTTCAGGTGTAATCATCATCACAAATTCATCTCAAACGACTTAGCTGCCACGATAAGTTGAATAACCAAACGCTGTTAACAACAAGGGAATATGGTAATGGCTGCCACTGCTATCAATATCGAATACAATATCAACATAAGGATAAAAGCCTTGCTCGTTATTGGCTTCAAAATAGGCTTGGGTTTCAAAATGCATACGATACGTGCCTGCCGGAAGTGTTTGCTCTGCCATGAGCAAATCAGGAATTCGCCCGTCGTCATTGGTTTTACCTTCCGCTAGTTTCTCCCAGCTGTCGCCTTGTTTAGCATACAAGCTAATTGGTACAGCTTGCGCAGGCAGCCCACGAGTTGTATCTAGAATATGTGTGGTTATCTGACTCATAATAGTTTATCAATCCTAATGTGAAATATTTTACGCTGTTCTTCTGCGGCATTTTTCAGTTCCGTTGCTCTGTCGTTTGGCAAACGCGCTTGTAGCAATTGCAACATTTGTTCTGCACTCTTACCCGTTGCACAGACAATGAAAATAAAACCAAATTTTTCCTGATAATCGGTATTACCTTGCGCAAGTGCCTGCAATACCGCTTCGCTTGCAACATTTACTGCGCTTTGTTCACCGCTAGCCAACGCTTTGGTATTGGCATATTTGGCACGCAGGCTGTTTACATCGCCAATTTTAGGGTGTCCATCAAATGCTTGCAGAAAATCATCTTCACTGCAGTTTTGCCAAACCTCATCCGCTACTTTTCGTAATTTATCAATCGAATCAAACGGCCTAGCTGCCACCATTTCGTCTACCCAGCGCTGCGCCGTACAACATTGCATGAAGTGGTGGTGCGCTTCACTTGCAGGTAACTGATTTAGCGTTTGTAAATCCATCTTAATTATTACCCTTCGTTACTCATTCGTCTGCCAAATACACGCATGCGAGACACGCCACCATCTGGGAAAATACTTAAGCGAACGTGGGTAAAACTTTGCTGGTTATCAGCAACTATTTCTTTCATAAACATATGTTCACGATGCGCATATAACTTTTGGCGTTCAATAATCGGCTGCCACTTTATGCTGTCGCCAAGACGCTCAAAGTCATCACTATCACTCACACACCCTTCTAGCATGAAAGTATCTGGGAAGTTGCCTTTGAAATGACACGTGTCAATAATGACCTTCTCAACAGTACCACGGTCAGCAAGTTTGATGATTGACCAATCAGGCCCTGGATCACGACGACGTTTCGTTTCCCAACCATCACCCATATCTTTGCCACGTCCAGGCATGATCAGATTGTTCTTATCGCTGAAAAACATGTCGCTAACCAATAATGCTTTAGCGCCATTTTTGATATACGCGAGGTCGATTAGCTCACCGTCAACGAACTGTGACCAGTCTACTACCGCGTCACCGTATACACGAAAACGCGCTATGCCGCCATCAGGGAACATATTCAGTCGCACATGCGTCCATGCTGACGATTCGTCAATTTCAAATAGGTTTTGACTATGGGCGTCTACAGCACTGCGTTCAAGAATAGGCGTCCATACGGTGTTTTCGTCTGGTTGCCCTTCACTAACACACGCTTCAACTGAAACTTCCTGCGGCGCATTACCACGAAAATAATTGGTATCAATGTCAAAAGCGCGGATAACACCGGGAATGCCTAATCGAATAATACACCAGTCAAATTCACGACCGTTGTTTCGACCGTAACTGCGCCTTGATTCCCAACCATCCATCCATTTGCCACGTTCAGTATATTTGTCATCGATGAAAATTCCACGTCCCGGCTTAAGTAGGTTTTCCATTTCAGCGAAAAAGTCGTCACTACAACATAATGTTTCACCACCAACGCGTTCGCTCGCTATGTCGACATACTGGCGTTTTAATTTTTGGTCGAGCGCCTTTGCTTCGCCTGTTAGATGATTTTGTTCTTGTGTATTTTCTATCATTTATAACTCCAAATAGTGTTTTGGCTTAGCTCAACATGCCTTTTAACAGCGGACGCCCTACAGGTGAATCAATGAATTCATCTTCTTGATAAACCAAATGTCCACGCACATAAGTATGTAGAATTTGCCCTTTTACTTTTCGTCCTGCGTACGGGGTGATTTTGTGACGATGTTTTATCATGTCGTTGCTAATGGTAAATTCAGTATCTGGGTCAAATACTAAGAAATCAGCATGATGACCTTTGGCAATCTTGCCTTTTATGCTATCGAGTCCAGCGAATTTAGCGGTTTCCAAAGACATCAGACGTGCCAAATCAACCAGCGTGAATCCTCTCGCTTGCGCTTCTGTCCAGATAAGCGGTAAGCTAAATTGCAATGCAGAAATCCCACCCCAAGCCTTCTCAATATCACCAGAGTCAATGTGTTTCAGTTGTGGCGTACAAGGCGAGTGATCAGATACGATAAAGCTAATACGCCCGTCTTTTACTGCCTGCCATAAATGTTCACGATTCTTATTTTCTCGAATTGGGGGGCAACACTTAAATAACGTTTTCCCATCAGGAATGTTTTCAGATGCCAACGTTAAATAATGCGGACAGGTTTCAGCGGTAAAGGTAATGCCTTCCGATTGCGCCTGTGAAATATATTCGAGCCCTTCGTCTGACGACAAATGCACGATATGAATTTTGCTATTATGACCATTACTTTTAGCTTCACGCGCTAAGTCAGCCATTAGAGAAATCGCATCGTTTTCCCATTTTTTAGGACGAGAAGCCAAAAAGCTCTGATATTTATCACCAATAACAATATCATCAAAGCCGCCACAGTCTAATTCCGCATGAATTAGGTACGGCACATCATGTTTCGCCAAAATTGGAATTGCTTTGCGCATGTGCTCAGCTTCAACATGTGGAAACTCTTTAACGCCTGAATCTATCAGAAAGGATTTGACCCCGAGTACACCAGCTTCTAACAAATCATCTAGGTCATCTAAATTTTGTGGGATTACACCGCCCCAGAAGCCACAGTCCACCCACAGCTTGTCGTGCACTGAATCTAGCTTTTCCTGAAAAGCTGCAGGCGTTGTAGTTACTGGAATACAATTTAATGGCATGTCGACTAAAGTGGTAATGCCGCCTGCTGCGGCCGCTTGTGTCGCCGTATTAAATCCTTCCCATTCCGTACGTCCCGGTTCATTGATATGTACGTGCGAATCCACTAAACCGGGCATCAGCACCTGTTGACCTAAATCACGTACGTCACAGTTAAGCTCGGTACCATACGCGTGAATGGCGTGAATATACTCGCCTTTAACTTCCACACAGGCAGCCTTCATACTGCCGTTTATAATGACGTTTTGACTTTGCAGGGCAAAATGTTTCACCTTGCTTCTCCTATATAAAATTTACGAGGAATGACGCGTAGGCGCCTTAAAGGATAATTGTGCCTCAGGCGATTCTGGTGTCTCAGTTAAGCCACTAGCTTCTCCGTTCTGGCTGACAGACGATTCATTCTGTTCAGAAGGTGACTCAGCTGCTTGTAATGATGCAGCCAACGCTTTCCATGACACACCTTTATGTGAGCCCTTTACGTTTTCCTGATCGTTAGTCGTCCGATTTATTGCCTGTTGAGCAAATGCCTGTTGCTGATAAATACTGATAACTTGTGCGGCTACAGACACCGCCACTTCCATAGGCAATTTTCCGGTCACATCAGGTAAACCAATAGGACAGTGCATGCGTTGGACTAATTCAGGCGAAATTTCACGGTGTTTAAATCGTTGCTGAAATCGTCGCCACTTAGTGTCTGATGCGATTAAGCCTAAATAACCAAAATCACCTCGCTTCAAGATTGACTGTGTGATTTCAAAGTCCATTTGATGGTTATGTGTCATCACAATGTAGTAGCTATTTGCCGGCATAAGCGCCACTTCATCTTCTGGTTGTTCACTCACCACACGCTGAATATTGCCATGACTATTTATCTGGTCAAAGTGTTCAGGAAATTGAGACTCGCGGCTATCTACCCATGTCACTTGCACAGGTAAAGCGGCTAGCATAGGAATTAAGGCTTGCCCAACATGGCCAGCCCCAAACAGCATAATATTCACTTCGCTTGCTGCGAAACATTCAAACAGCACACTCGCACTGCCACCACAGCATTGACCTAGCTGGCTGCCGAGCTGAAAATGTTCCAACTGCTGACTATCTTGATTATTAACCAGTAAATGACGGGCAAACTTGATCGATACATGCTCTAAGTGACCGCCACCAATAGTGTCATGCAATGCATCATTGGTGACCACCATTTTAGTGCCGTTATTGCGCGGCGTAGATCCTGTCACGCCTATCACGGTGACTAAAACATACGCCTTGCCTTGCTTAGCGAGTTTATATGTCGCTTTTGACCAATTCATCATTCTGCCCTCACATGCCGAATTATGACTGTTTTACAGCTGAACGTGTTTGTTCAACTGCCCACAGCACACGCTCTGGTGTTGCCGGCGTATCTAGTTTAGGGCTAACTTTGTAGTCGGCCACACTAGCAATTGCATCTTTTAACGCTGACCACACCGACATGCCCAACATAAACGGCGGCTCACCTACTGCTTTCGAATTGTAAATTGTTTGTTCGCGATTAGGATCGTCAGGCACTAATTCAACGCGGAAGTCTTCTGGCGTATCACTAATGGCTGGGATTTTATAGGTGGCTGGATTAATCGAAAGGATGCGACCTTGATCATTCCATACCAGTTCCTCAGTAGTAAGCCAGCCCATGCCCTGAATAAATGCGCCTTCAATTTGACCAATATCAATCGCTGGATTTAACGAGTGGCCAACATCGTGCAAAATGTCGGTGCGTAATGTTTTGTATTCGCCAGTAAGCGTGTCAACTATCACTTCAGATACCGCGGCACCAGTTGAATAGTAAAAGAATGGTCGGCCTTTGGCGGTTTCGCGATCAAAGTGAATTTTGGGTGTTTTATAGTAGCCAGTTGACGATAAAGAAACCCGTGCCATGTACGCTTGCTGGACAAACGCAGCAAAGGTAAATGATTGCTCGCCAACTTTTACATGATTGTTTTCAAACACAACTTCGCTTGCTGTTACTTGATAAGCTTCGCAGGCATAATCGATCAAACGCTGTTTAATTGTACGAGCTGCCGCCTGCGCTGCTTTTCCGTTCAAGTCTGTACCTGACGAAGCTGCCGTGGGTGATGTATTTGGCACTTTGTCAGTACGTGTTGCCGAAACACCCACAGTTTCCACATCAACCTGAAATTCATGGGCAACCACCTGCGCGACTTTTGTGAATAGCCCTTGTCCCATTTCAGTGCCGCCGTGATTCAAATGGATTGTACCGTCGGTATATATGTGCACCAACGCACCAGCCTGATTTAGATGTTGCACGGTAAAGGATATACCAAATTTTACAGGGGTTAAGGCAATGCCCTTTTTCAACACTGGGCTGTTGGTATTAAATTCTGTGATTGCCTGACGTCGTTGTTGATATTCAGAAGATTGCTCTAAACGCTCAATTAACTCAGCTAGCTTGTTATGCTCCACCGTTTGGTGATAATGCGTCACATTGCGTTCATCTTTGCCATAAAGATTAAGCTTACGTATTTCCAGCGGGTCTTTACCTAAATAACGCGCGATATCATCCATCACCATTTCTATGGTCATCATACCTTGCGGGCCACCAAAACCGCGATAGGCGGTATGCGATACCGTATTTAGTTTACAGCGATTACCCGTAACGGTGGCTTGGTCAAGATAATACGCATTGTCTGAATGGAACATGGCACGATCTACTATGGCATCAGATAAGTCAGGCGAATAACCACAATTACCGTTTACCGTAATTTCGATACCCTTGATTTGCCCGTTTTCGTCGAAACCAACATGGTAGTTGTTTTCAAAAGGGTGACGCTTACCTGTCATGCCGATATCGTCAGCACGACTCAGTTTGAATTTTACAGGGCGTCCGGTTTTACGTACCAATAACGCTGCCAAACATGCCCATGGTGCAGCCTGTGTTTCTTTACCACCGAAGCCTCCCCCCATGCGTCTGGTGTCAACTACGACTTTATTCAATGGAATATCGAGCACTTCAGCAACTAGCTTCTGCACTTCACTCGGATGCTGTGAAGACGAATAGACATGCATGCCACCGTCTTCCGCTGGCTCTACCGATGAGACTTGCCCTTCAAGATAGAAGTGCTCTTGTCCACCAATTGAGATTTCACCTGACAACTGATGCGCAGCTTTTTCGATGGCACTCGTTGAATCACCGCGTTTCATGGTAAATGGCGGACGCACGAAGTGTTGCTTTTTCAAAGCGTCTTTCACTGACAACACAGCTTCTAACGGTTCGTATTCAATGTCGGCCAGTTTAACCGCTTTTCGTGCTAAATCATGTGATGTTGCCGCAACAGCGAAAATTGGCTGTCCCACATACTCCACTTTGCCGATAGCCAGTACAGGATCCCCCGGAAAGACCGGACCAATATCTGTGTGACCGGGGACATCGTCGACAGTAATCACTTCAATGACGCCCTCTGCATTACGCACACGAGTTAAATCTAGCTTCTTAATAGTGGCATGTGCTTGTGTACTTTGACCAACGGCTGCATGCAGTTGCCCGCGTGCTGTTGGTCTATCGTCAATATACTGCGCTTCACCACTTACATGTTTACTGGCACTTTCATGTTTTTTCGAACGACCAACGCCACCTAAACCGATGCTTTCGCCTGTTGGCTTAACGTTATTCGCGTATTGAGAAATATCAGTTAGATTACGCATAATTCACCACTCGCGTTTCAACAGGTCTACTTTGTAATTCAATAAAGCATTTTTGTATGAGGTTTTGTGCAACTTTCATGCGATAAGCATCGCTAGCACGCACGTCTGTCATGGGTGTGAAGTCTTGAGTAAGTGCCAATTTAGCGTTATCAATCGCTTGTTGATTAAAAGGTTTTCCTTTTAACGCCTGCTCACATTGAACAGCGCGCTTTGGAATGGCGGCCATGCCACCAAAAGCAATACTTACATCTGACACAATGTCATTATCCAAGGTAATATTAATAGCAGCGAGTACTGCTGAAATATCATCATCAATGCGTTTAGAAATCTTGTATAGTTTGAGATGCTGATTAGCACTCTTTTTAGGAATAGTGACAGACTTAATAAATTCGGATTCAGCCAATACCGTTTTCTTGTAGTCAACGAAATAGTCTTCAACCGCTATAGTACGCTCGGAGCGGCCTTGTTGTAGCGTCATCGTCGCATTTAGCGCAATAAGTGCTGGAGGCATATCACCAATAGGCGATGCATTGCCAATGTTACCGCCTAACGTACCTGAGTTTCGGATTTGAAGCGAACCTATCCGCTCTATCATTTCACCCAGTTCATGATATTCATTGGCAAGCGCAGGCGTGAATCGGCTATAAGGTACGGCTGAACCCACAATAAATTCATTTTCACTTTCAACGAATTCATTGAGCGCATCGACATTGCCCAGATAAACTAAGTGTTCAATTTCGTCTAAATTCTGCGTGACAGTAAGTCCCAAGTCAGTCGCACCGGCAACTAGAGTCGCGTTAGGATTAGTTAACAAATGTTGGGCTAAATCATCAGCACTTGTTGGCGCATAATATTGTTTACCACACTGTGATAGTGCGGCATGCGATTGTTTGTTTAACTCGGTAAGCTGCTCAACGGTTTGTTGATAGAACTGTGCAAACGAGTCTGGTTCATTCGCATCACTTGCCACTAATGCAGCATCAATAATTGAACGATACCCCGTACATCGACAAAGGTTGCCCGCAAGCGCTTCAAGTACTTCTTCACGATTTGGTTTTGGATTGTGCTTATGCAATGCAAATGCTGACATGACAAAGCCCGGCGTACAAAAACCGCATTGAGATGCGTGATTATCAACCATCGCCTGTTGCACATGATGGAGCTGTGCTCCTTGCTTAAGGTGTTCAACCGTTATGAGCTGCTTACCGTGCATAGTGCCAATAAACGCAATACACGCATTTAACGACTTATAGTTAAGTTGCTGTGGGTTTGACTGATCAAGTTCAGCCACAACGACGGTACATGCGCCGCAATCGCCTGATGCACAGCCCTCTTTAGTGCCTGGTTGAAACCGCTCGTCGCGCAAATATTGCAACACGGTCATGTTGGGATCGATATCTTGCAATGACACTAAGGTGTTATTTAGCAAGAATCGGATATTGCTCTCTGACATACAATTTATCCACTCTTTTGTCGTGAATTTGTTGGTATCGCTAGCTAATTCTGTGTTTTTTGTGAGACAGAATGCTGCAATTTTATTTGTCGATCACTATAACAGAAGATTTTTCTGACACAAGTGTCAGGTTTTAAAAAATTTCACTAATTTAAGTATAAGAGCTAAATGCCAGTTACGCTCTATAGAGAGAATCTGGTTAAAACAAGGATTTTGATTGGATTTTTTTTGGCACGAAAAATAGCAGGTCTTGATAATCTCTCGTTCAACGAATTTGACGCTAAGCAAATATTTCGGATGATAGCGCTACTTGGGTAGCGCTAAATTTTTTGATAGACGGATTGTAATGTGCATGTGTCACGCCAAGGCATAACGATAACTAAGATAAAAATGTAGCTTGTACTTATATCACAAACAAAAACAGCGCCAATTGGCGCTGTTTTTAATGATTTATATCGCAGTTCTTAGAACGGCATTTTGAAGCCTGGAGGCATTTGCATGCCGCCCGTTAAAGCGCCCATTTTCTCTTTGTTCTGCTCTTCAACTCGGCGTACTGCGTCATTAAATGCAGCAGCTACTAAGTCTTCGATCATCTCTTTGTCGTCTTCCATCAAACTTTCGTCGATTTCTACGCGGCGTACGCTGTGGCTACCAGTCATTGTTACTTTAACCATACCAGCACCGGCTTCGCCAGTTACTTCCATGTTAGCAAGCTCTTCTTGCGCTTTTTGCATTTTTGCTTGCATTTGTTGGGCTTGCTTCATTAAGTTGCCCATGCCACCTTTCATCATAATTCTTACTCCGCATTTCAGATGTCGCAACAATAGAGGGTTGCGCGCTAAAGTTCAAGGCTAAATTAATAGCTGTATTGCTGCTATTATCTCGCAGCTATAGTGGATTCGTCCAGTACTGCATCAAATTCTTGCTGTAATCGATTAACGATGTCGTCGTTAAGTAGCAGATCTTTGGCATAATCATAGCGTTTTTCATTAATATCTGTTTGAATTTGAAATGGATCATCTTGAGTCGCCTCGACCACTTCAATTTCTACTTTTATTTCGCGATTGAGCAATTGGCACAAATGCGCTTCTAATTGTTTGTGTGCAGCATCGCTTTGCAAATGCTTGGTCGATTGATCCAATTGCAATAACAATAAATCATCTGTCGAGTTTTCGGAAATGGTCGAATGAATAGCGAGCTGACGCAACCGGCCGCCCAACGACATCGAATCAATCATATTCGCCCACTTGTCAATTTGATTAGCCTTAGTAACTACCGCAGGGTCGATGATTTCCGGTTGATATGGCTGCTCTGGCAACGTTTCTATACTCGGGACATCTACAGGGATCTCGAGTGGTTGCACCTCATCGTTTTGACGCTTTGCTGCGTCGTTAGACTTTTTTCCGTCGCTCTCCAATGCTTTCTTGCGACTACGTAGCATATTTCTGGATGCTAATACCGCAGCAACGGGAGATGAATCCGGAAGTGGTTCAATTTGAGTGTGTGCTTGCTGGTCAACTTGCTGATGCTCATTGCTTATTGACTCAACATTAGGCTCCATTGAAGCTGATTGATTTGACGAATTACTTTCAGGCTGATCTGTAGAAGAACTTTCTTCTTCATGAGCCTCACTAAGCATATTTGAAGGTGCTAACGAGGCAGCGTTGTGCTGAACCTGTGTTTGTTCAACACTGGCTTGTTCCGTAAGTTCAGCAGCGAGTTCCACCTCCGGCAAGTTTTGATTACTTGCTGTTGCCGCTAAATTCGGTGTATCAAGCATCATATCGCCGGCCTGCGCTTCAAGTGCAGCCATTTGTGAATCGAGTTCAGCAAGTGCCTCGTTGCTTTGATTAGCGCTTTGATTAGCACTTTCATTGTCCGGCTGATTCAGGTGATGTTCACTAGTTAACGACTCTTGCTCGCTAGGAATATCAACCGCTATATTTTCGATGGTAGCAGTAGTCTCAATTGGGTTTTCTGCTATACCTCCTTCAAGGGTATACTTTTCGGCAGAGCTGGTATCGTTCTGGGCTAATTCAGCATTCGAATTATTTTTAGGATTAGCAATTTCTGAAGGTAGCTGTGTACTTTCGGATAGTGTTAGTTCATCAATTTCTTGTTGCACTTCATCTGATACAGCTCCACTAGCAACAATAGTCGTACTATTGGCTTCAGGGCGAAATGCCAACATACGTAACAGCACCATATCAAACGCCGCTTGTTCGTCCATTGCATAGGGTAAATCTTTGCGACCGTTTAACGCGATTTGATAATATAACTGAACATCTTCCGGTGACATTAAACGGACAAACTTTTCCATCAGTGCTTTGTGCTCAGGTAATAAATCAAACTTAACACCAACAATTTGCGCGAGCGCTGTTTGATGAAGGAGCTGAATTATTTCAGCAAGCAACCTGCTGTAACTTGGGGCATAAGATGCTATTTCTAATGAAAGCGCCATAAGCCCTTTGCTATCTTGTTTTAATAAAGCAATGAGAATCTTGTATGCCCAATGTTGGTCAACACCGCCGAGCATTTGTTGAACATTGGCAACCGTTAAGTGCCCTTGCCCCTGCGCAATAGCTTGATCAGTTAAACTAAGCGAATCACGCATACTGCCTTGTGCAGCTTTCGCTAACAGGCTAAGTGTTGCTGGTTCATTGGTAACGCTTTCTTGTGTAAGAATGTGTTCAAGTTGACGGCTGATTTGCTCAACAGTTAGCGATTTCAAATGAAACTGCAAACAACGTGAAAGCACCGTGATTGGTAATTTCTTGGGATCAGTGGTTGCGAGAATAAATTTTACGTGTTCTGGCGGCTCTTCTAATGTCTTTAGTAGCGCATTGAAGCTACTACGTGACAACATGTGCACTTCGTCAATCAGATAGACTTTAAAACGTCCTCTGGTAGGCGCATATTGAACGTTATCGAGTATTTCGCGCGTATCATCTACTTTAGTGCGAGACGCAGCGTCAATTTCAAGTAAATCAACAAAACGTCCATTATCTATGTCAACGCACGCATCACACGTGCCACAAGGCTCAGCTGTGATACCTTGTAAACAGTTTAAGCTTTTAGCAAAAATACGAGCTATCGTTGTCTTACCTACACCGCGTGTTCCAGTGAATAAATACGCATGATGCAATCGTTGTTGTTGCAATGCGTTCGTTAACACTGTAACAACGTGTTCTTGTCCAACCAATTCTGCGAATGATTTAGGACGCCACTTTCTGGCAAGTACTTGATAGCTCATAAGAGTCTTAATCTCCCTCGTATTGAAGTAGAGAATAAGTGTCTAAACCGAGTCTGGCTAGGCGATCTTCACCACCAAGATCTGGTAACGAGATTACGAATGCGGCGTGTTCCGTAGTTGCGCCAAGCTTTCTTATTAGCTTCGTGGTCGCTTCGATTGTACCGCCAGTTGCTAACAAGTCATCTACAATTAGCACTTTGTCATTTTCAGTTAGCGCGTCTTGATGAATCTCTAAGGTATCAGTACCGTACTCAAGTTCATAATCTTGAGCAAAGGTAGCACGAGGTAACTTGCCAGGTTTGCGTACCGGTACAAAACCAACGCCGAGTTTTAGCGCAAGTGGAGCTCCAAATAAAAAGCCTCTAGCTTCTGTACCAACTACTTTGGTAACACCAAGATCTCTATATTTGTCTGCTAATATATCAATGGTAAGAGTAAAAGCTGTCGCATCATCTAAGATTCCTGTGACATCTCTAAACAGGATACCCGGTTTAGGATAATCAGGAATGTCGCGGACAGCATTTTTAATAATGTTTAACTGTGATTCCGTCATTGTGTAACTTGTAATAAAAATTATAAGCGTACAGGATAAAGGAAAATCATTAAAAATTATAGTGACTGTTTAAGACTATTTTCAGGTAAATAGCGGCTAAGTACAGTAAAGAATTCTGTTTTATCGAGAGGTTTTTCAACAATACTGATGAAGTTCTTGACATCAGTAGAGTCATTAATACTTTTGACGTCTTGCGTGGTCATGAACAACAATGGAATATTTGCCGTAAGTTCTTTTTGTTTAAGGTTTTTGGCTAGTTGTAGTCCATTCATTAGCGGCATTAGGTGATCAATGATGATTAATCGGTAATTACCTTTGCTCGCTTTTTCTAAACCATCAAGTCCATTTGAAGCTGTGTCAACGACTAAGCCACACTCTGCTAACCAAATTCTCACGGTATCTAGCACGTGTTGCTTGTCGTCAACGACAAGTACTTTACGATTATCAATCATAAAGTGGTTATCTTAACATTGTGAACCAACCCATAACGGTTGGTAATAGTGGGAACACTACTAGTGCGCCAAGGGCCAAAACTAAGTGAACAATTGATGAGCTATCTTTGAAATTTTCATCGTGAGACATTGTGAACTTCCTAAACTACGTATAAATCGGCGCGCATTCTAGCCTAATTGCTGCTTTTTTAACAGCGTTATTTGATCAAGATCAAGAATACGATGCAAAAATCACAAATATTTTACACTAAAATTACAGTAAACTTTCACTCCGTTGTTAGTAGCTTTATTTTTCCTTGGCTAGGATACGAAGAATATTGTGGTAGATCTCGCAGGAAGCGTGATTTACAAAGTCGATGTTGTGTTGTCCTGGTATAGGTTGACACTTATTTAGGACGGGTCATGTTTAAAGCAAAAAAAAGCCGACTTTCGTCGGCTTTTTCAACACAATTAAGTAACTAAGTGATTAAATCTTAACTTTCTTACGTTGTGCTGTTTCTTTGATATATGAAGCCCAAGAAGTTGCTGCACGCTTTGTCTTAGGATAATCAGCAGCTTTCACAATTGCCGAATGTGCTTCTTTATATTGACCTAGGTAGAAATGACATTCTGCTAGTCCCATATAAATTGTGCCTTTGTTTTTAGAACCACCTTCCAACGCTTTGTTGTAGGCAACAATCGCTGGTTTAAACTGCTCGTCTTGCTTAAATAACACCGCTTGCTTCTCATAGTGCTTAGTAAGATTAGTCATCTTAGCTAGTTCACCATAATATTTAGCAGCCTTATCAATATCTAACGCAGCATGCCAAGCGTTGGCTAACGAAGCGATGTTTTTGTCATCACGCTTAATTAATCCAGATGCGATATGCTTCTCAAGAATCAACGCAGATTTGTATGGCATTTCACTTTGTGCATATAGACTTGCCAAGGTTTTCATCTCAGATTCTTTTTCCAAGTAACCTTGTTTATAGGCTAGGTCTAACGTTGCCAGTGCTTTTTCATACTTCTCTTCCATGATGTAAAGCTGGCCAAGCATTACCCACCACTTTTTCTCACTAGAAAACATTTGAACCATATCTTCCAATAAGCCAATCGTTTCCTTCGTCATCTTACGTTCATAATAAGACGTGACTTTAAGAATATATGGGTTTTGATTAAGCTTATCGCCATAAGCAGCAATCGCTTTATCTGCCGGATCAATGACTTTATCTAATTGCTTATTAGCTACATAGGCTTGTGCAATACGCGTATAGACATCACCATCCTCTTTACCAGTAAATGCTATCCATTCATAGTAGTACTTGATCGCATTTGCAAAATCTTCCTCTATTGAAGACAAGTCAGCTGCAAGTCTTAAAGCACCTGCGTGATCTGCTTCATTCAAGATATCAGGCTCAATCGCTTTAACTATATACGGTAAGGCTTCACTACCCTTCGCTTTCATGGCATACATTTGACCAGTAAAGTAATTTACGTAGGCAACGTCATAGTCACGCTTAGCATCGATATCTTTTAAAATGACAATCGCACCATCAATATCTTCAGCTGAATACGCTTCAAACGCTTTACCTACCTTCTTACCCACTGACGGACTTGGCAGTTGAACTTTACGCTTAGGCTTTTCTTCGGCCGCTGCGGCACCAGCCTGAGCTGGTGCAGACAGTGGAAGTTGTGCAAGTGCAATTGATGCACACACAAGCGCTGATGTAATTAACTTACTCATAACTAATTACCTCCATCCATCGTAAAGTCTAATTGTACTGTTAATCCAGGACGACGTACTGGTTTGCCATCTACAACTTTTGGTTTGTATTTCCACTTTCGTAACGCTCTACGCGCTTCTTTGTCGAAAATACGCTTAGGTTCTGCGTCGATAACCTTAACATCTTCAACACCACCTACTTCATTGATAGTGAAAGATAGTTTTACCCACCCTTCTTTACCATCACGAGCAGCCTGTATTGGATACTTAGGCTCAATTCGAACGATTGGTGTTGCATCACCATCTCTACCAAAACCTGCACCTGGTGCCGACATGCCCGTCGAAGCACCTCCTAGATTTAAGCTAGGCATGTTAAACGAGATGCCACCACTTGTATTGCTTGGCTCAGGCTCTGGTGCTTGAGGCTTAGGCGGCGTTTTAGGCGGCGGTGGTGGTGGCGGCGGAACACGCTTACGTGTTTCAGCAGCCGACTTAGGCGGCGTAGTGTTAACTTCTACTACAATATTCTCTTGTTGCTCTTCCTTATTTCTATCACCGCTAGAAACAAGGAAGGCCATGAATACGAATAATGCAAAAGTTACAGCTGCGCCTAGTAGTATTGATACTAAAAAGCGAACCATATTGCTACCCCTTAGCTGCAGCGATAGAAATTCGGTCTATGCCCGCGTCTTTAATAGCATCCATTACCTTAACAACAATGCCGTGTTTAGCATCTTTGTCAGCTTGAATGATTACAACATCAGTTGGTTGTTCAGCTAACAATTTTTCAATGTTCGCTGCAACACGCTCAACATCCACACGGCGTTTGTCTAACCAAATTTCACCAGTATCTTTCACCGCGATGAAAATATTTGCTGACTTTTGCTTAGTCTGATTAGCCGCTTTGGGTTTATTTACTTCAATACCCGCTTCTTTAACAAATGAAGTGGTAACAATGAAGAATATTAGCATGATAAATACGATGTCTAGCATCGGCGTCATATCAATTGCCGCTTCTTCTTCTTCACGAATACGTTTACGTGCCATATCAATTTCTCTCTAGTGGTGAGGTAAACTGTCAACCAGTTTAGCCTTGGCCAATTTAACTTTAGCGTCTAATCTTGAACTAAAAAATACGCCTGATAATGCTGCAACCATGCCCGCCATTGTCGGAATTGTTGCCATCGATATACCTGACGCCATTAGACGTGGATTACCTGTACCTTGTTGTGCCATAGTTTCAAATACTGAAATCATACCTGTCACAGTACCTAGCAATCCAATCAGTGGACACATTGCCACTAAGGTTTTAATTGTAAGCATATTACGCTCAAGTAATTCTGTCGCTTCGGAGATCCATGTATCTCTGATACGATGTGCATACCATGACGTTGTATCTTCTCTCGCATTCCACTTTTCAATAATGCCATCTCTAAGAGATGGGTAAGTAGACGCAAGGAACCAATAACGTTCAATCATTAGTATCCACATCATTAAGAGAGCAAAGGCGACAAAGTAAAGTACATTACCGCCAGTTGCAATAAAACTCCTGACAGATTCAACAAGCTCTATCAGGAATAACATTATTTAGACTCCTTCTCAGCGATTTCAGCAATTAAACCAGCGCTTTGCTCGTCTAACTTGTGAAGAACCGCTTTACTGCGACCAGCAACGATGCTGTGAACTAGGATTAGTGGCAATGCTGCGATTAGACCTAGTGCAGTAGTTACAAGTGCAAGAGAGATGTTACCTGCCATGATTTTCGGGTCACCTGTACCGAACAATGTAATCGTTTGGAACGTCATGATCATACCGATAACTGTACCTAATAGACCCATAAGTGGCGCGATAGCCGCGAACATCTTGATTAGGTTGATACCACGGTCAATAGTTGGTGTTTCACGTAAGATAGCTTCGTCTAGCTTAAGCTCTAACGTTTCAGCATCAGCATCTCTGTTGTCATGGTAAACTTTCAATAAACGACCAAGTGGGTTGTTTTCGTTTGGTGTAGAAAGGTCTTTTTGTTGAGCTTTGATTTTAGCGCCCATAGCACCTAGAACAACCATACGCTCTAATGCAATCAATAAACCGATTACTAGTAGGATAGTGATACCGTAACCTACTTCTTCACCTTGATGGTAGAATTCCATCAACGTACGCTTACGTGTTTCAAGCGCTAAGATAGCACCACGTGACGGGTCAACGTATACTGGCGCATAACCTGAAGAAGTGTTGAAGAATGAAGATGCTGTTTCAGCAATGTAGCCAGCAGGTTGCTTAGCTAGTGGCTGAACTTGACCAACTTCATCGTTGTAATTTAAGAAACCGTTGTCTGATACTAAGTTAAAAGTACCGATACGTGTAACAGATTCTTGTGACTTAGAACCATCAAGTTGAGTCACTTCAGTTGTAAACTGAGAAACTTTACCTGATTCAGTCATTTCTGTTTGAAGTGCAAACCATAACTCTTCTAAGTCTTCCAACGCTGGGATTTCCTTCGAGTTAGCGATACGGTTAAGTACCTCACCACGACCTGGGAATTCAGCACTTACAATCGAAGTTGTAACAGAACCGTATGCGTTAGCTGCTGCCGAACGACTAACACCGAACATTTCGCCTAAAGTACCTTTGGCGTTGTCTAGTTCAACTGCTTTTTGCGAAAGCGTGATTTCGTTATCAGCAAATTCTTTGTTTAAACGCTTGTTACGTTCTTGCTGTGCTTTCAACTCAGCTTTTGCTTTGTTCAATAAAGCCTGTTTGTCAGCACGTGCAGCCATAAATTCTGCTTCACGTTTCTTGTCAATTTTAGCTTCTGAGATACGGTCAGCTTTTACTTGTTGAAGTAGCTTATCAAGGTCGTTAGCTTGTGCGACACTTGTAAGGCCAGCTGACATGCTTGCAGCTAGTAATACAAAATTAATAACTTTCTTCATTATTTTGCTCCTGCTGCAAATACTGGTAGTTTAGTTAAGTCCATTGGAAGTTGCTTACGTGCCATACGAATAGTGTCAGTAACGGTTTTCAAGTACTCATCACCCAACGCTTCCCAAGAACGTGAATTGTTGTTCCAAACCCAAGCATTCTTCATATCAAGTGATTGAGCAACCAATGCAACACGACCCATGTGAACGAAATCAGCAGTGATAGTGCGGTCACCTAAATCAAGCTCAGCTTGATATGCATCAAAAATAGTACCGTAGTTTGCTTCAATTTCGTACGCTTCAAGTACTAAGCGGAATTGCTCAGAAGTCGTCACGTTAGAGTCAGCCATGATCTTACGTAAGTTAGCGATACGCTCTTTACGACTTTCTAAGTTCATTGGAACGTCTAATTCAACAAACTTTTCCAATGTATCGATCATTTTGTACATTAAAGGAACAACACCTTGCTTGATCTTATCGATGCCAGCAATTTGTTTCTCAAGTGATGCAATGTTCGCACGTTGGTCATTAACCATTAATTGTACGTGGTCATTGTAGCTGCTAAGTAGTTCAGCTTCGTCAACAGTGTTACGGTACTCACCGATTAACTCTATTGTTTGCTCATAAATGCTGCTCACTTTAGCTTGAGATTTTTGAGACGTTTTGAAGATTTTTTCTTCAGCACTTTGTAAATCAGATAGTTTATCAGCGAAAGCAACGTTGCTTGCTGATAATGCCATGGCGCCAACGATAGTTGATGCGATAAGGCTTTTTTTGCTTAATTTGGACATAGTTCCCAACCAATTGCTATTGAATTTAGATAACAAAATTATTGTTAACGCAAACCTAATAATCTGCTGTAGTTTTAATTTCTCTAGTAATAAAACCATGCAATATTCCCAAAGGACAGCGTAACTGTCAACCAGGCATATAAAAAAGGTTATTTATTTAACAAAAGTTAAATAAATAATCTTACATTTGTAACACCTCATCAACCCACCAAGCTTGCTTAAGGCTGGTAAGTAATTTCTGATAAGATAGTATCAAATAATCCTATATGTTCCTCAGTACGAAAATATTGACTTTGTATGTTTTACTAATTCATTCGTAGTAAGTCAAATTTAATTACCAATATGTATTAAATTAGTACAAAACACGCACTTGGTGAGCACAAAACAAACAACCATGACCCGATAGAAACAAATTGTTGCAGTTATTAACGGAAATTTTCAATTGAAAATATTAAATGTGCGATTAGTAGTACTTTAAACATGCACTATCTTATGTTTTCTCATCGACGCGTTAGCTTACCTTTTAAGTGAGTAGCTTATTTACCTATGAGGTTACATTAGGTTAGGCGTACAAATGAGGAAGTCGCCAAATCGCAGAATTTTTCTATTGCCTTACTAATGCACTAAAACGAAGCGCTAAATTCAAATAGTATAGTTTATTTATACCAAGTGAAATAGATATTTGACCAGTTCATAGCTATGTCAAGAAAGTGATAATTTCATAATTTTCTGCATAGATGCAGAAGGTAGAGCGACGCAGGATGCCAAAGCCTAGAACAACTATATCTACACTTATTTCGTTTGTTCTAATGTTGTCCATGTCATTCCAAGTGGGCAATTATTTATGCGGATTGGTATTAAACATACATCAGAGTGGGAAAAACACACAATAAAAAGCCCCGTCGTTTAAGACAGGGCTTTTAGCATATTATTTGAGCTCTTTAAAAAGAGCCAGTTCATTAGAACTTAACGTTAACACTACCGAATAATCGACGACCAATTACGTCGTACATTCCTGGCTCTGTATTCGCGTTAAATGCACTGTGGAAACGAGGCGCATCTTCATCAGTTAAGTTAGCAATACCAACTGAGAACGAAACTGTACCGAATGTATAGCTACCCGTTAAATCGTGGTAAATAACTTCTTCAGCTACATGGTCATCAGTGATTGCAGCTGGACGTGTAGCATCCTCTGTTTCACCAATAAAGCGCATTGACCACTGAACATTCCAATCATCACCCATTAAGTTAGCTGATGCATTCATACGAAGTTCTGGATATACAGCGAAACCGTCTGCAGTACCGATTGTGTCGGTTGTACCAGTTAGTGCGAAAGTTTCTTCACGCTCAAACGTGTGCGTAGCAGACCAACGTAGGTCAAGTTGGTTACCAAAACCGAAATCGACGTCAACAGTATATTGTACGTCAATATCTAAGCCTGATGTTTTCAGCTTACCTAAGTTACCGTATGTAACCGTCGCATCAGATGGAATCGCTAGACCTGTACCAGGTAGCGCCAATGGAGAGTTGCCACCTGTCCAATCTTCAAATACTTGACAAGAAGCTGCACTCATATTAACAGAGTCTAAACAGTTATATGACAAGTCATTGAAGCTTGGAATACCAATAACGTTATCAACTTCAATACTCCAGTAATCAATACTAACATTCAAGTTTTCTAGAGGTTCAATTACCATACCAAATGTGAATGTATCAGATTCTTCTGGCTTTAATGAACCTTTTGGTGGCGCGCTTTCAGTAACAGTCGATTGCCATGCAAAGCCCATTTCAGATGAATCATCTGTCGCCATACCTAGTGCGATACAGTTTTCTCGCATCGTTTCAGTAATATCGTTACGACGATCCATAAACTCACACCATGGCTCTACAACTGGGAAGTTAGCTGTTGAATCTTGGTTGATTTCAGAAATGTTAGGAGCACGGAAACCCGTTGCTAAACCAGTTCTGAACTTGATTGCATCATTTAATCGATAGTCTACGCCAACTTTGTAGTTAGTAGTGTTACCTACTGTGTCATAGTCTGAATAACGAAGTGATGCGTCAACAATTAGGTTATCCGTGATTGGCATATTAAATTCAGCATAAAGTTCATCAACCTTGAAGCCACCCTCTTGTGGATCAGAAGCGCCTGAAGTTGTTAAACCTTCACCCATGAATTCATCTGGCGAGAAACGGCCATTTTCATAGCGATGCTCAAAACCAGCAGCCCAACCAAGACTACCTGCACCGAAGTCAATACTTTCAACTTCGCCACTGAATACCGCTTGGAACAACATTAAACGACCCCAAGAAGTATCTTTTAATGAGTTTGCCATCAAATAGCCAATTTGATCATCAGTAATAGTGCCATATGGAGCGAATGGATTGAATTCCATGCCACCTGCAGCCACACAATCGGCATTTGCTGAACACATATCTGGGTTAACCATGATTTGCCATCTGTCTAAGCGATGCAAGAAGCCTGTTTCTTGTACAGATTCGTTTTCAGCGTATGTGAATGATACGTCATAACCAAATGTATCATCAATGTAACCGTCTAAACCAAACACCATACGGAATGTATCAACAGACTGTTGATACAAACGACCGCCTGACTCAACGAAACGACGGTTAATACGAACGTCTTCTCCGCTAATACCGTAAGGGTTATTCGCATTATCGCCAAATGGGTTAAATGGGTTAGATGCTGGAACTAATTGAATATCATCATTTGTCGTAAATGATGCGTCAGGAGCTAAACGCTGGTGTGAAGTACGGCGTGTATATAATGTTTCCATATATACACGTTGTTCGTCCATATACTCATAATTACCATTCGCAGCAAATTGAAAACGCTCATTTGGCGTAATCAAAGCATTAACTGGCGCATAATTATAGGTATCGTTTACATTATTGCCGTTAAAATCTTTACCAAATGGTCTAATTTGACCTGTTGCTTCATCTACAATAAATGTACTGCCACCAGCTGCAGCAATTGCACCTGCGTCAAAAATAGTAATCTTACGGCTGTTAGATGAACCTGCACCTACAGCTAAGAAACTACCATCATCTTGTAATTGTGGGTATAAGGCTTCTGTCGCCCAAGACTTTTCAGCCTGCTTCATCTCATGTTGGCGGCTATATTCCATACCAACTGTGAAGCTTCCTTTGTCACTAGCGGTACCAGCAACCATTGAAATGCCCAAGTTCTCAGCTTGACCATCTTCCGTACCTGCACCCCAGTTAGCTGTAATTTCAAATCCTTCAAAGTCATCTTTTAGAATTATGTTTACAACACCAGCGATTGCATCAGCACCATAAATTGTAGAAGCACCGTCTTTTAGTACTTCAATGCGCTTAACCATACCGATTGGTACTGAGTTAATATCAACTGCACCGTCATCATTTACGTCACCCACCTGGCGGCGACCATTGATAAGCACTAGCGTACGGTTAAAAGAAAGACCACGTAAATCAACTTTCTTTTGACCGTCGTTACCGTTGTTTGTTGATGCACCTAACTGGAAGCCCGAAAACGCAGGGATGTCCTTTAGGAATTCATCAACACTGGTAACACCAGTTGCAAGAATTTGTTTTGAATCGAATACAGAAATTGGACTAGCAGATTCAAACTCTGAACGCTTAATACGTGAACCAGTTACTTCAATGCGTTCAACATCTGCACCTTCTTCAGCAGCGAATGTTGGTGTAGCAATTGCAGCCGCCGAGCTAGCTCCTACGAACATAGCTAAACGAACAGCTCTAGCTATTTTGCTATTGTTATACATTTTTTCTCCCTTAGACCACTTTGCGTGATTCTAATGTTTTTAAACCAAAGCTATATTGCTTTGTTTTTCTTGTAAGAAATAGCATGCCGCTATTTCAATCTCACTTGATAGTAAACGTTATTTATAATGTGGGTCAACACAGTGTTACGTAACTTGACACTACGAAACACCGAAAAACACCTTACAGAACCAACATAACACATTGAAATAAAAAGAATAACCAACATGAGAGAAGTTTTTCAACACATATCAAGCCTACCACGTTATCCCAGCTTTCACCATAATAAACAAAACACTGAAAAAACAATAAGATAAAGAAAACAAACATTAAATATTTGACAATTTAATCACAATAATCCTGTGTAAAACAAAGAATCACCTGAAAAATAAAAAACCATATAATTCAATAGGTAACACCAACGTCATAAACTTTCGTAAACTTTTTCGGACATGTCTAAGAAAATTATTTAAAAAAATTGTAGCCTGCACTTGAACTTGTTGACACAGTTGTTTTTTTTTCGCCAAAAATAAATAAAAATGATGTAAAAACGAAGTTAAATGAAATCGTTAACATTAATGCTTTCAAATTTGTTCTAAGTATTTGTGCAACCCTAAGTGCTGTTATGTAAAGATGAAAAATTCTAAAACAAACTCGCATAATAATGTGGTAGAATCGCTGCGATTTTTTGATACAACTTAGGGCGTCGATTTGATAGAGCCAATCCTCAGTGTGGAACTTTGGTTTATTCTGTGTACCGTTGCGTTTTTAGCAGGGCTTATCGATGCTATTGCTGGCGGTGGAGGTATGTTAACCGTACCCGCATTGCTTTCAACGGGACTACCACCGCATATTGCACTTGCGACAAATAAACTCGCTGCAACATTTGGTTCCTTTACTGCGTCTTTTACGTTCTATCGGCAAAAACTGTTTGATCCAAAGTTTTGGCGAACTTCACTTATCGCCACTGCTATAGGTGCAGTTATAGGTACGCTGATTGTTTCATTTCTAACAATTGAATTTTTAGAAAAGTATCTTCCTATTCTGATCATCATCACAGCTATATATACGCTACTTGCCAAAAACGTTGTATATAACGACAGTAAATTGCCTGTAGAATCTAAGCAGTTGAAACTAATTCAGAGCACTCAAGGATTAATACTAGGATTTTATGATGGGCTTGCGGGCCCAGGCACCGGTGCATTTTGGACGGCAAGTTCAAGTGCTCTATACAAAATCAACATTATGTTAAGCTGCGGTTTAGCACGTGCAACAAACTTTGTAAGTAATGCATGCAGTTTATTAACTTTTCTTTATCTCGGCTATGTTAACGTCTTTCTAGGCTTGGCAATGGGATTGTTTATTATGGCTGGCGCTTGGGTTGGCGCTCATTCAGCAATAAAGTTTGGTGGCAAGTTTATCCGCCCTGTATTTATCACCATCGTCATCTTAATGTCTGCGAATCTCGCGTATCAAGCTTGGTTATAGCGATGCAACGAAGTAAAGCACAGTTAGCGATAGATAAGATTAGAAACCTGCTACGAAAGCTCTATGTACAAGCAAGGGAACTCGACCAAAATGCATCTCAACGAAATAACAGCACAAGCCCAAAGCATCAGTTATTCAACCAAGAGTGCTTTAGGAGCAGAAGTAAATTATTTCTCCCTTATGTAACTGAAATAGAAAAAGAGCTTCAACACGCCGAGCAATTGCTTCAACAAGGGCAACTTAGTTTTCTTGCATTTCAGGTAGAGAAGATAGAGCTACAGTGCGCAGCGATCATCAAGGCGATGAACGCTAAAGACAGTTTAAAAGCCATTGATAAATATCGAAAAGATCACCTTGGTAAAGCTAGGTTTAAACAAGCTATGTCAAGGGTATTACAACCAATTCAAACGCTATATGCAAAATTGTCGGAAACACATGAATTCGAGCGACGTCTGGTTGCAATGCTTGAAGAAAAACAACGTCACCTCAACTCGACAGGTAACGGACCGCAAAGCCAACTTACACAAGAGATATTAACCTTACACCAAAGATTAGGCCGCTGTCGTCAAGCAATTAGCATGATTGAAAGGCAAATAGAACAACAAGAAAAGCAATAAGATACTGGCTGGTTGGTCTAATATTATTTTATATTTTACGATTTCGATTAAATTACAATTAATACTCGCTTTTTGAAATTCTAGCATTTAGGCTTTAGAGTAGAAATAACTGAGGAGTCTTTTATGAAAATATCTGACGACATTCATAACTACTATGAAAAACTTGTCATTCAACATTTTGCTACGCTCAAACTTGAAGAAAAATATGACAGTGATTTTATGGCTGACTTAACATGTGTCGTATTAAATCAACTACCTTCTCGCTATATTAGACATGAAGTCGATATGGCATTCTATTTACCCGCCTCAGAAAGGTTTGAAATGGAAAATAATGTTAAGGTAGCGGTGAGAAAGGCGTTAGAGTTTATGAAAACGCATGAGGCCGAATAGCCTCTATCGACTTTTCAACCTAGTTACGTTAGATGACTTTCGATAAGCAATTGTTCAAATAAAGCCTGAACTTGCTTATCGTTTTCATTGAACTTGATACCTACGCTAACAGTGCCACATTCATTCCTACTATTGCACACACTCGCACTAATCTTAATGATCTGATTGTCTGGCTGCTTAATCGTAATAAATACATCCCGTTTATGAACAGTGATATTGTCGTTGTGTGCGACAAAGTAAAAACCACACCCATTACGTGAAATATCTCTTATCACCCCAGTGATTTTCGAAATACCATTGAAATCATTTCCTAGGGTTATTGCCGCTGGGAGATTGGTTGACACCCGCTGGTGTTGTCTAAGTTCACGGTTTTCTATTTCCTCGGGATAACTCAAGTAAATGAACTTTTCTGGATGTTGCGAAATACAACGAATGGTAGAACGAAAAGCGAAACAACATCCTTTTTCACCCTCAACTAAATAACGCACTATCGCTACATTACCTTGCACCAGAACATCGTTATAATTCGCTGAAGATGCCACTTTGGGGTATTTGAGAATGATGTATTTTCCCACCTCATAACCGACTAGCGTAGTTTTTATCCTTATTGTAACAGGGTGATTAATCTGTACATCTATCACTTTGCCCGGTAGTAAGTTAAAGGTTTCTCTGGATAATTTTTGGGAGACAGCTACAGCTTCTAACACGACCATTCCTTGTTGTTCTTTTGTACAATCTTACCAAGGCGATATATAAACTCAACCCCAAATTTGCATTGCAGTATTAACATGGCACATGCGCACATTTCTAATGTGTTTAATTGAAGTTAAATGGGCAAGCGATATAGAAATATATAGGGGAGGTATTTATTGGGTGGCAACCCAATCAGCCACACTCCGGCACATGAGTCGTCTGCTGCGGTTGCTTCCTTCCGGACCTGGCCGAGTTCACAGAGTATCATTGCGAAGGGACCGAAAGGGTCACCATAGATTGCCCTAAGGCGGCGCGAATTATCGCTAAACTATTGTTGAGTTGCAAGTACAATCAATAAAATCTACACCAAGTGAGGATTTTTTGCACAAAACGGTGTGTACATTGCTTTTACTGCGATCAACTCTTCTTCAATCTCCCCTACGACAAAATGATGTGGTAGGAACAAAACTTGCTTTTTCTTGTAGTCTAATCCAACAGGAACAATGGGCACTTGCGCTTGCTTAGCCATATGTAAGAATCCTGTTTTCCATTCCTTGGTTTTACTACGCGTTCCTTCAGGTGCTAAAGCAAGTAACATATATTCTTGAGCTGCAAATCGTTCAACCATTTGACCCACAACGCCATGGCGATGTGCACGATCAATACCTACCCCTCCCAAACTGGTAAGCCACTTGCCAAAAATCCCTTTGAAAATACTGTTCTTACCTAGGAATGTTACCTTAATGTCGAGAGAGAGCATTACCGCAATCGCGACAACAAAATCCCAGTTAGACGTGTGAGGCGCTACAGATAGAATTAATTTCTTATGCTGCTCTGGTAGCTGCCCTTGAACAGACCAACCAAGGCACTTTAAGACAAAGTTACCAATTGCTTGTAGTGATTTACTTTGACGTTTAGGAATATGCTCTGGTACATGCATTGAACTCATACACTAGTTATTCTCTTTCGCTAATTTTTCATTCACTTCCAACAATATTGACTTTATTACTAACAAGTTATCTTTGCCAAGACGCAACAACAACTTGTCCGCATCATCCATTGCTTCAACATCTTGATTAGCAAATTTAAACATCACACTAGGACGCTCTAAAGTAAGTTCCGTTTTGGGTACTTCCATATCTAAAACCCGCGCTATTGCATCTTGCAATACATAAGTGAATTCTTCATCTGGGTAACCTAATTCACGATAAGCTTCATCAACCAAGGGTTTCATTTCGAAATACCATTGTACTAAAGTATCGCTATCGATAGAACGAAGTAAATCAACATATAAACTAAACCGACGCGTAGCAGATTCATCCCACAGCAATTCAACATCACCCGTTTCGTACTTTACTTCTCTTGCGGTAAAACCGATATTTGGCTTAACTAGTGGGCTATGCTCATATGCAATCGTCCCTTGTGCGAAGTTGTCAGTAAATACGACAAAGCGACGAATGATGTCCTCATCGATAAGAAGTTTGAGTAACTCTTTACGCCATGTAATCGACGGAAGTTTTTCTTTAAGCCATGCGTCACTCTCATTTAATGACGGCAAAGTAATTACAGGCTCTGGTTCCACCAACTCTGCAGGAGGTGGAGTGCTAGAAGATAGTTCAGGCAGCTCATTTTCGATCAGACTATCATCTACTGTCGGCTCATCGAGTGGCACAGGCTCAGATGCCTGCTCAACGACTTGCGGCTTCACTTCGTCCTTAGGCTCATCTGATGTAATTAACCAGTAGCCAGCACCTACCACAACCAATGCGATAATAATGCTAGGAATAAGCCAGTTTGAATTGCTTGTAGATTCAGAATGTACTTCTTGCGTTTCGTTCATACTCACCTTTGCTCATTCTCATTGCTTTTAAAACTGAAAAATATTTGCACAGCGCTTTTGTCTTCTTTCTAACTATGTAGCCTAACTAGTTACGTTTTTTGCATCCGCTTGAAATGTCGTATTTAATCTATAACCAGACAGCTCACGAATAGTTACGATTAGATGTACTAAGTCTCAACAAGACAAAAGAAAATTAAAAAATACTTTCTTCCATTGCACCGCTTTTTGACAAAGCATGCAAGCAGGAATTCACTTTAAAGTATAACTTTTTGTAAATTACGCAGTGGCAGCAACAAATAATCAAATCACTGCCATTACTCTTAAACAGCCAATTTATTGAGCATCTGGCTGGTTTTCAGGTAGTGCGAGCTTAAATGCTTCTAGTTGATTACAGTTTTCGACAATTCTTACGATATTAGGATATTCACTCATATCTAGGCCAAATCGATTGGCGTTGTATACCTGAGGCACTAAACAAATATCAGCCATTGAAACCTCATCGCCATAGCAATACTTACCTGCATACTTAGCACATTTTTCTTCTAAAGCAGCGAAGCCTAATTTCATCCAGTGATGGGTCCATGCAAGCTTTTCAGCATCACCTACTGAAAGTTCATTAGCCAAGTATTGTTGAACGCGAAGGTTATTGAGCGGGTGAACTTCACAAGCTATGTCGAGCGCCATCGCCTGAACTTGTGCCTTATCAACAGCAGTTTTTGGGTATATATTCGCTTGCGGATAAACACTATCTAAGTAATCGATAATCGCGATTGACTGGTTCAATACGACGTCTCCGTCTACAAGTGTTGGCACCAGATGAGTTGCATTGAGTGAAGTGTAGTCTTCACTGTGCTGTTCGCCACCATTTTTGACTAAATGCACAGGGATCGATTCAAAAGGTATACCTTTGAGGTGTAAAACAATTCTAACGCGATAAGCTGCTGATGAGCGCCAATATCCATAAAGTTTCATAAAAATCTCTCTTATTGTCTTTATCCCATCAGGGAACATTTAAGAAGTCTAATAGATCAAAGCGCTCATCCCAATAACTATCTTAAACTATTGGTAGAGCGCTTTGTTGTTAAATGTTTACAGCTTCTTGGCGACGTAAGTTGTTAAATTTTCACAGTCTTCTTATTGATGTCATATTCCCGTAATTTGTTTGCAATTGCCGTATGACTAAGTCCTAACTTCTTCGCTAACTGGCGGGTGCTTGGGTAAGCAGGATATAATTTTCGTAATAAATCTGCTTCGAAGTTTTTGACCGCTGCGTCTAACGTTCCTTCGAATTCCTGTTCCAAATAGCCATGTTCTCGTGTGTATGCAGGCAGCTGTAGGTGTGAGGTCATAACGACAGTCCCCTCCATTAAAGACACGGCTCGAATTAACACATTTTCAAGCTGTCTAACATTGCCTGGCCAAGGATAGTGTTCAATAAAATCGCGACAATCATCTGACAGTGAAATATTTGATTTGCCTATGCGTTGGCCGAATTTATTAACAAAAAATTCAGCGAGCGGAATGATATCTGAACGACGTTCGCGTAGCGAAGGGATATTCAAGCCAAGTACATTGAGGCGATAGTAAAGATCTTCTCTAAACTCGCCTTGCTGCACCATGTTTAATAGATCACAATTTGTCGAGCTAATAATACGAATATTGACGGTGATTTCTTGTTCATCATCAACTCTCCGGAAGATCCCATCTTGAATGACACGCAAAAGCTTCGTCTGCAATTTAGGCGACATTTCCCCTACTTCATCCAAAAAGATGGTTCCGCCATCTGCTAACTCAAATAGTCCTCGTTTGCTTCTTTCAGTGTTGGGTTTCCCTTGCCCAAACAACTCAGTTTCAGCCGCATCGTCGGGCAACGCTGCACAATTTAAAGTCATGAATGGATTGTCAGCGCGATCACTCGCCGCATGGCAAGCTTTTGCAATAAGCTCTTTTCCTGTGCCTGTTTCGCCAACAATAAGAATTGATGAATCTAACAGAGCCATTCGCTTAGCTTCACGGATAACTTTTCGCATTGCCCCACTGCTGGCTTGAATTCCTGCAAAGTTATTCTCATTCGCTTGTTTAAATGCACTGATTTGCTGTCCCAACCGCGCTTCAGACTTTAAGATTAAAACTGCGCCAGCAAGCACAGGGTCACCTGAGGTATCTGAGACATGAATCGGCATGATATCAGCAACGTAATCTTCATCCTGAAATTTCAATCGGCGCGTTTGTGCTAACACTTCATCACTGTCTAGCCAACGATTAAAGTTGAACCCTTTCAGCCACAGGCTTACATGGTCACCTACGATTTCGTCTTCATTACAGCCCATAGCCAACGCTGCAATGGTATTAATCAAGCGAATATTGCCTTTAGCATCTATTGAAACAAACGGATCTGGAAAGGTTCGAATAAGCGTTGCGAGCTCATTACGTTCGCGTTCTGAAGGCATATAAGGCGTTGTTTTTACGTCTACTACACCATCAATTAAACGTAGTTGTGGCATGAAAGTTTGTAGTTCAGAAAACTCTAAATCGGGAATATTGATAAAAATTTTGCCAGGCTGTTTTAACTCAATACCTCTAAGATCGATTCCTCGTTCAACAAAAATACCAAGCACTTCTTGCGCAATACCAACACGATCCTGACAACCTATTTCTAAACGCATTCGACTCACCTCTGGGTGACCACTGGGGAAAACCCTATTGTAAACTATTTTTTACGACAAAAAAAAGCCCCCTTATTTAGGAGGCTTAGCATTATTAGTGTAACTAAATATTACAGTAGTGTGTCTGTTTTCGCAGCACAGATAAAATCATTCTTGTGCAAGCCACCTATTGCGTGCGTCCACCACGTTACTGTCACTTTGCCCCACTCTAATAAAATCGCAGGGTGATGAAACTCTTCTTCCGCCAATTCAGACACTTTATTCGCAAATGCCCAAGCTAGCTTATAATTTTTAAACTTATATACGCGCTCTAACATCATAACGCCATCACGAACTTCTGGAACCCAATCTGGAATCTCGCGAATTAATTGATGTAATTCTTCATCGCTTACTTTTGGCGCATCAGCATGACATGCTTCACATTTTTGTACAGATAATTGCGACATTATTAACTCCTTAACTCGCTTCTTTTGTTTCTTTAGGTGGAAATTTTGCAGGGAATAACCCTAATTCTTTAGCCTGTTCTACCATCGCCATGATTTCTTCAATGGAGTGTTTTCTAATTTCGTCGAGATCACTCACTTTAGTCAACAAATAGTAGATCGGCTGTAATATATCAATTCGGTATGGTGTACGTAGCACTTCAAGTATATCCAGTGGCTTACGCTCTACTGAATTATCATTAATCGCGTACTGAGTTTCACTAGGTGAAGATAAAATCCCCCCTCCGTAGATGCGTAATCCCTCAGGTGTATCTAATAAACCAAACTCAACGGTAAACCAGTACAATCGAGCTAAAAACACTCTATCTTCTTTCGACGCCATTAGACCCATTTGACCATAAGCTTGCGTATAATCGGCAAACGATTTATTAGTTAATAGTGGGCAGTGGCCGAAAATCTCATGGAAAATATCAGGTTCCTGTAAGTAATCAAACTCTTCTCTCGTTCTAATAAACGTAGCAACAGGAAACTTTCTTTCAGACAGTAAACGGAAAAACTGGCCAAAGCCTATAAGCGCTGGCACTGGCTCGCAACGCCAGCCCGTTTCACCTTCTAATACATCGCTCACCTCATCTAACTGAGGAATTCTGTCTGTTGGTAAATTGAGTTTGGCAAGTCCCTCAAAATATTCATCGCAGGCTACGCCTTCAATACATTTCAATTGGCGAGAAATAAGCTCTTGCCATATTTGATTTTCTTCATCTGTCCACTGGATAAAGCCACTCTCATCCGGTGACTTCGATACGTACTTACTCGACTTTGACATGTTGTAACCTTCAAATCTACTTGTCACAGCAACCAGACACGATTGTCATTTTGATTGTATTTGTCTGACTGTGGTTCGCTTGGTACACATTAACTTTAGTGCACTTTTTTAGTTAGACTAATCTTAAGCGATATTTATTCAGTAGGTCATCACAGCACGTTGCGGCAAATTACCTCACCACAAAAAACAACGTAAAGTAAACATAACAAAGATAACATCACACCCCATAAAATAACACTAAATAGCTGTATCTCAAAAATCTCAACCAGAGAGTATTACTTAGTTTTGATGTTACCTAACCGTTTAACAATGGCTTTTCTGACATCGGTAAGTTTGGGTTTGTTTCCTGTAAACGCTAATGGGCGGCACTCATGCATGGCTTTTAAACCGAGTCTAGCTGTCAACATCCCCGCCCCCATACCTTGAGCAAATCTCGCCGACACTTTGCCCAGGATATCTGCACCGATCATTTCCAAGCCTACATCAGCAATAAGTTCAGATGCCCCAGCATATGCCATATTTACAAAGACTTGTTTAATTAAACGAATTCTACTCCAGTAGCTTAGATGAATACCATAGAGGTGTGCCAGTTCGTCCAGCATCTTAACGTTTCGCCAAAAGATCAGTGCCATGTCGATAATAGCTACAGGACTCACGGCCACCAGAACAACAGACTCGGTCGCATGCTTAGCAATGACATCAAGTGCTTTTTTGTCGACCGATGTGAGTACTTGTTGATCATACAGCGCTATGATCTCTTCTGCGCTTAGCTCCTGCTTTGCACTTTTTTGCCACTTATTTTCATACTCTACCGTGAGGTCACATGGTAAACGGGCATGTATCTTATCGCAGAGCTTGACCGCTTCTTCACTTTGTTTCTTATCGATTGCGATCGCTATCATTTCTCTTAACTTTGTGCTCCGTTTAAGTTGTCTAAGCCCCAAATACTCCTTAAAACCGAAGCGTCCTGCCAGCGCTAGTATTGAGGTAAACACAATTGCATAAATTGAAGTGATTATAGGGCTGCTTTCGAATCCAGTAATAAAGAACTGCACCAATTCAACCGCTAGCAGTACTGGAAGCAGTACGGCAATTAGCCGCCATAACCATCGAGGTTTACTTTTCGGCAGCGCTTGTTCCAGTTGCGTTTCTACGTGAAGTTCATCTTCTTGCCATGTTTCGTTTTCGACGATGACTTGTGATGTAACTAAATTCGTATTCTGTTCTTGTTTTTCCGCAACTTTTGGGACCTCATCAAACAAGATTTGCTGTTGATATTTTGTTTCTTTTTCATTCATTTCATTTTATCTCCAAGCAAAAATTGTAACGCCTGATCTATCCTCAGATGTGGAAGTGTTTGGTGTTCTTTTACTGCCTGATAAGGCATAAAGCTCATAAAATTAAACTGACTGTCCTGCCAGTAATTCACGTCAGGTAATTGAGAGGGCACTTCCCCGGGGAACACCGTCACTAATTTACTTCGATTCTCGATATAGCCCTGAATGACCGGAATAGTATTTCCTTGATGGCGGCCTTTTCCTGCCAACGTCGCCTTGACCGAAGACAGTGCTATCGTTTTCATTTCAACGCCTTCATAGCCTAAGTGCTGCTTTGTTCGATGAATAAGTTGATTAAGCAAGGAAGTTAGATTGCTATGTTGTTCTGGCGTAATGTGGTCTGCTTTTGTCGCTGCAAACAACAGCTTGTCTATCTTAGGTGAGAAAAGTCGACTTAATAGACTGCTTTTTCCATAATTGAAGCTTTCCATGATCATTTCCATCGCTTTTTGCAAGTCTCGAAAATTCTCGGCGCCCTTGTTTAGTGGCGTTAGGCAGTCAGCTAGCACAATTTGACGGTCAAAGTTGACAAAGTGCTCTTTGTAGAATTTTCTTACTACTCGCTCTTTGTACTCCAAAAATCTGGCTCTCAACATGCCAATATTCGAATCTTCTTTAGCATACTGATATCGTTCAACATCAATGTCATTGAACCCCAAAAACGGCACGAACTGCAGCAAAGGTGTACCCGCTAGATCCCCAGGGAGCACAAACCGTCCCGGTTGGATGATAGAATAGCCTTTTTCATTCTTAAGCTTGAGAAGCAGTTGAGTGTAATCTTCAGCCAATTCAGAAAGCAACTGTTCATCAACCGCTGCAAAAGGATCCAACATTTTGAGTTTGGCAAAAAAATCACTCGCCTCAGTGCTTTTATGTTCGTCATTAATTAGTGACTCCATCTGCAATGACCATTCTTCATACGTTTGATCTAGCATAGGTAAATCTAATAACCACTCTCCAGGATAATCGGTAATATCAACATAAAGCGTTCTTGTGTCTGTGGCATATTTGAATAAGCCAGAGTCAGGACGATATTTTATCGCTAGACGTATCTTACTAATGCCTTTGGTTGGCACAGGCCAGTCCGGCTCTTCTTTTGTCAAAGCCGACATGGCACTTTCATAGTCAAATCGCCCAATATGATAGTGTTGTTGGGGAACACGCTTTGCTGCGATAAATCGTTGACTTTGAATAGGTTCGAAAAAACTTAGTTGTGATTCACTATTGTGATTGAGCAGTTGATTCACAAGTGACGTTATAAATGCTGTTTTCCCACTTCTGCTTAGCCCTGTTACGGCAAGGTTGATATGTTGATCGAGAGTACGATTAACGATTTCATTTGCTGTTCGTTTTATATTATTAAGTTGTTCTTTTTTAAAGATTGCCATTCTGACTACCAATCACTCCGCAACAGCGAGATACCAAAATTCGTAGACTACTAATATAACGGCTAAAAATCCAAGAGTGTAGTGACAGATCAAATTTAGATAAATTACACATGTTATTTTTGTCATGATGAAAACAAAAAAGCGACCGAAGTCGCTCTTTTATAGTTTGTTGATTTCTCTCGATACCGTAAATTCCGGTGAAGTTACATAACGCTCAATTTTCCGCAACTCATGCTCTAGTGTCGTAAATTTGCGCCTGATATCTTTAAATGCTTGTTTAGGTGGCTCGCCAGCTTGCCATATTCGAGACTTTACTTTTATCGACTCTGTCGCAATATCGTCTATCGAAGCATCTTCGTCCTTTTGGAACGATTTAGGGCTTGGCTTTGCTTGCGAAGGAGATTTATCTAATATAAACCAGGCGGCGATATATATTACGATAAACCAACCCATTCCCAACAAAACACCTGAAACAACCAATATCCTGACTAACCATGTTTCCCATCCGAAGTAATCTGCTACCCCTGCACACACCCCGGCTATTTTACCATTTCTGGTATTTCGAAATAATTCGCCGTTGCGTTTAAAGGTCATACTTTACTCCTCCAATCAGGGGTTTCCGCATCCAGAATAGCTTCAAGTGTCTTAATTCGGTCTGCCATTTTGTCTGCCATTTCAGAAAGTTCTGACAATTGTGCGTATTCTTCTTCACTAAGACCTTGGCTGATCTGCTTCTTGCTTCGGTAATGTAGTATCACCCATAAAGGTGCAACTAGTATCATAAAAATGATAACCGGTGCCATGATAATCTCTTCCACTATACTTCCCCCTATTAGCGCTGATTAGTTAAGCTAAATTACTTAGACCCTTTGCCTTTTTTCATTTTAGCTTTCAATTGAGCTAATTCATCGTCAATCTTTTCATCAGACTCAAGCTCTGAAATTTCGTCAGCCAACGATTTACTTCCCATGTCGTATGACTCTACTTGCGCTTCAATATCATCTATTTTACGTTCATAGCTGTCAAAACGGCTAAGTGCATCGTTTACTTTATCGCTGTCGATATTTTGCTTAACTTTTAACCGTGAACTAGCCGTTTTTTCACGCATAATAATCGCTTTTTGGCGAGCTTTAGCGTCTGCAAGCTTCTCTTGTAATTGTGAAATTTCATCCTGAAGCTTGCTAATGTGTTCTTCTACATGCGTTAATTCATCAGTTAATGAAGCGGCATTTTCTGCACACTTTTTCTTTTCAACTAATGCCGCTCTCGCTAAATCTTCACGACCTTTGCTTAGCGCTAACTCAGCTTTTTCTTGCCATTGTTCCGCTTCTTTTTCAAAGCGTGCAACGCGGCGAGAAAGCTCTTTTTTGTCTGCAAGCGTTTTTGCCGAAGTTGAACGTACTTCTACTAAAGTATCTTCCATTTCCTGAATAATCAGGCGAACCATTTTTGCAGGATCTTCAGCCTTATCTAACAAGCTGTTGATGTTTGAATTAATGATATCGGTAAATCTCGAAAAAATACCCATAGTTACTTCCTCATTTTGAAAATTCGTGAACTTGTAAAATGGTATTCATGGATCAAGCCAAGTTTGCAAATTAATTTAACACACTGTTTTATAAATAAAAATATTTTTGTCAAAAACCACTTTTATCATTCCTCTTAATGAAATAAACTATTTATTAGCGAAAAACACTAATAATTAGGAATCAAATGTCTCGCTTTGCCCAACAAGATAATTTAATCGGTCAATCGAATAGTTTTTTAGAGGTACTTGAGCAAATTTCGCAGATTGCTCCTTTAAGTAAACCAGTGCTTATTATCGGTGAACGGGGAACAGGTAAAGAGCTTGTCGCCGCGCGCCTTCATTATTTGTCGAAGCGTTGGGATCAAAACTACCTTAAGTTAAACTGTGCCGCATTGAATGAAAACTTACTTGAAAGTGAATTGTTTGGCTACGAAAGCGGCGCATTTACCGGTGCAAATAAACGCCATGAAGGCCGATTTGAACGCGCCGATAATGGCACGTTATTTCTGGATGAAGTTGCTAATACTTCAGGGTTAATCCAAGAAAAGCTGCTTCGCGTCGTCGAATACGGTGAATTTGAACGCGTTGGTGGCTCTCGCACAATCAAAACCAACGCTAGGCTTATTGCGGCGACCAATGAAGACTTACCTTCAATGGCAGATATTGGTGAGTTTCGCGCAGACTTACTTGACCGCTTGGCGTTTGATGTTATTACTTTACCGCCATTAAGAGAGCGCGTTGAAGACATCCTCGTATTAGCAGAACACTTTGCCATTAATATGGCTAGGGAACTCGAATTTGAGCTCTTCAGTGGTTTCACTGAAAAAGCAAAGCGTTCGATGTTAGATTACCATTGGCCGGGCAACATTCGAGAATTGAAAAACGTGGTTGAACGAAGTGTATATCGTTGCAACAATCCCCATTTGCCGGTACACGAGTTGGTTATTGACCCATTCGAATCCCCTTACAGGCCTTCTCAACGCACTAAAACCCAAGATCGCGTCGTTCAAGTGCAAAGTCAGATACCTGCCGAAGTTGCGGCACCAACCGCAACCTCAGATTTAAGTCAAACAATACAACAAGAAAAAACAACTGAAAAGCACGCCTTTCCATTGTCCTTAAAAGAGTTATCACAGGAATTTGAAGTAGATTTGATCAAATCTGCGTTAGAGAACTGCCAATATAATCAAAAGAAAACTGCTGACGCATTGCAATTAACATATCACCAGCTGCGAGGATATTTGAAAAAATACAACTTATTAGATGGCAATACTGCTGAAGAATAGGCAAAATAAGCGAATGGGCACTTTCAACTGTAATCGTCTTCTTTCACTTTTAGTCACGCCGTTTGTTGTGTTGTTAAGTGCGTGTACGAATGATGAAATATCCTCTATAAGCAGTAACAGTGTGATTTATTGTAGTGAAGGCACACCTGAAAGTTTCAATCCGCAGACAGTTACCTCAGGCATGACGATTGACGCGACAGCCAACCAGCTTTATAACCGTCTCATCACATTTCAAGGACCAGATAATACCATTGGACCTTCGTTAGCTAAATCATGGCATGTAACGCGAGATGGTAAAAAAATCACTTTCTACCTACGAAATGATGTTCATTTTCATCAAACGGAATACTTTACGCCTACTCGGCCACTAAATGCCGATGATGTGATTTTTAGCTTCAACCGTATTCTTTATGAAGAGCACCCCTACCACAAGGTATCTGGCGCACAGTACCCTTTTTTCCAAAGTGTTGAATTTAGCAATCTGATTGAAAGCATTGAACGTATTAACGAGTACACAGTCAGATTCTCTCTAAAGCGTGCAGACAGCAGCATATTAGCCAACCTCGCTACCGATTTCGCTGTTATTTTATCTGAAGAATACGCACAACAGCTTATCGAACACGATATGTCTGACAATATTGATAGTTTTCCCATAGGTACCGGGCCTTTCAAATTAAAGGAATATCGTTCGGGTTCGCATATTCGCTATGTGCCACATGAAAAATACTGGATGGGGCCATCGACTTTACAACAACTCATTTTTGACATTACGCCTATCGATACAGGTCGACTCACTAAGTTGCTTACTGGCGAGTGTGATGTCATCGCCTACCCAATTGAACATGAAAAAATCATTCAACATCCTGATCTTAAGTTGGATGAAGTGACTTCATTTAACGTTGGTTATCTTGGCTTTAATACATTAAGAGCGCCATTTGATAACAAACTTGTTCGTCGTGCAGTTGCACACGCTATCAATAAACAGGCGATACTTGACGTGATATACGCAGGTACAGCCGAAGAAGCAACGACCATCATACCAAATACGTCATGGGCATTTGATCCTAGTATTAGAACACCTGAATTTTCGCCAGATAAAGCCAAGGCGTTGCTCGCTGAAGCGGGTTATACCGAGGGTTTTGAAATAGAACTATGGGCGATGCCTGTTCAACGTAGTTACAACCCCAATGCAGAAGCAATGGCGAAATTGATTCAAGCAGATTTACAGCGCGTGGGCATTCGCGTCACGATAGAGAACTCGCTTGAATGGAGTTTATTTTTACGCAGACTGACTTTAGGGGAACATCAAGCGGTGCTATTAGGATGGTCGGCAGATCACCCAGATCCCGATAACTTTCTTAGTCCGCTACTTAGCTGTGCTTCTTCTATGACAGGTAATAACAGAACATTTTGGTGTAATAGTGAATTTGACAAAATTATTCAGCAGTCATTAGAAACAACGAATGTTTTGCAACGAAAAGCCTATTACGCTCAAGCCTTGCAAATAGTAGCAGAAGAGCTGCCGTTACTCCCTATTGCACACGCGAAGCGGTTTCAGGCACGGGCAAATAACATTGAAGGCCAACTGTTGAATGCCTTTGGCGGTATCGACTTTTATAAAGTGAGTAAACACTAAATGTTTTTGTTTACCATCAGACGACTCAATTTGTTTTTGTTTACTATGTTAGTGCTAACAGTTTTGTCATTTAGCATGAGCTTTCTGTTTCCTGGCAACCAACTCATTAATCTATCGGGTCATGCATACGCTTCAAGCGATCAGCTTGCACAACTGTCTCAAGTTTACGCAACGGAACAATCCATTTTTGCGCAGTATTGGGCGTATATTAAATTGTTGTTTTCCGGTGAGATGGGCATTTCAATGTCGAGCCAACTTCCTATTATTGATGAAATCATGTCGTACCTACCCGCTACGATAGAATTGAGTCTAGTTGCATTATTCATCGCCATGATACTTGGCATTCCAATTGGATTCATAGCAGCGATCAACCATAGAAAGCCCTTTGACAATATCACCCTATCTATTTCAATGATCGGTTATTCAATTCCTGTGTTTTGGTTGGGCCTATTAGCTATCTTAATATTTTCAATTCAGCTCGCCTGGTTACCATCTTCAGGACGATTAAGTTTGCTATACGAAATCGAGCACCAAACGGGCTTTTTATTGATCGATATTCTAATGAGCGATAACCAATATAAATGGCAAGCACTCTCAGATGCTTTTGCACATATTATCTTACCGGCATCGGTCATTGCACTGGCTCCAGCGACCATATTTATGCGTCTAGCGCGTAGTGCGATGATGGAAGTATTAGAAACTCACTACATAAAAGCGGCTAAAGCGAAAGGGTTAACGTTTGGTCAAATCATTTACCATCATGCTATTCGCAACGCTATGGTAAAAGTAATAAGAGATGTTGGATTACAATTTGCGAACATTGTCACGATTACCATGATTACTGAAATGATATTTAATTGGCCCGGTATTGGTAGGTGGCTAATTGAGAGTGTCTACTTAAGAGACTACACCGCCATTAAAGGCGGACTGTTAGCGCTTTCAAGTTTTATCTTTATCGTGCACATCGTCATAGATTTTATTTACGCAGCACTAAACCCGATAGCGCGAGATTCTAAGCATGGCACGCGATAAGATTTATCAAGAGGAAGAGTTTCCTTCCCCGATTGAACAATTATGGTTAAATTTCAAATCGACACCGGTCGTGATGATTGGCTTTAGTTGTTTTTTATTTTTGGTCGTTCTCGCAATATTTGCGCCTTTAATTACACCATACTCTTCCATTGAAAATCATCTTGATCACTTGCTACTCCCTCCAGCGTGGAATGACGATGGCAATGTGAGCTTTCTTTTAGGCACAGACGATCTAGGTCGAGACATGCTGTCACGCTTAATGCACGGTACTTCTTTGACCTTTGGATTGAGTTTTATTGTTGTCGTGTTGTCACTTGGTGTAGGCGTTGTTATAGGGTCATTAGCTGCACTAACGTCTGGGTTTAAGTCTAGTTTTTTAAATCACTTTTTAGATGTTGTATTGTCTATTCCCTCGTTACTTTTAGCTATCGTAATAGTAGCAATACTTGGCCCGGGCTTGAACAATACATTGTGGGCAATCGTCATTGTATTAATTCCGCAATTTGTACACACCACTCGCAATGCAGTTAAAGAGGAGTTCGCCAAAGATTATGTGCTTGCTTCAAGACTCGACGGCGCGAGTAATATTCGGATTGTCTACTATTCGATATTTCCTAACATCATTGAAAAACTCATCAGTCAGGCGACATTAGCGCAATCAGCGGCCATACTTGATATAGCGACATTAGGCTTTCTTGGGCTCGGAGCACCAATTCCTATGCCGGAATGGGGAGCAATGCTAGCAAATGGTATTGGTTATTTCTACATTGCCCCTTGGACTGTTTACCTGCCAGGGCTAGCCATCTTATTTGCCGTTGTTGCCACCAACTTGGTCGGTGAAGGCATGCGACACGCCTTAAAGGTTCGTAAGGAAAGCTAATGAATATTCTTGATGTTCGCAACCTATCCATTGAATTACAAACCACAACAGGCACCATATTAGCTGTCGATAAAGTAAGTTTAACAATGAAAGAAGGCGAAGTTCGTGGCTTGGTTGGAGAATCTGGTTCCGGAAAGTCATTGTTGGCTCAGGCGATCATGGGCGTGCTTGATGACAAATGGCATGTGGATGCCGATCGGTTTCACTGGCGTGGCAATGATTTAATGCGCCTTTCGCCAGAAGAGCGCAAACAAGTAATATCAAAAGATGCTGCCATGATATTTCAAGAGCCTATGGCTTGTTTGGACCCTACAGCGACGATTGGTGAGCAACTCGAAGAAGCAGTATCTGACACAGAGCTATCTGGCTTTTTCTGGCAACGTAGACAGCAGCGAGCGCAAGCGGCAATAAATTTATTACATAAAGTCGGTATAAAACACCACCAAGCATGTTTAAAAAGCTACCCTCATCAGCTCACAGAGGCATTATGCCAACGTGTAATGATAGCGATGGCTTTAGCTAGAAAGCCTATATTACTTATTGCAGACGAACCAACAGCAGCAATGGAGACAACCAACCAAGGGCAAATATTCCGTTTGCTTGCCAGTTTGAACCAGCTCAAAAACATGTCTGTACTATTGATCAGCCACGATTTAGAAAACGTGACACATTGGACTCATACCATTACTGTAATGTATAGCGGCCAATTTGTTGAAGCAGGCACAACCACCCAAATATTCAATGAGCCATTTCACCCCTATACTAGAGCGCTAGTAGACAGTAGCCCGAAGGCCAATCTGGATATTCCCGTAAAATCGCGTTTAATGGCGTTGCCGGGTAGTATTCCTATTCTGCAACATTTACCCATAGGTTGCCGTTTAGGTCCTCGGTGTCCGCGTGCGCAAAAAGCCTGTGTTATTGCACCCAAAATTAAGAACTACCATGGCCATCAAGTGAGTTGCCATTATTCACTAAAAGGAACCTACTAGATGACAGCCCTATTGCAAGTTGACGACTTAAGCAAAGAGTACTCACTGTCTAGGCTGTGGTTTTCAAAGTCGACTTTTCAAGCGCTTGCGCCAGTATCATTTGAAATAGACGCGTACAAAACGCTAGCGATTGTTGGCGAAATTGGCTCAGGCAAGTCAACGCTAGCCAAATTATTAGTAGGCGCTGAAACACCGACAACAGGTCAGATCAAGTTAAATGGCCAAACGCTACAGCCGGGAAATTTCCGTCAGCGTTGTCAGTATGTACGGATGATATTTCAGGATTCTGGCACGACACTCAATCCAAGTTTAACAATTCATCAGTTGCTTGATGAGGCACTCTACCTGAACACAGAGTTAGACGAAGCAGCAAGAACTGAGTTAATACGTACGACACTTCAAAAAGTGGGTCTACTACCTGAGCATATGAACTTTTACCCTCACATGTTTTCAGGTGGTCAAAAGCAGCGTATTTCGCTTGCAAGGGCCATTATCTTGTCACCGCAAGTCATTATATTAGACGAGGCACTTGCGTCGCTAGATCCTTCATTACGATCTCAAATGATAAACTTACTTTTAGATCTTCAACAACAAATGGGATTAGCTTTTATTCTGATTTCTCACAACCTAGGCATTGTGCGTCACTTTAGTGATCAAATGATGGTCTTATGTAAAGGGAACATTGTAGAAAAAGGTAAGACGGCAGACGTACTTAAATCGCCAAAGCATAAGTACACCAAAAAGCTCATTATGAGCCAACAACTGCATTTATTGCACCGTTAAGCTCACGAACGATTAAACAAATAGTTAATAGACGCTAACAGTTAATTCAATTCAAAGTGCTAATTGTTAAGGTATTAAGACACCTCAAAACTAAAAAAGGCCCTTGCGGGCCTTTTCAACATCAACGCTTAACTCTCGTTATAGCTGACTATCTTGTACTACGAGTGATTTTTGCTTAACTTCTGCGTTTTCTCTAAGAGAATCAACAAAATTATTATAAGCTGATTGCGCTAATTGCTGTGTTTGTTGCTGGGCGAACGTTGGAGGAACTTCAACACTATCATCGATAGATACATTCTCAACCACAACAATCGCTAAGTCACCATTGCCCATAGTCACAGTACCCGCAGATACACTTCCTTCGGCTGGGTGTGGTAACTTAAACGCTTCTCTAGCTATTGCTGCATCAACATCTGAACCATAACGCGCGATATCGGCTTTCTGTTCAAATGTTGCTCCAAGCGCTGCTAATTGAGCAGTAACATCGCTATTTGCTTTCACTCCAGCTAGCAACTCATCTGCAGCAAGTTGTGCCTTCTCAGCTGCCTTTTGAGCAACTAATAACTCTTTAATCTGATCAGACACTTCTGCTAGCGGCTTAACTTTAGCAGCTTGATATTCATTAAGTCGCATCACAACTACTAAGTCATCGTTAATTTCAACAACGTCAGAGTTAAGTTGCTCCTGTAAGACTAAATCTGAAAACGCTGTTTCAATTGCTTTAGCATTATCAAATGGCGCAGCATTACCAAAACGACTTAACCAATCAGTTGTTTTCACTTCTACATTTACTGCGCCTGCTGCATCTTCAAGCGAATCAGGGAACTCGAAGCTTAAACGCGCCATTTCTTGTTGTAATTCAAAAAACTTATCTTGTGCTTTGTTAGTGCTCAAGGCTGCATGAATATCTTCTTTTACATCAGCTAATGCTTTCAAGTTACCTTCTTGAAATTCAGTTAACTGAATTAAATGAAATCCAAAGTCAGTCTTAACCACTTCACTAACATCGCCAACATTATTTAACGCTAACGCTGCTTCATCAAAGGCAGGATCCATCACACCAGGCTCTAACCATTCTAAATCACCACCATTTTCGCCACTGAAGGTATCAGCAGAATGTTGCTTCGCCATTTCAGCAAAATCAGCACCGTTTTTAATTTGCTCAAGCAAAGATTGTGCTTGCGCTTGCGCTGCATCATCTTCACCTTCGATAAGAATATGTGAAATACGGCGTTGAGGTGCTTTTTGGTAGTTAACCATGTTTTCTTGGTAGTAAGTTTCAATTTCGTCGTCTGACACTGAAACCGTTGTAGCAATATCAGCAACGTTTAATGCGATATAATCTACTTTAACTTTTTCTTGCGTCTCAAAACGCGATTGGTTTGCTAGAAAATACTGGTTAATTTCGTCGTCAGTGACCGCAATATCAGTCTTGAACTGTTCGCTAGCAATTTGCGCAACTTTTAAATCTCTTTTTTGATTCTGTAACTTTGTCAGCTGTTCGTGCTGGTATGGTACGCTGAACTCAGTAGCTAATAGCGCTTGCGTTAATTGTCTTCTCGCCATTTCTACACGTAAATAATCACGGAAATCAGACGACTGATAAAAACCAGCTTGATTGATTAACGCTAAATAGCGATTATTATCGAATACGCCATTTACTTGAAACTCTGGCATAGTACGAATGGTTTCTTTAATGCGAGCATCAGAAATACGTATTGCCAAGTCTTTTGCAGCTTGGTCAACCAAAGTTTCGCTGATTAAATTGTCTAACACACCCTTTCTGAAATTTGCCATGTAGCTAGGATCTGCCGATAGCGTTTCAAACATTTCACCGAATTGTTGCGCCATGCGGTTACGCTGTGATTGATACGCTTTATCAAATTCACTTTGTGATATCTTAACGCCATTTACTTCAGCCACTGAAGTATCAACAGAGTTGGTATAGCTACCAATACCTGCCACAGCGAACGTTAATATGATAAAACCAAGAATGATTTTAGCGACCAATCCTTGAGAACTCTCTCGTATATTTTCTAACATCTTCTTCTCTTTACACGTAGGTGTATTTAAATTCTTGCGCGCGATTTTAACAGATGGACAGCTTAGCTTGAAGTCAAGATTGGCTAATTTTTCACAAATGCACTTATTTTTTCATTTAGCAAGAATTTAACAATCATAGATAACAAAAGACCACCTATGAAGGTGGTCTTTTTACTACTAAGAAATTACTTAATTAGTTACAAGCATCTTTTAAAGCTTTACCAGCTTTGAAAGATGGGATTTTAGCCGCTGCAATTTCAATAGTTGCACCCGTTTGTGGGTTACGACCAGTGCGAGCTGCACGATCACGTACTGAGAAAGTACCAAATCCAACTAGAGCAACTTGCTCGCCGCCTTTCAATTCTTCAGTCACAGCTTCAATAAATGAATCTAACGCACGTCCAGCCGCTGCTTTAGAAATGTCAGCACCCGCAGCAATTTTCTCGATTAATTGAGATTTATTCACAGTATATTCCCCTTCATTTGTTATTATTCAGCGCTATCTATTGTATTTAGCGTCCTGCAGAAGCTTTTATAGCAAGCTTCTTTTTGAACATCAAGCACTGAGTTAAAGAAACTTATATTTAGTAATTTAATCTTTATATTTTACTAAGCCCGTATATTTAAAGGGGTCTAGCAAATTCAGCAACAATAACTTACCACAGTTTCAGCGTTTGGAAAGCGATAATTGCATTTTTTTGCGATTTTTTTTGTGTTTTTTATGTTTTTACACAAAAAATCAACAAACTTGTGTATTTATGCGTCGATTTTCAATCGTTCCACTGAATGTTCTAATGCAATATCAAGCACTTCGTCTATCCATTTTACAGGGTGAATAGCCAAGTCTGCTTTAACATTTTCAGGAATTTCAGCCAAATCACGCTCATTATCTTTAGGAATCACGACGGTTTTAATACCACCACGATGAGCCGCAAGTAACTTTTCTTTCAACCCACCAATCGCAAGAACTTCACCTCTCAGTGTAATTTCACCGGTCATAGCAACATCTGCTTTGACTGGGTTGCCCGTTAAACTCGAAACTAAGGCTGTACACATTCCAATACCTGCGCTCGGACCATCTTTAGGCGTAGCACCTTCAGGCACATGCACATGGATATCACGTTTCTCATGAAAATCTTCATTGATTCGTAGCTTATCTGTGCGGCTTCTCACAACAGTCATTGCAGCTTGAATAGACTCTTGCATAACATCACCTAACGATCCCGTAAAGGTAAGCTTGCCTTTACCTGGTACAGATGCCGTTTCGATAGTGAGCAATTCACCACCCACCTGAGTCCATGCAAGTCCAGTGACTAAACCTATGCGATTTTGGTCATCTGCCTTGCCATAATCATGACGTTGTACACCAAGGAACTCTGATAGATTATCTTGGTTGATCGTGACTTTCTTAATAGATTTATCTAATAAAATTAATTTTACTGCTTTACGACATAGTTTCGAAATTTCTCGCTCCAAACCACGAACACCAGCTTCACGCGTGTAATAACGAATAATGCCAATAATCGCACTATCATCAACTTCAATTTCACTCGCCTTCAAACCGTTACGTTCGATTTGCTTAGTTAAAAGGTGACGCTTGGCAATGTTAAGCTTTTCATCTTCCGTATAGCCAGATAAACGAATAACTTCCATACGGTCAAGTAAAGGCCCAGGAATATCCATGCTATTGGATGTTGCAACAAACATGACATCTGACAGGTCATAATCAACTTCAAGATAGTGATCGTTGAAGCTGTTGTTTTGTTCTGGATCTAACACTTCCAACAAGGCTGAAGCAGGATCACCACGCATATCCGACGCCATCTTATCGATTTCATCCAATAAAAACAGCGGGTTTTTAACGCCTACTTTAGCGAGTTTCTGGATGAGTTTACCTGGCAACGAACCAATGTACGTGCGACGATGACCTCTGATTTCCGCTTCATCACGAACACCACCTAATGCCATTCGGACATATTTACGCCCTGTAGATTTAGCAATCGACTGCCCTAAAGAAGTCTTACCAACCCCTGGAGGTCCTACCAAACAAAGTATCGGCCCTTTCAGCTGCGATACACGTTGCTGAACCGCCAAGTATTCAATAATGCGCTCTTTAACTTTTTCCAGACCATAGTGGTCTTTCTCGAGTATTTCCTCGGCGAGTTTTAAGTTGCGTTTTAACTTAGTCTTTTTCTTCCATGGAACATTTGTCATCCAGTCAATGTAACTTCTTACAACTGTCGCTTCCGCTGACATTGGTGACATCATTTTGAGCTTTTGCAATTCAGCGAGTGTTTTTTCTTTCGCCTCTTTTGGCATTTGCGCTTCTTCTATCTTCTTGGTGATTTGCTCTGCTTCATCAGGCACATCGTCCATTTCACCAAGTTCTTTTTGAATCGCTTTCATTTGCTCATTCAAATAGTACTCGCGTTGGCTCTTTTCCATTTGCTTCTTTACACGAGTGCGAATTTTTTTCTCGACCTGAAGCAAATCAATTTCGCCTTCCATTAGCGCCATTAAATGCTCTAAACGTTCAGCGACATTTTGAATTTCCAACACCTTTTGTTTGTCAGCTAGCTTCAATGGCATGTGTGCTGCCATAGTGTCGGCAAGTTGTTCAGGATCATCGATACCCGATACAGACGTGAGAACTTCAGGCGGTATTTTTTTGTTAAGCTTTACATAGCCTTCAAACTGAGACACTGCAGAGCGTACCAACACTTCAATATCGTCATCTGTATCGTGCTCTAATTTAAGATAATTGATGTTGGCCGTAAAATAGCGCTCTGTTTCAACAAACTCTTCTATATGAGCGCGTTTAACACCTTCTACGAGCACTTTAACAGTACCATCAGGCAATTTAAGTAACTGTAGAATTGTTGCAACCGTTCCTGTTTGGTAAACATCTTCAGCTTGGGGATCGTCAATTGCAGCATCTTTCTGAGCTACGAGGAAAACCTGCTTATCGGTTTCCATTGCTATATCCAAACAACGGATAGACTTTTCTCGTCCTACAAATAATGGGATAACCATTTGCGGATAAACAACAACATCGCGTAACGCCAATACAGGAATTTCTTTGACATTGGTAGTAGCAAGCACTTCTTCTGACATTTGAGGCTCTCTTGGAAATATAAATTTTGAAGTGGTCTTTTGACCAAACGTAAAAAGTATATGGGGATAGTCAACACGCTTTCAATAAGCGATTGAAAAAAATCATGGTAGCAAGGACAATTTCATCGTTTTTGGACACAAAAAAGGCAACTCGCGTTGCCTTTATCAATGATGCTATCGGTAATTTAGCTATCCGATGCAGCTTGGTCCTGCGGTGCTTCATAAATGATGATCGGTTTGGACTCACCTTTAATCACTGTTTCATCAACCACTACCTTGCTGACATTTTCCATAGAAGGAAGTTCATACATGGTATCAAGTAATACACCTTCAACAATCGAACGTAAACCACGTGCGCCAGTCTTACGTATCATGGCCTTATTGGCGATTGCTTGCAGCGCATCTTTACGAAACTCCAGTTCAACGTTTTCCATATCAAATAACGCTTTAAACTGTTTCGTTAGTGCATTTTTTGGTGCCTGAAGAATTTCGATTAAGGCATCTTCGTCAAGCTCACTTAGCGTAGCAACTACAGGTAAACGTCCAATAAATTCAGGAATTAAACCGTATTTAACCAAATCTTCTGGTTCTACTTCCTGAAAACGCTCGGTCAAGGATTTACCTTGATCAGAGTTTTTCACCTCTGCACCAAAACCAATACCAGTACCAATTTCACTACGTTGCTGGATAACCTTATCTAGCCCTGCAAATGCACCACCACAAATGAATAGGATCTTAGATGTATCTACTTGCAAGAACTCTTGCTGTGGATGCTTACGGCCACCTTGTGGCGGTACGGACGCTATGGTGCCTTCAATCAATTTAAGCAACGCCTGTTGTACACCTTCACCCGAAACATCGCGAGTAATTGACGGATTATCAGATTTGCGAGAAATCTTATCTATCTCATCAATGTAAACAATACCGCGTTGTGCTTTCTCGACATCGTAGTCACATTTTTGCAATAGCTTTTGAATGATGTTTTCAACATCTTCACCAACATAACCGGCTTCAGTTAGCGTGGTTGCATCAGCCATTGTAAATGGCACGTCAAGCAAACGCGCCAATGTTTCAGCTAATAACGTTTTACCGCTACCTGTTGGGCCAATTAACAGGATATTACTTTTGCCAAGTTCTATACCGTTATGAGAATCGCCATTGCGCAATCGCTTATAGTGGTTATATACCGCTACAGCAAGCACCTTTTTGGCATGATCTTGACCAATAACATAATCATCTAAACTTGATCTTAGCTCAATTGGTGAAGGCAAGCTTTCTTTGTCTTGCTTCGGTGCAATTTCTTTAATCTCTTCGCGGATAATGTCATTACACAACTCGACACATTCATCGCAGATAAAAACCGATGGACCTGCAATTAATTTTCGCACTTCGTGCTGGCTTTTACCGCAAAACGAGCAATACAGTAATTTACCATTTTCACCGTCACCTTTTTTAACATCGGTCATACGGTACCTCTAAACTTAATATTTCGGACTTCATTACTGTTAAGTATTTCATAAATTATCCAGATAACAATATTTATCTAGGATTACTTAACTTCTCTTTGACTTAATATGGCGTCAACTAAACCATATTCAACCGCACTTTCTGCGCTTAAGAAATTATCACGATCTGTGTCTTCGGCAACTTTATCGTACGGTTGTCCCGTATGATCAGCCATTAATCGATTTAATTTCTCTTTAATGTACAAAATTTCTTTTGCGTGAATTTCAAAGTCAGAAGCTTGCCCTTGAAAACCACCTAGTGGTTGATGAATCATAACACGAGAATTAGGCAGACAATAACGCTTGCCCTTTTCACCACCTGAAAGCAAAAATGCTCCCATGCTGGCAGCCTGCCCTATGCACACCGTACTAACATTCGGTTTAATAAACTGCATAGTATCGTAAATTGCTAAACCAGCAGTTACAGAGCCACCTGGTGAATTGATATATAAATAAATATCTTTCTCAGTACTTTCTGATTCCAAAAAAAGTAATTGTGCAACAATCAAATTCGCCATGTGGTCTTCGACCTGGCCGCACAGAAAAATTACTCTTTCCTTAAGTAATCGAGAATAAATATCGTAAGAACGTTCCCCTTTAGCAGTTTGTTCAACTACCATAGGAACCAAAGCGCTTTCAGTCAGATTACTGATATCGTGTGAATTATTTAGAGATGTAAACAACTACTTTTCCTTTCTATAAAAAAATGGCTTGTATGTTTCCATACAAGCCATTTAAGCCATTGCTTAAGCTAATGTCAAATTAAAAAGCTTATTTACCTTCAGGATTCATGATCTCTTTGAAAGTTGCTTTCTTTTCTTTAACAGCAGCTTGCTCAACTAATACGTCAATTGCTTGCTCTTCAAGCGCAACATTTTGCATTTGTTGATTCATTTCTTTGTTCGATTTGTAGTATTCGATTACTTCAGTTGGATCTTCGTATGCAGATGCTGCAGATTCGATCAATTCGTTAACTTTAGCTTCGTCTACTTTAAGTTCGTTTGTCTTGATAACTTCACCTAGTAACAAACCAACTTTAACACGGCGTTTTGCTTGCTCTTCAAACATGTCAGCAGGTAGCTGTGGCATATTTTTCGGATCCATTTGACCGCCAAAACGTTGTAAAGCTTGTTGACGTAATACGTCAATTTCTTGAGCAACCAATGCTTTTGGTACGTCAACTTCGTTAGCTTCCAATAAACCTTCGATAACTTGCTCTTTAACTTTAGCTTTTACCGCTTGGTTTAGTTCACGAGCCATGTTTTTACTTACTTCTTCACGAAGCGCTTCAACACCGCCTTCTTTAACACCAAATAGTTCAGCAAACTCGTCATTCACTTCAGGTAATACAGGGCCTTCAGTTTTCAATACTTTAATATCGAATTCTGCTTCTTTACCTTTTAAGTTTTCAGCATGGTAATCTTCAGGGAAAGTAACAGTGATTGTTTTCTCTTCATCTACTTTCATGCCGATAATGTCTTTTTCAAAACCTGGGATCATACGACCAGCACCAAGTTCTAATTCAAAACCTTCAGCTTTACCGCCTTCAAATTCTTCACCGTCAACACGACCAACAAAATTAATCGTCAGCTTGTCGCCTTTCTTAGACTTACGCTTGTTTTCTTTCCACGTTTTGTGTTGATTTTGAAGAGTAACAAACATTTCATCAACGTCGCTTTCAGTTACGTCAACAACTGGACGCTCTACTTTGATTTTATCTAAGCCAGCTAATGCCACTTCTGGATAAACTTCAAATGTTGCTTCGAATTCTAAATCTTTCCCATCTTCATTGCTTTTAGCAACAAACTCAGGACGACCTGCAGGTGTAATTTTTTCAGCTACAATTGCATCAACAAAATTGCGCTGCATTACGTCACCAGCAACTTCTTGACGAACTGCTTTACCGTAACGCTTTTGAATAACTGATGGAGGTACTTTACCCGGACGGAAACCATTGATACGTTGTGTCTTAGCTATTTGACGAAGACGATTCTTAACTTCAACATCTACTTTTTCTGCCGGAACTGAAATAGTTAACTTACGTTCCAAACCTTGTGTAGTCTCAACTGAAACTTGCATTTACTTACCTCAATAATTTGCGCTTCTTGCGCCTTCATTAACGCATCTATCTATTGTAAGCGGGATATGAATCTCGCTTTAAGCCCTTAGCAATAGCTGTATGAGCCCGGATAAATCCCGTTTAGATTGAAAATTGTGACGCAAAATTATAGCGATGCTTTGCTAAAGAGTCGAGCATGTATGCAAATTAATTTCAAATAATCGACAATTAAGGCACTAAACAGCCAAATTATAAGCAGTTTTATCGAAAAAGAGTTTGATAATATCAAGCTGAAGTAGCTTTAATGCATGTTTCGTAAAAGAGAGGTGGTCGGTGATGTAGGATTTGAACCTACGACCCCTTGGACCCAAACCAAGTGCGCTACCAAGCTGCGCTAATCACCGATATATATAATGGGGTGGCTGATGGGACTTGAACCCACGACAACCGGAATCACAATCCGGGGCTCTACCAACTGAGCTACAGCCACCACTGAATGGCACGCCCTGCAGGATTTGAACCTGCGACCCACGGCTTAGAAGGCCGTTGCTCTATCCAGCTGAGCTAAGGGCGCACATTACCTACAGAAGGCACTTTCAAAAGAAAGTGGTCGGTGATGTAGGATTTGAACCTACGACCCCTTGGACCCAAACCAAGTGCGCTACCAAGCTGCGCTAATCACCGACTTAATCATTAAAAGCATCTGTGCTTTCAACGGGTGCGGATATTACCGAGTTGCCATGCGCGCGTCAAACACTTTTTCAAAAAAAGATGGCGTTCGCTCACTTTTACAGCAACACAGGCGGAACTGCTCAAAAAACCATTCGTTTTAGGTATATTTTAGCCAGCAAAGCATACGACCTTTAAAGGTGTTCATTATTCTACACATTAAAAATGGTGAACAATCCTCCTTATTATGACAAATCAATCTACAACTCAATTACAAGTTATGCGAGAATACGCGGGTCATTTGTTTTAAGCCCTTATTGGAAATTATGTCAGCATCACTAATTGATGGCAAAGCCATCGCACAACAACTTAGAAATACTGTTAAAGATAAAGTTGCCGCTCGTAGTGCAAACGGTTTGCGCGCGCCAGGATTAGCCGTAATATTAGTTGGCAATGATCCTGCTTCTGAAGTTTACGTTGGTAGTAAACGCCGTGCTTGTGAAGAAGTTGGTTTTGTTTCACGCTCTTATGATTTACCTGATACAACCTCTGAATCAGAACTATTGGCGTTAATTGATGAGTTAAATAATGACAATGAGATTGATGGCATTCTAGTGCAACTTCCTTTACCTGAAGGCATTGACGCTAACCTTGTTATCGAAAGAATCGCACCTAAAAAAGATGTCGACGGTTTCCACCCTTCTAACGTAGGTAAACTTGCATTAAGACAGCCAGGATTAAGACCGTGTACACCTAAAGGTATCATGACATTAATAGAGTCAACCGGTGTTAAAACACATGGCCTAGATGCATTAGTGGTTGGTGCTTCGAACATTGTTGGTCGACCGATGACACTAGAGTTATTACTTGCAGGTTGCACTGTAACAACTACACATCGCTTTACCAAAGACTTGAAAACTAAAGTAAGCAATGCAGATTTACTCGTGGTCGCCGTTGGTAAGCCAGAATTTATCCCAGGAAATTGGATTAAAAAAGGTGCTATTGTAATCGATGTGGGTATCAATAGACTCGACAGTGGCGCACTTGTTGGTGATGTTGAGTTTGATGTAGCCAAAGAGCGCGCATCTTTCATTACACCAGTGCCTGGTGGCGTTGGACCAATGACAGTTGCCAGCCTTATAGAAAACACCTTGATTGCATGCGAAGAATATAACGAAAACTAGGCCTAAGCATTCAGCAGGTTTCGTACATACAAAAACGCCAGCAATTTGCTGGCGTTTTTATTTTTGGTCTGACTAAGAACGTTTACGCTTTTCGCCACGTTGTTCCATTAGGACCATCTTCCAAAACAACATTTAGCGCATTGAGTTTGTCGCGCGCTTCATCAGCCATGGCCCAATTCTTTTCAGCACGTGCGGTATTACGTTGCTCAATGAGTCGTTCTATTTCAGCAACTTCATCGTCATCATGAGAGCCTTGAAGAAACTCAGTTGGCGAAAGCTGTAACAAGCCAATCACATCGGCTAAAGCAATCAAGGTCGATGCAAGGTAGCTCGCATTGGTATCTTTCGCTTTTTTAGCAACATTTAACTCTTTGGCTAACTCAAACAATACAGCAATTGCTTCTGGCGTATTAAAGTCATCATCCATTGCTTGAATAAATTTAACCACATGAGCGTCTTCACGATTAAGCTCAAAGTTGTCAATCAGCTCTACATCCCTCAGTGCGGTGTACATGCGCTCTAAAGATGCATGTGCTTGCTCTAGGTTGTCGGTAGAATAGTTCAACTGACTGCGATAATGACCAGACGTTAAGAAGAAACGCGTAGTTTCAGCGTCATATTTTTGTAATACCTCACGAATCGTGAAGAAATTACCAAGCGATTTCGACATTTTTTCCTGATCAACTTGCACCATGCCAGTATGAATCCAATAGTTCACATAAGGCGTGTCTAGTGCACAGCAACTTTGTGCAACTTCATTTTCGTGATGAGGAAACTGTAGATCAGAGCCTCCGCCATGAATATCAAAATGACTACCTAGTTCTTTAGCATTCATTGCAGAACATTCAATATGCCACCCTGGACGCCCTTTACCCCAAGGTGAATCCCAACTTGGTTCACCAGGTTTAGCCATTTTCCACAGCACAAAATCAAGCGGGTTACGCTTCGTTTCATCAACATCAACGCGTGAACCAGCCTGCAATTGCTCAAGGTTTTGACCACTAAGCTTGCCGTAGGCTTCAAAACTAGTCACATCAAAGAGTACATCGCCGCTATCAGCGATATACGCATTAGCTTTTTCTACGAGAGTGACAATCATGTCGATAATTTCTTGCATATGCGTTGTCACGCGCGGTTCAATATCCGGGCGTTTCATCTTCAATGCATCGAAATCTTTGTACATTTCGGCAATATTGTTGTCAACAAGTTCATCACAGCTAATATCACGCTCTTGTGCACGCTTAATAATCTTGTCTTCGACGTCTGTCACATTGCGGACATAGTTAACGTCATATCCGCTGAAGCGTAAATAGCGAGCGATATTGTCAAAGCTAATATAAGTGCGAGCATGACCAATGTGGCACAAGTCGTATACCGTAACACCACAAACATACAAGCCAACTTTACCGGGGACTAGAGGGGTAAATGTCTCTTTCTGACGAGTGAGCGTATTGTATATTTGCAACATAAGTAACAGCGTTCCTTTAATATAGTTTCTATGAAAGAATGAATTTTTCGCCATTGTACCTTATGCGTCAAGTAGAATCACCAGTTCCCTTTACAGAATTCCGTAATGCGTTACAATTCACTCATTCAAAAAAATGAGAATATTAAGATGATTACATTTAATACAACCTTAGGCGATATCAAAATAAAATTAGACCATGAAAACGCACCGGTTACTGCAGCTAATTTTGAAAAATACGTAGCAGATGGTTTTTACGAAGGTACGATTTTCCACCGTGTTATCAAAGGTTTCATGGCGCAAGGCGGTGGCTTTGCTTCTGGTATGGAAGAAAAAGATGCAGGCGCACCAATTAAGAACGAAGCTCATAATGGTCTAAGTAATAAACGCGGCACATTAGCAATGGCAAGAACACAAGATCCACACTCTGCGTCAGCACAATTTTTTATCAACTTAGTTGATAATGATTTCTTAGATTTCAAAAATGAGTCTATTCAAGGTTGGGGCTACTGCGTATTCGGCGAAGTTGTTGAAGGCATGGATGTTGTCGATAAAATGACCGTCATTGAAACAGGCCGTAGAGGCTACCATGATGATGTGCCGACAGAAGAAATTGTTATCTTGTCAGCAAGTATCGAAAAGTAGTTTTTATGTCAGCTGAAGTAGCAACCCCTTTTACTTACTTCATCGCCGACCTACACCTTACAGAAAACAGGCCAGACATCACGGCCTGTTTTTTGTCATTTCTCGAAAATGATGCACCTGCAGCAGAAGCACTTTATATTCTCGGTGACCTTTTTGAGTATTGGATAGGCGACGATGACGATTCTGTGTTTTTAAATGACATTACAGACGCATTACGCAAGTTAAAAAACACAGGTGTCGATATTTTCTTCATCCATGGTAATCGCGACTTTTTACTTGGTGAAAAATACGCCAAAAAAAGCGGTATGACATTACTGGCTGAAGAAGCACTCATTGAACTTTACGGACAAAAAATCATTATAATGCATGGCGATACTTTATGTACGCTCGATACTGACTATCAAGCATTTCGCCGTAAATCTCGTACATGGTGGTGGCAAGGCATTATCAAAAGTTTGCCATTATTCATTAGAAGAAAGATCGCCCAGAATTACCGTGAAAAGAGTGCAGCAGCAACTCACCTTAAACCAATTGAAATCATGGATGTTACCCCCAACGAAGTCATCCACTGCTTTGAAAAGTATCAAACACATCTATTAATTCACGGCCATACCCATAGGCCTGCGATTCATAAAATCAGCGTAGAACAAAAAGAAGCGAAGCGTATCGTTCTGGGAGATTGGTATGAACAAGGCTCAATTTTGCGGGTTCAACCTGACAATATCGAACTAATAACTAAAGATTTTTCCAACAGTTAATTCCAATTGAATTAAAAACTATAACAATCATCCAAACGATAAATTATTGGAAACTTTTAACTGAATTAAGAATACGTTGAGCAATTCGCTTTTTATTTTCTACACTAATAATTATAAATTTTATTCATTGAGGTATACATGTTTACCAACGCATCCCCCACTGTTGCTAAGAACCATAGCGACAAGGCGCTGAAATTCCTATCTTCTCACAACATCGCGCCAAACCCGATTAATTATAGTGTTGTTTACTTGTACCACAGTGGTGAAAGCGAATCATTATCGAAAAAAATAGACCAGCAACTTGTTCAACATAACACGGTTGATGGAGTGTTTCTTGAGTCACTGTTTTTGGACCATATTAACCACACCAACAATCTAGAAAATCAGTTCTTTACGCCATTTGATGCGACCTTGAAAGATACCATTGATTATATAGAGCAACAGGTTGCTTGTGAGACGCAGACTGAAAGTAATCTCAATAAAGTAAATGACACTTTAAGTAATCAAGGTCAAGTGTCAAGCGAGGTGTTATTAAAACTCGTACATTACATGCAAAGCTCAGTTTGCCAGTCAAGAGAACAACACACAGCGTTACTCTCTGAACTTTCTCAGACCCGCTCACAACTAGCCGAAATAAAAAAATTACTTGAGGCGAGTCGTCAGGAGGCCCTATTTGACAACTTGACAGGGTTATATAACCGCAGAGGTTGCGATGAAAAACTTGACGATTTAGATGACGCAAGCACGCATACTTCATTAGTTATTGATATCGACCGTTTTAAAAGTATTAATGATAACTATGGTCACCTCATTGGCGACAAAGTGATACAACGGGTGGCCGATACTATTAAAAATTTCCTAATTGAAGACGATTTTGCAGTGCGTTATGGCGGCGAAGAATTTCTGGTGCTGTTTGTGAATAAAGACAAGTCATACGGTAAAGCGATAGCTGAAAATATTCGCAATGCCGTCACAGAACTCAAGCTAAAACACCGAAAAACCAATGCCTACTTACCTTCGATTTCAGTATCTATTGGCATCGCACAGCGCTCTAGCGGCGAAGAATGGCATGATGTTTTCAATAGTGCCGACAAGGCTTTATATCAAGCAAAATCAACAGGCCGCAATAAGTGTGTAATGGCGTAGCACAATATCCTATTGATTAAGCAGGGACGCCAGAGTGGAACTTAAAGTCGTTATCAGGCGATGAGACAAGTTCCGCTTCTACTTCACCAAATAAACGAATTCGATCACTGATATCTTCGCCAGCAATTTCCTGAGCAAGCGTTAAATAGTCTTCAAAATGTCTTGCTTCCGATCTTAATAACGACACATAAAACTTATTTAACTCATCATCTAAATGTGGTGCCAATTTAGCAAATCGCTCACACGATCTCGCTTCAATATATGCTCCACAAATGAGCTTATCGATAAGAATAGCGGGTTCATGCGTTCGCACATGTTTCATCATACCACTGGCGTAGCGGCTAGCAGTGATGTTTTCATATGCAATTCCTCTTGCCTCAATAATTTCTAATACCTGATAGAAATGATGCAACTCTTCTTTAATGAGTAGAACCATCTTATCAATCAACGATTGGCCATATGTACACGTACTTTTCGGCGCAATCGCTTTAGAGAACTTTTGATGAGCTTTCAATGAAGCCAAACTGCCCTCTTTGCGATAAACGAACTTTTCATAGGGTTGCAACCACTCAAGCAAAGATTGACTACTTTGTTTGTCCGCCGCATATTTTCGAATAAGCCACATCGCAGTTTGCCCTGCTTTGAGCTCACATATCATGTGATCTGTCAGTAACACAGGTAGATTTTCTGGCTGCTTAGCCTTTTCTATCCATGGTTCTGGAGTTTCCGTTTGGAGAAAAGATAAGATTGGTTTTAGTAACAAAGAATGAGGCATAATAGAAATCATTAATTTTAACTAGGGCTATTTTAAAAGCTGACATTACATCTTTCCAGTGTTAGTTCTGATAAGTCAAAGAAATAACCTCTATGAACAAAGCAACAAGTAAACTCACAGCACAACATAAAGACTTGATCCACAGTGACGCCTTAAAAGTAACTAGTCACGTGCAACGCGAAGAAGGAGAATGGATACTCAATACCATAATGGTTGAAAATGTTTCTACGCCTTTTAAATACAAGCGTAAACAACAATACCGTTCGTTAATTGGCCACCGAGTTAATATCACTTATTACAGCACGAATGAAAGCGTTGCTGGTTTTGACATTCAAATTTTCAAAGTAGTGAGACTTAAAATAAGTTAATGATTGCATAAAAACTCGCCTTTCCATTCCTAAATAGTATTAACAGACACTTTTTAAGCACAAAATACAAACAACTCTTGACGAATTGTTCGACATATTTCATAAATAGATCATCAACAATAATAAAAACAACGTTGAGAGCACACGCTAGTGGATAATAATAACTCGTATCTAGCGAACTAAATTATTTACCAATCACTTAGTTCACTATATATCAACCACAATTAGCGTATTTTGGGGACAGCAAGAGGGTTTACTATGATACTAAATCATATATGGGGGCTATATGCACACCCAAAAGAAGAATGGCAGACTATCGAAAAGCGTCACGAGAGCTTGGCCTACAGCCTAATACATATTTTGGTTGTAGCCTTAATTCCTGCTATATGCAGTTATTTTGCGACCGCACATATTGGCTGGTCAATTGGTGTCGGTGATTTAATCAAACTACCCGAGAATGCCGCACTACTCATGTCAATTGCAATGTATGCTGGCTTAGTAATAGGCGTATTTGGATTAGCTTATTTGATCCAATGGATGGCGGTAACTTTTGATGCAAAACCTGATTTCACACAATGTTTGGAATTAGCCGCTTATACAGCAACACCACTGTTAATGGTCGGGTTAACCGCACTTTATCCTGTATTGTGGTTTATGACACTTGCTGGTTTAGGAGCGTTGTCTTATTCAGTTTATTTACTCTATTCTGGGGTTCCTATCATGATGAACATTCCAGAGGAAAAAGGCTTTATTTATGCCAGCTCTGTTGTAACCTGTGGTCTAGTGCTGCTCGTAACACTTATGGCTGCTAGTGCCATCATGTTTGGTATGGGATTCGGTTCTGATTACATCAGATAGCTTTGCCAATAAATCTTAAGACAAAATAAAAGGCACTGATGTGCCTTTTTTATTGTGTCTGACCCGTCCTAAATAAGGTTGACACTTTTCAATTACTCTGCACCTTCGTTGTGCATGTCGATAATTGAATCGGCATTTTTATCTGACTGTTCTTTTACTTCATTGTTACGCAGTGCATCTAAGCGTTCTAGGTAGCTTTGATCGATGTCATTAGTAACGTATTGACCATTAAATACTGACGTTTCAAACATTTTGATATCAGGGTTAGCGATACCTACCGCTTCTTTGAGATCATCAATTGTTTGGAAGATAAGCTTATCAGCGCCAATCAATTCACAAATATCATCTAATTCACGCCCATGTGCAATCAATTCATTTGCACTTGGCATATCGATACCATAAACATTTGGGAACCTGATTTCTGGTGCCGCAGAGGCAAAGTATACTTTTTTAGCGCCTGCTGCACGTGCCATATCAATAATCTGCTCTGAAGTTGTACCGCGTACAATTGAGTCATCAACTAACAACACAGACTTTCCTTTAAACTCGGCTGCGATAGCGTTGAGCTTACGACGTACGGATTTCTTTCGTTGCTCTTGGCCAGGCATGATAAACGTACGGCCGATATAGCGATTCTTCACAAAGCCTTGGCGATAAGGAAGATTTAACGTTTGTGCGATTTGCAGTGCAGTATCACAAGAAGTTTCAGGGATTGGAATAACTACATCAATATCTTCGTCAGCCCATTCGCGCGCTACTTTCTCGCCTAACTTCTTACCCATTTCAACACGTGAGCCATAAACAGAAATCTTATCGATTGTAGAGTCTGGACGAGCAAAGTAAACATACTCAAATATACATGGGCAGAAATTAGGATTTTCAGCACATTGCTTACTGTGCAACTGGCCATTTTCAGTAAAGAAAATCGCTTCACCTGGTGCTACGTCTCTGACAAATTCGAAATCATTGGCATCAAGTGCTACCGATTCAGAAGCCACCATGTATTCAGTGCCGTTTTCAGTCTCTCTTTTACCAAACACCATAGGGCGAATGCCGTTAGGGTCCCTAAAAGCAACCATGCCATGACCAATAATTAACGCTACTGAAGCATATGCTCCACGAATGCGTTTATGCACATTGGTGACCGCACTAAAAATATCGTCTGGCGTTAATTCAATATTTCCTGCTTGCTGTAATTCGTGTGCAAGAATATTAAGCAACAACTCTGAGTCTGATGTTGTATTAACGTGGCGACGAGCGTTTGTATACAACCAATCTTTTAGCTCTTCCGCATTTGTTAGGTTACCGTTATGCGCAAGCGAAATACCAAAAGGCGAATTCGCGTAGAAAGGTTGAGCTTCCGAAGAACTCGATGTTCCTGCGGTTGGGTAACGAATATGGCCAATACCAATATTACCCTGTAAGCGCATCATGTGGCGCGTATGAAAAACATCCTTAACGAGACCATTTGCTTTACGCAATCTAAAGGTATTATCGTGAATGGTCACAATACCTGCTGCATCCTGACCACGATGTTGTAACACCGTTAAACCATCATATAAAGACTGACCAACTGGTGAATTACCAACAATGCCAACTATACCACACATGAACTTATTCTCCGCCGAATTAAGCTTTATTCAGAAAACTGGATGAGTGCTTTAAATATTCAAAAAACCACTCAATAACTAATGTAAATTCTGGTATCAATTGAGACTCACTCCACCATGAACTCGATGACGCAGGCGTAAATGCATCCATAAAGAATAGGACGGCACTGGCTATGAGTACACCACGCAGTGCACCAAACACGATACCAAGTACGCGATCTGTGCCTGACAGGCCTGTTTTAGAAACAAGCTGAGCGATGACATAATTTACCATGGCGCCTAGTATCAGCGTGGTAATAAATAATATAGCAACAGATGCGGCATTACGCAGTAGTGGGTCAGAGATGTTCGTAAGTAGAGTAGACAGGTTGGGATAAAAAGAACTAGCGACAAAAAACGCGGTCACCCATATAACCAAGGACACGGCTTCTTTTACAAAACCTCGTACTAAGCTAATAAGTGTTGATATGCCAATAACAGTTATAATGGCATAATCTATCCAAACCATAAACAGAGCTTTCTCATTGATTAGAGGCGCGCATTCTAACAGAATGCATACCTATTTAACCATTAATTTTTGTTATTTTGTTGGTGTAAACTTGGAAATTTTTCCTTGCACGCCCGTTAACTTCTTTAATTCAGGCAGTTGTTTTTCTAGCGTTACTTTAGAAAATTCAGGGCCAACAATGACTTTCGTTAGCTGACCACTCTTAGTGTTAATGGGCTTAGTAAATACGGTATAGCCATTATTTCTTAACTTGGTTACGAGCTCATCAACATTTTTCTTATGGCGGAAGCTGCCAAGCTGGATTTCCCAAGCTTCACGAGGCGCTGACTTTTCAGGCAGCTTGCGTGAATTATTTTCAATGGTCTGTTCAGCCGTTGCTGCATTTGCTGATGAGAAATTAGTTTCTTTTTCAAGCGTTGCTACTTTAACGGTATCACTACCACCTTTATCAACGACTGACGAATCGAGTTGAGCAATGTCTTCGTTATCATCCAACGCAGTTTCGTCTGACAGCTCATCTTGAGGGATTTGTGCCAATTTATCCGTAGGAAAGCTTTTTTTCTCGGTTTTTATATCAACAGAAGGTGCCTGTGGGATACTCGCAAATTCTTCCTGATACGATTGCTTATCGCCATCTAAAATATCAGGCAGAAAAATAATCGCTAATGCCGCAACAATAACCGTACCAACCAATCTATTCTGAAAAGGCGTAGACAAAATAACTCCTAAACCAACAATTTTCTTATTGCAGATACTGTAAAAAATGATCCGAAAACTAACACTAAATCTCTAGTACCAGCCTGATTAACTGTCATTCTATAGGCATCTTCTATATTGTCAAAGCAATTAACATTCGCGCCTAAAGGATTCATAACACTTAACATTTCTTCGGCCGTACGCGTACGTGGGCAATCTAGTTTAGCAACATTCCACGATGCAATATATGGTAATAGCGGCTCAATAGTATTTGGTAAATCTTTATCAGCTAATAACGAAAAAACCGCATGTACTTTGTCATAAGGCGCATTAGCAATAACATTTGCTAAATACCTTGCAGCTAGCGGGTTATGACCAACATCAAGCATGACATCACATGTTGAAGTCGTGAACAATTCTGTGCGGCCGTCAACGCTTGTTGAGGCAATGCTCGACGCTAGAATCTCTTTATTGATAGGAAGTTTTAGCGATCTTAGTACTTGAATAGCAGTAGCCACATTGTCGAGAGGGATATGTGGCATTGGCAGCTCATCAAAAACAATATCCCCACCATGCCATTGCCAAACAGCAAGATTCTCGTCGATAGCGACATCAAAATCACGTTGTCTGACCAACATAGTTGCCTGCAACTGTTCACCATGCGATATGACACTGTTTGGAGGGGATAAATCTCCAATAACGGCTATGCCTTTAGCACGGAAAATGCCGGCTTTTTCAAATCCGATGGATTCTCGGTCAGTACCAAGGAACGCTTGATGGTCAAGATCAACCGTTGTAATTACGGCAATATTAGCATCAATTAAATTTGTGGCATCTAAGCGACCGCCCAATCCAACCTCGAGGATGATGTACTCAGGTTGTTGCGCCATCATCACTAACATCGCGGCCAAAGTAGTATATTCATAATAGGTTAATGATATGTCACCACGTGCCTGCTCGATTTGTTCGAATGCACTGACTAATGGCATATCCTCAACATTAGCTTTGTTTAGTCTTAATCTTTCATTGAATCGCTCAATGTGAGGGGATGAGTAAACAGCTACACTGTGTTGCATTGATAGCAAAACATTTTCGAGAAATGCACACGTTGTGCCTTTGCCATTAGTGCCCGCAACAGTGATCACTTTGCTAAAAGATAGATCAATTGCCAAACGCTCAGCAACCTGGCTAATCCTTGCCAAACCTAAGTCAATTTCTACAGCGTGAATTGACTCTAAATAAGAAAGCCACTCATCAAGACTTTTATCTTGTGAGTGGCTTTGAATTTCATGTGTCATATATATACTACGTTTAATGTAAGCAGTAGTTAACTATTGGCTAGTGTGCGAATAATCAGTTTACCGGACTAACCTGACCAGTAAATTTAGCCACAACACGTGCCAATGTATCACGCATATCTCTGCGATCAACAATCATGTCTATTGCGCCCTTCTCTAATAAGAATTCACTACGTTGAAAACCTTCTGGTAGCTTTTCACGTACTGTTTGCTCAATAACACGCGGACCAGCAAAACCAATTAGCGCCTTAGGCTCTGCAACATTGATATCGCCTAGCATAGCTAAACTTGCAGAAACACCGCCCATTGTTGGATCTGTTAACACCGAAATATACGGCAAACCATTTTCTTGCATTTTGGCAAGTGCAGCGCTTGTTTTAGCCATTTGCATCAGTGACATTAATGCTTCTTGCATACGCGCACCACCACTTGCTGAAAAACAAACAAAAGGAAGATTATGCTCTAAGCAGTACTCAACACCTTTAACAAAACGCGCGCCTACAACAGAAGCCATTGAACCACCTAAAAATGAAAACTCAAATGCTGCTGCCACAATTGGCATGCCTTTAAGTTCACCACGCATTACAACAAGTGCATCTTTTTCACCCGTTGCTTTTTGCGCAGCGGCAATTCTGTCTTTATAACGTTTAGAATCCTTAAACTTCAGTAAATCCTGCGGTTCAAATTCTTCACCAAGTTCTACACGCTCGCCCTGATCAAGAAATGATTCAATACGTTTGCGTGCAGTTATGCGCATATGGTGATCACACTTTGGACATACCGATAACTGTCGATCTAACTCTTCTTTATACAAAACCGCATTACATTCTGTACATTTGCTCCATACACCTTCAGGTATATTTTTGCGTTGTGTGGTTTTTGCTTTAGGGAGTATTTTCTCTATCCAGCTCATAATTTATTGATTGCCTATCGCTAAAATGGATCTGATGACTGATTATAATTTAGCCATCAAATGCTTAATATAACTATTCTAAAATTTAACTGCCGATTAGACCATACTTTAGCAGGTATTTTATATAAAAAACTGGTCGGTTTTGTTACAAAATACCATTTTCAACTGACTTTTGTTAGTCAGGCAGAAATAATGGTCCAAGTGCCGTTTTTGGGAGAGCAAACTCTTCGGGGTAATCTACATCAACAAAATATAGTCCATTAGACGGGGCTGTAATCCCAGCTAAACATCTATTTTTAGCTTCTAAGACTTCCTTAATCCAAGACACAGGTTGCTGCCCAGTTCCGACTTTCATCAAACTCCCTGAAATATTTCTCACCATATGGTGCAGAAATGCATTTCCTTTGACATCTATGACGATATAGTTGCCTTGCCGAGTCACGTTACAATGGTAAAGCGTTCTGTTAGGTGAATGACTTTGACAGTGGACCGTACGAAATGACGTAAAATCGTGTCTACCCACTAAGTATTGTGCAGCCTGATGCATTAGTGCCGCATCTAATGGATTATGTGAAAATGTAATGCCATGATTGAGAATTGCCGGACGAAGGGGGTTATTAAAGATGATATAACGGTAACGCCTCGCAGTTGCACTAAATCGAGCATGAAACTCATCATCAACTTGCTTAACCCATTTTACAGCAATATCTTTTGGTAAATTGGTATTAACGCCGAGTGTCCATGCAACGTCTTTTCGCACTTTTTCCGTATCGAAGTGGACTACTTGGTTAGTCGCACTGACTCCTGTATCCGTGCGACCTGCACATACAACCTCAACTGGTTCGTCAGCAACTTTTGACAACGCTTGCTCTAAAGTTTGCTGAACACTTACTACATTTTTTTGACTTTGCCAGCCATAATAATGGCTGCCGTCATATTCAACACCTAGGGCGTAACGCATTAAAACCTCCCAATAATTTCGGAGGCGCATTATCCATTATTTCGCCCCTTTTTGCGAACAAAAAAAGCGCTTATTCAATAAGCGCTTTTCTATCGTCAAGAATTTATCTTGAAAATGCTACTTCAAATTATCCAAGAGCTGCTGGGCTTCAAATTGCTGCTGTGCATCACCATGCTCTACAACATCCATTAGAATGATCTCAGCATTCTCAGCATCACCAATTTCAATGTATACTTTTGCCAAATCCAACTTAGCAGCCATACCATTTTCATCAAGGTCATCAATATCCTCACCTTCACCAGCAAATTCAGGAAATTCATCTAACCCAACATCAATCTTAGATTTATCGTATGGCTCGATAGTATCAGCATCCAAACTTTCAGAGAGCAAAGAATCAACCGATATAAAATCATCTTCATCTGCCTCTGTTGGTGGCTCAGAGGCATCAACGTCTGTGGAATCAGAAATATCTAAAATATCATCACCAATATCTAATTCCTCACCAAATTCTAATGTCTCGTCATCAGCTTTTGGTGCTTCTTCCTCGATATTCGCTAGCAATTCGTCAAAGTCTAAATTATCAAGCTCTTGAATATCATTCAGCTCTGACGCTTCTTCTACCACATCATCACTGGCTTTATCTTCATTCTCATCAGCTAATAAATCAGCCAGCACATTGCTGTCGGTAAAGTCTGGCGATAACTCTACCTGCGCGTCTTGCTCGTCACTTAGCATTGCAGATAAAGTTGATTCATCAAATTCAGTATCTAGCCCTTCAAGAATTTCGTTCTCATCAATTATATTTGATTCACTTTCATCGTTTTCAGACTTCTCAACTTGCGGTTCACTCTCAGGTTCAACGCTGCCACTTGTTTCTTCAATAAGTGCGTCAATATCAAAATCGTCGTCTAGTTCGTCAATGACAATGGATTCTTCTATAGCAGGTGCTTCCTCTGCAACGCTTTTTTCTTCTTGAGTTTCAGTTAATAGTTCTTCGTCTTCTTGAATTAATTCAGCATCATCAGCAACCAAATCTGGTTCATCAAAAGTGACCTCTAATTCTTCATCAATATCTGCGCTCTGTTCTGCTAAGTCCTCTCTAGCAGACATGATGTCACTAAAATCGGCCGCCAAAAATGGCGCTACATAATCTTCAGTGAGTCCTTCAATTAAATCTTTATTAGGAGACTCTGACGATTCCTCTACAGCTTCTTCACGAGTTTGCACATTCTCGCTATTGTTCGACTCACTTAATTGGACAGTATCTGTGTCACCATGCTCGCCAAGCAATGCATCAATGTCATCAATGTCATCAATGTCATCAGGGTCAGATATTTCGTACTCTTCGCTCGAATCAGCCGGTGAATTGTCACTACTATCAGGTTGTGGCTCGGCCATACTCGCCATTAAGGCATCAATATCATCAGGATCGGTTATCTCAATATTAGCGTCAGCTTCTTGAGCTGACGATTCACCCGCTACCGCATCCATTAATGCGTCAATATCGTCAGGATCTGTTACATCAGCGCCAGCGGCAGGTTCTTCTTTAGCTGGCTCGCTTGCTACCGCGTCCATTAATGCGTCAATATCGTCAGGATCGGTTACATCGGCGCCTGCAGCTGGTTCTTCTGTAGCTGGCTCGCTTGCTACAGCGTCCATTAATGCGTCAATATCGTCTACATCAGCGCCAGCGGCAGGTTCTTCAGCTGGTTCACTTGCCACAGCATCCATTAATGCGTCAATATCGTCAGGATCGGTTACATCTGCGCCTGCAGCAGGTTCTTCAGCTGGTTCACTTGCAACAGCATCCATTAATGCGTCAATATCGTCAGGATCGGTTACATCAGCGCCAGCGGCAGGTTCTTCAGCTGGTTCACTTGCCACAGCGTCCATTAATGCGTCAATATCGTCAGGATCGGTTACATCAGCGCCAGCGGCAGGTTCTTCAGCTTGTTCAGTTGCCACAGCATCCATTAATGCGTCAATATCGTCAGGATCTGTTACGTCTGCGCCAGCGGCAGGTTCTTCAGCTGCTGGTTCAGTTGCTACTGCATCCATTAATGCGTCAATATCGTCAGGATCTGTAACATCAGCGGCAGCATCAGGTTCACTTGCCACTGAATTCATTAATGCATCTATATCGTCAAGGTCCGTTACGTCCGCGCCTTGTTCAAGCTCGTCAGCAGCCTCAATGATATTATCTATATCTAGGTCACCATCTCCATCAGGTGACTCTGCCTCCGCTTCAGCTACTGCTTCTTTTAATAAATCATCAAGTGAGCCTTGATCCAGTTCTCCACCTTCCAAAGGTTCACCCGGTTCACTATCAAGCGACTCTTCTACAACGTCTCCCTCGTCTAAGCCCGATAACAATGAATCAAGATCTCCTTGGTCAAGCTCTCCACCCTCTAAAATTTCTGTATTATCATCAAGCGTGATTTCTTCAAGATCATCCAAATCGTCCAGATCATCTAATGAATCATCGAGTGAGTCATCCAAATGAATAACATCATCATCTAACAATTCGTCATTTAATGACTCTAAATCATCGCTAAACAAACCATCTGCAGAATCTTCTTCTGCTAAATCGATAGAAAGTTCATCGTCTAGAGACAAATCTTCATCAATCGTAAGCTCATCATCCAATGATAGTTCGTCATCTAACGATAGTTCACTATCTAACGTTGCTTCTGGTGCAGGTTCAGGTATTTCGGCGGGCTCTTCAACAACTTTTTTGTCAGCCTTTTTCTCACTTACCGCAGCTGGCTCTTTACGACGACTCATGAAAAATGCCACAAATCCAAGAACTAAAGCGGCTGGTATAGTCATCATCAAGCCGGTAAACCACATGCTCGAAGTAAAATCATCCGCTGCCAATGCTTCTTGTTGTTTTCGAATTTCGCGCTCAAGCGCTTCAGCTTCTGCTTTGGCTAGTAAGGCTTTAAGAATTTCATTTTGTTGATTTAACTGTGTTTCTAATTCTTTTTCTTTGGCAACTTCCGTTTGCATTTGACTTAGTTTATCGTTGAAGTCATTTAGACGATTTCTCAACGCTTCGTTTTCACTTAATATTGCTTGTAAACCGTCAATGGAATCGAGTACATCACGTTGGATAGTATCGAAACGCTGTTGCTGTGTATTATCAATAGATTGTAGCTGATCGTTGATGTGTGTTTTTACGTCTTCCAAATCTTCTTTTTTCACAGCGTTAGCGACAACTTGCTTCACCTTTTCTGGTGCAGCTACCGCAACTTTCTTCTCCCACTGCATATCATCTTCATCAGACTTTTGTTTCGCTGATTGTGGGTTGATTTGACGAATTTCTTCAAGACTGGGTAATGAAAGATAAGTGCCATCAATTAAATGGTTCAGATTATTATCTGAGAAGGCTTGAGGGTTTTTTTCGTATAATGCCTGCATTACCTGATAAATAGACACAGAATTATCTGGGCGTACACGCAAAGCGATATTCCACAATGTGTCGCGAGACGATATTGGACCATATTTGTCATAAGGAAATACATCAGTACTTTTAGGTCCACGAATTCGTATACCCGACTCCTCTGCCATGACACTGGCGACAGGAACAGTTAGACAACTGGCGAACAATACCTGCCAAAAACACAGGCGTAACAATCGTTGCATCAATATTTCCTAGTTATTTTTCTAATGGTCAAATAATTGACATTGCAATATATATTAAATTTCAAGGCAAATTTCATTCCAACTATAATATTTGATCACATCATAGCTCGCTCAAATGATCAATACTGAATTAATAGCATGGCTTAAACAAAAAAATCAGAAACCCACCAATTTAACGGCGAGTTTCTGATTTTCTTTAAGTTTCTGTTGAAAAGTTATTTTTACGAAAGATATTCTTTAATCAATAGCTCAGCAATTTGAATACTGTTAGTTGCCGCACCTTTACGCACGTTGTCTGCCACTACCCACATGTTAATACCATTATTGCAACTGATATCTTCACGGATACGACCTACAAAAGTGGCGTCTACACCACTAGCATTGCCGATTTGTGTAGGAAAATCTTCCGCTTTTTCGCGCACTTCAAGGCCAGGCGAATTTTTAAGTAGTTCTGTTACTTCTTCGGCAGAAATCGGCGCGCGTGTTTCTATATGTATAGCTTCACCATGACCGAAAAATACAGGAACTCTCACCGCTGTAGGGTTAACGCGAATGCTATCATCACCAAGGATCTTCTGGGTTTCCCATACCATTTTCATTTCTTCGCGTGTATAGCCATTGTCCTGAAAACTATCAATTTGCGGGATCACATTGAAGGCAATTTGACGAGAAAATGCTTTCGACTCGACAGGTTTCCCACTTAATAAGTCTGCACATTGTTTTGCGAGCTCATCCATTGCCTCTTTACCAGCACCAGACACTGACTGATAAGTACAAACATTGATTCGGTCGATGCCAACAGCATCATGAATTGGCTTTAGTGCCACCATCATTTGAATGGTTGAACAATTAGGGTTAGCAATAATATTGCGGTTGCGATACTCCGCCAATGTATGTGGATTTACCTCTGGTACAACAAGCGGAACGTCTGCTTCGTAACGAAACTCTGAGGTATTATCAATAACAATACATCCAGCATCTGCCGCTATTGGCGCAAACTTCGCTGAAATACTACCACCAGCTGAGAAAAAGCCAATTTGAGCTTGACTAAAATCAAAGGTATCTGCATCAATAACTTCAATGCTTTCACCATTAAATTCAATCACTTCACCCGCAGAACGTGCGCTAGCTAACGGATAAAGTTTATTGATAGGAAAGTCTCGTTGCTCAAGAATTTCCATAATCGTTTTACCGACTAAACCTGTTGCACCCAAAACGCAAACGTCAAATTTCTGTGTCATGCTCCTCTCTCTTCTCTTTTCTCATTTCTATTGTGGTAAAACATTGAAACCAAGCCCGTTCAATGGCTCAATTTCACATAAATTAGGGTTATTAACTGCGATTGATGAAAACTCACGTCGAACGGGGTAATGCTTGCGTATGTAATCAAACCCCTGCTCTGCCACCAATTGGCGAAAAATGCCATCATCTCGCTTTACATCGTATACCATTTTTACCATCTGGATTAACAAATTCTGATCAAAATCAGCATTCGTCGTTACCGAAGTGATAGCAGGCTCTGGTAGACATGCACTAAGTGACTTGTTCGGGACTATTGCCAGTTTTTGACATAATGCCTGATATAGCATTTCAGTACCACGAGATTTTCCTTCTAAGCTATAACCAGCAATGTGTGCCGTGGCGATATCAACATATGCCAATAATGGCATCAAAATATCAGGTTCACCTTCCCAAACATCTAAAACCAGCGTCAATCCGTGGCCGTTCTGTTTTAGGTCAAGCAATGCATTATTATCAATAACTTCCCCTCTGCAGGCGTTTATCAATATTTGATCATCTCGTAAACAAGACAAACGCTGCGCATTCAATAAGTGCAACGTCTTGTGGACACCACTTAGTGTTTTCGGCACATGAAGCGAAATAACATCACAAGTCAACGCTTGCTCTAAGGAGACAAATTCTCGATTATCTTCACTATTGGCCGCAAGTATAGGATCACACAAATAGTGCTTAACGCCCAATGCGGTGAGCTTTTCACTCAATCTACTTCCAGTGTTACCCGCACCTATTATTCCGACACTTTTATCTTTAATGTCAAAAAGGTATTTTTCCGATAGATTGACTAATGCGCTAATCACATATTCTGCGACTGATACAGCATTGCAGCCTGGAGCCGAACTAAAAGCAATATTTCTTGAGTGCAAATAACCTTTATCGATATGGTCTGTGCCAATGGTTGCGGTACCAACGAATTTTATTTGATGATTATTTTCTAACAGTGCCTGATTTACTTGTGTAATCGAGCGAACAAGCAACACATCTGCGTCAGTTAATTGTTCAGCAGTGATGTCTCGGCCAGAAAATGCCGTTAACGTGCCTAAATCACCAAAAAATTCTCGGGCGAGCGGCATGTTTTCATCGTAAAAAATATTCATCTCATTTCCATCAATAACCTTTACTTACTTGTAGGTACAAAGGTTGTTAAATTTGAGGTAAAAAAAAAGCCGTTAACTTATCGTCAACGGCTTTACTATAGACCGTTGAGTCTATTTGTATTTCTTCATTAATAAGGTTGCATTGGTGCCACCAAACCCGAAGCTGTTAGACATCACTAAGTCCAAGTTTGCTTCACGTGTTTCGGTTACAATATCAAGCCCATCAGCTTCACTATCTAAAGTGCTGATGTTGATAGATGGCGCAATGAAGTTGTTTTCCATCATAAGCAAAGAGTATATCGCTTCATGTACACCAGCAGCGCCTAATGCATGACCAGTCATCGCTTTAGTTGCACTGATAGCAGGAGAATCGCTACCAAATACTTCTTGAATAGCACCAAGCTCTTTAACGTCACCTACTGGCGTTGAAGTACCATGCGTATTTAAGTAATCAACTTTACCTTCTACGCCATGCATCGCTTGCTGCATACAACGAACCGCACCTTCGCCACTTGGCGCTACCATGTCAAAACCATCAGATGTTGCACCGTAACCAACAATTTCAGCATAAATATGCGCACCGCGAGCTAAGGCGTGTTCTAGTTCTTCAACTACGACCATACCGCCGCCACCAGAGATAACAAAACCGTCACGCTCTGCATCATATGTACGAGATGCAGTTTCAGGTGAGTCATTATATTTGCTAGAAAGCGCGCCCATTGCATCAAACATCATAGCTAATGACCAATCGACTTCTTCACCACCACCCGCAAACACAATATCTTGCTTGCCAAGTTGAATTAGCTCAGCCGCATGACCAATACAATGCGCACTTGTCGCACATGCTGAACTGATCGAGTAGTTCACACCTTTAATTTTGAACGGCGTAGCCAAACATGCAGAACACGTACTAGACATTGTTTTTGGAACAGCATAAGGACCAACACGTTTAACACCACGCTCGCGTAATGTATCTGCAGCACCTACCACATTCTCAGAAGACGCTCCGCCAGAACCAGCAACAATACCAGTACGGAAGTTGGACACTTGCTCTTCTGTTAATTTAGCGTCGTCAATCGCTTCTTGCATGGCAACATAGGCATAACCAGCTGCGTCACCCATAAAGCGCATGGCCTTACGGTCAATGTGGTCTTTAGTTACTAATGTCGGCTTACCCCAAACTTGGCTACGTAAACCTTTTTCTTCAAAGCTATCTGCTTTTGTAATTCCTGAACGTCCTGCTTTTAATGAAGCTAAAACTTCTTCAGCATTGTTACCAATACTAGAAACAATACCTAATCCAGTGATCACTACACGTTTCATTTAACTAACCATCTAAAAATTTAAAAATCGAGCGTATCATACCGACTTTTACCCGACATACTGGTCTGTCCAGCGTACACTTGTACACTGATTTTTCAAAACCAAATTGGTAATGCTAGGCAGTATAGGTAAAATAGCGGCCTTGTATAGTCTTTATTTTATTTTTTCACGCATGCCAAACAAAGCCAAGATCATTTTTCAAGACGACGGTTCTCCTTATTCGGAAGAATTTGACGATATCTATTTCGATACTGAGTCGGGCTTTTTGCAAAGCGAGCAAGTGTTCGTTAATGGCAATAACATTTCCCAACGATTAATAAATGCAAAAGATGAATTTACCATTGCAGAAACAGGCTTTGGTACAGGACTTAATTTTCTGTTAACTCTGGCGGTATTCCACGAGCTTAGCACTCAACATGCACTGCCAAAACTACACTTTGTTTCTACAGAAAAATATCCGCTATCAAAAGTACAGCTTAAACAATCGCTGTCATCGTTGTCTTCACTCACGGAAGAGACGGAGTCACTTCTCAGCAATTATCCTGATGCGTTAACCGAAAATACGACGATGCAGTTCTTGAATGGTGCAGTAAGGCTGACGATCTTAGTTGGGGACGCTACCGCGGGATTTGAACAATTGCCAGTACCGCGCTCAGGTCTTGTCGATGCATGGTATCTTGACGGTTTTTCTCCAGCGAAAAACCCTGACATGTGGCAACCTAAGCTTTTCGAACAAATGGCTCGGTTATCAAAGCAACTGGCTACCGTTAGCACGTTTACTGTTGCAGGCATTGTGCGTAGAGGTCTTGTTTCAGCGGGATTTAGAGTGCAAAAGCAAGGCTATGGGGGAAAGAAGAAAGAAATTCTCATTGGCAAATTCCAACAAAGTGGCAAGTTTGGCCAGGGATATAAAGTTCGACCGCTATACAATAAGCCTCAACACGTGACTATTATTGGCGGTGGCATAGCATCAGCGTGTGCAGCCTATTTTCTTGTGCAACAAGATATAAAAGTTACGATATTGAGTCGCCATAAGGCGCTGGCGCAAGGTGCTTCCAGTAATAAGATTGGCGCTATTTACCCTCTGCTGCATCAAGTAAAAGATGGCATTAGTTTGTTTCACCATCAAGCATTTGAATTTGCACTCGATTTTTATCACTCACTGATTGCCCAAGGATTGGAGTTTTCTCATGGCTGGACAGGATTACTAGAACTTGCACACAGTGCTGCATTAAAGAGTCGACAACAACAGTTTACCGACACTGATTGGCCATCATCCCTTGTGTATCCTGTCGACCACAGTCAAGCAAGCGAACTCGCCAACATGCCTCTAGCAGATGGTGGCCTGTATATGCCAAGAGCTGGTTGGATAGCCCCAGCCGAGCTTGTTACCGCAATCTTGAAAGCATGCGAAAAAACCAGACTGCTCAAACTCAAATTTAATGTAAACGTAGACGAAATTTTTCAGCAAGAAAACGGTAAATGGCTTTTGTCGACCAACAAAGGACAACTAAAAGCAAGTACATTAGTGTTAGCTGGCGGGGCTGAAATGCTCCCACTTAACTACTTCAATCAACTGCCTTTTAGTCCCGTACGTGGTCAGGTATCAGAAATGCAGACTAATGCCAACATGGCGAAATTAAAAACGGTGATATGCCACAAAGGCTATATTACGCCTGCACATAACCAGCTTCACTGTATTGGTGCTACATTCAATAAAAACACAACCGATATTACTTCGAACAAGGCTGATGATGAATATAATTTGGAAATACTGAACAAGACTATGCCCGGTATTACAGACTGGACGCTGAACGACGTTGTTAATAGCAACGCACGTATTCGTTGCATGACGCCTGACCATTTGCCTGTAGTAGGCCCTATGCCGAATATTGCAGAACATCTGAAGGAATATGCCCATCTTGCCAAAGACAAGAACTGGCGCTATCAGCAAATTTCCCCTAGCGTTGCCAACCTTTTCGTATTGTCAGGATTGGGGGCAAGAGGGCTATGTAGCGCGCCACTATTAGCCAATATCTTGATATCGGATATCTGTGGTACCCCATATCCAATTGATAATCACATGTTGTTTAACGTTAGCGCTAATAGGTTTGTAATAAGAGATATTATTAAGCGCAAAGTTAACGTAGATGAGTAATCATTATTTCCCCTCAAACGTTAACTTGTGTGCGTCAATTAGAATATCCCTAAGATTACCTAAATATTAATGACAAAACGCAACTGCGAGTGTTTGCCAATAGTTATTTACGATAACTCGATCGGCAGGCGTTAACTCACTACGAGCGTCTTGTACTTTTTCTGCGATATCCTCAGCCAGTGATTTAGTGAGCTGCTGTGTTTCATCACCAAACTGACTCGCTGACAAACTAATAAAGCCACGTAAGTAACTGCTCGCAAACAAGTCATCTGCACTGGCGTCTTGTGCAACTAAATCATCCAAGTATTCATATAAATGCGCTAAATTATTAAACTTCATTTTTGTTCTCTCATTTTTCACTATTGAGGACTGGCAACAGGATAAAGTACCTGATCATTGTAACCTGTAGTAATGCTCATATAACCTGTTAATTCACTATCAAGCTCGCTATCTCCCGTATCAACGATTAATGGTCTGGCATTAAGTGCAGAGAGTTTGTTTTTAGTTGCAATGATAATAATATTGTCTACGCCAACAGCGCGTATCACACGTGGACTTAGCTGTTGATTACCACGTCCAAAAATGTGGCCTTGACCACCGATCAGTGTAATCACTAGCTTTACTGATTCAGCTTGTTGTATATGCGACCACAGTTCATTTTCTGTGACATCGCTCGCTATCAGTGCGTGATCCTGAACAAGATCAACCCCCAACAAGGTGTTATCTAACCCCATTTCCTCCATCAAGAAAGCCGTTGTGGAACCAGAGCCAACGATATAGAGCTCGTCTTCCATTTGGTTGATAACGTGGGCGGCAATATCTTGTAAAACCAGCTCATCAGATTCTTTGCCACCAGATTTAACCGCTTGAACATAACGTAACTCACAAGGGACTTGCATTTCGCCATAGCGTTTCGCTTTCACGACCCCTTCTCTGAACAATGATTCATCGATATCCATTACGTCGGCATCAGTTAGTGTAACCAGTTGGTTAGTCACCATTTTTTCAACCACACGCCCCGCTGCCTTAGGCGTAACAGCATAAACGCCTGAGTGAATCTTACATCCAGCTGGAATACCTAGTACAGGAAAGCTATCACCAACAACATGACAAACATTACGTGCCGTCCCATCGCCACCTGCAAAGAGTAAAATATCAACGGCATTAGCTAACATCGCATCGACAGCATTTTCTGTATCCAATGATGCCGTCACTTCAGACGCTGTCTGATAGATGAGGTGAGTATCAAACCCTAGTTGACGAGCGGCGTTTTCGCCCATTTCACCATTGACTGTATATATTTGAATTTGCGCTTGGTAAGGTAAAAGCACCGTCAACGCTTGTGATGCTCTTTGATTAGCCATCGCCTTGGCGCCCAATGCCAAAGCTTTATCAGCAATGCCCTCACCGTCACTGCCCTTCAAAGCGACACTTCCACCTAGCCCCGCTATAGGATTGATGATTAATCCAAGTTTAAACTTCTTCATATAACTCTCTGTCTAACGTAAATCGCTCGGCCGACAATGGCATAGGTTGCTGATAATGTGCAGCGAGTGCGGAAATAAATTGTTGTGCTCGTTTGGGAAAGCCATTCTCTAAGAAGTCGATCACTTGCTTGTACACTTTAAGCTTGAATGCTGCCGTATCCGCAGGATGACCATTCAAGTTATCCGCCGACACATTAAACTTGTGATTACTTGCTACACAGAATGCCCATTCTATTGCCTGTGGTTTAACTTCGACGTTCTCAAACGCTTTTTGTTGCTCTTCATTACGTCCATCAGGTAAATACCAATAACCATAATCCTCAAGCTGACGACGAGCAGCCCCTGCAACACACCAATGGGCAATTTCATGTAACGCACTAGTAAAATAACCATGCGCAAATACAATTCGATGAAATGAAAATTGTTGGCACGCAGGCAAGTATACAGGCTCATCGTCACCACAAACTAGTCGGGTGTTATGCGTCTCGTAAAAAGTGCTATCAAACAGGGGTATCAATTCTGAGATTTGATGATTCATGGGAATTAATCTAGAAAAACAACTTAGACAATTTTGCGCGGTATTGTATACAAAGATGGCGATAAAATCATCGCCATCTTTCATTTTCTTAGTAACTTTTTGAGTAAAAAGAGTATTAAACTTTAGCCTTTCCACCCAAAGTCGGTTTGAACACTAAGGTTGTTTTTTAAGCGCATGTTTAATAGTAAAGTAACCTAATAGGCCAGATATTATTGAACCGACTACGATGCCTAATCTATCTTGAAACAGTGGCGATGCGGCATTTTGTTCGAATGCTAAAGAACCGATAAACAAACTCATCGTAAAACCTACGCCACAAAGCATCGACACACCGTACAATAATGTCCAGTTTACTTTCTCCGGCAACTTAGCAAGTCCAAGCTTGATCGCAACAAAACAAAATCCAAACACCCCTATTTGCTTTCCAACGATGAGGCCAAGAATTATCCCTAACGGCACAGGTGATACGATTTCAGAAACTCCCACGCCATCAAAGCTTATGCCTGCATTAGCAAAGGCAAAAATTGGCAAGATTATAAATGCCACCATTGAGTGTAAGTTATGCTCTAAGCTTTTTAATGGAGACGGCTCCCCTTCTTTGCCTTTGATAGGAATAAACAATGCTAGCGCAACTCCCGCTAGAGTCGCATGTACGCCAGATTTAAGTACAGCTATCCATAGGACAATACCAAAGAAAATATAAGGTGCTGTGTCAGATACGCCACGGCGATTAATAATGAATAATACTGTCAGCACAGACAACGACACAATCAGAGATAGTAGTGATAATTGGTCGGTGTAGAAAAGCGCGATAACAATAATCGCTCCTAAATCATCAAAAATCGCTAAAGACGTTAAGAATACTTTCAGCTGCAGCGGTACTTTGCTACCGATAATAGCCAAAATACCAAGTGCAAATGCGATATCCGTCGCTGTAGGAATCGCCCACCCACTGATTGCTTCCGGATTTTGGTAATTGAAAGCCACATATATTAACGCTGGCACTAACATACCACCTACAGCACCAACTGCGGGCAACATAATTTGCCCAGGTTTAGATAGATCACCTTCCAAAAATTCGCGTTTAAGCTCTAGCCCCACAAGGAAAAAGAACAGCGCCATTAAGCCATCATTGATCCAGAGTAACAACGGCTTGGCAATTTCAAACGAGCCAATCGCCACCATAACGGGTACGTCAAGCAGTAGATCATAATACGTAGATAGCGGGGAATTAGCGACAATGATAGCTGCAACCGCGGCTATCATTAACAGTATCCCGCTGGACGCTTCCAGTTTTAGAAAGTCTTGAATTGATTTGAGTGCCATAATCTTCCTTTAAATCCGTGACATTTTCGACATATTATGTCTGTACGATAACATACACAATGTTATTAGTGTTAAGTTTTGTAATGTTTTCGCCAGATTACTGTTGTAAATTCGATATAAATCTATTTTTTCGACATAAATTTGATTATTAGCCAACTTAGTCTGGTTTTTCGATTAATAATAAGTGTAGTATGCAATATCAAAGAGGAACAAAAGACAGCTATTGCTTGCTCGCGTGGATTGAATGAAAAAATTAGATGATATAGACCTTCGAATATTGACCATTCTGTTTAAGAATGCCGATATTACGAACAAAGAATTGGCCACCCATATTGGCATAGCGCCTTCAACTTGCCTTGAGCGAGTTAAACGCATGAAATCAAACGGTATCATCAAAGGGGCTTATATTGATATTAATTTTCAGAATATTGGCGGAAATATTGAAGCTATCGCTGCCATTAGGCTGCAACCCTACTCGGAAGAAATCGTTAACCGGTTAAGAGACGATTTACTACAGCTACCAGAAATAGTTAGCTTATATCATATGGGTGGAAGTTATGACTATTTCATCCACATGTCGGTTAAAGACAGTGAGCACTTGAGAAAATTTGTATTTGAGGCAGTCACGTCAAGAGATGAAGTGCAGACTGTAGAAACGTCATTAATTTTTGAACACAGCCGTAGTGGCGTATTGCCAAACTTTCCAGAAGATTAGCGAACGAAATACTAATAACCAAATCAATAAAAAGCGCCTAAGACCCACATAGGCGCTTTATGTTAAGCAAATAAATAGCGATTACACTGTTCCGATATATTGTATTTCGGGTTATTTAGCAAAATCCTGAGTTTCATAATATAAGGGTTTCAACGTGCCGCAATTTAAAAATCGACGCAATGTTTCATCTTGCGATGGTACACCAGAAGATGTATTAATTGTTTGCAAACAGCCCGCTGTTTGGTCGATAAATAATAACTGATCATAGCTTGGTGCTTGCTGAATTTGATGCACGTAAATCTTGTCATTCTTGTTGATAGACACAACATCGTACTTATGCAGTCGATTAGACTCTTGTAAATCGTCTAATTTTCTTACATATAACAGCTCATCAAAAATCAACGGCATTTTCTCATAGGTAACAATGCCATCCCTCTCAAAGTGACCTATGTATACGTCAGCCGTTAGGGTCATCTTTTCGCCTCGCATTAGCCTTTGGAGGTTGAACTCTTCTGGCTTAATAGTGACAAGCTGAGCATCTCTTACAAGCTGTACCAACGCGACATCTTTTGTTTCTATTTTATAAAGCAACTGTACGTCATGAGGCTTATGATACAGCGGTAGGTGCGAGGCATAAATTTTTGAGCTATGGCTCACAAGTACCATACCATGGACACCAACATATTCAGGATCAAGGGGAGGAAGCTCTTTTTCTTCGGCATGTGCGAATCCTAGTAGACTCACAAAGAATAAAATACAGCTAATAAACTTCATATTCTTCTCAAAAAAATTAAATTATAGATTGTAAATTATAGGACAGTTCGCCCTGTATCTCGATATAAAAAAGCGTGAGTTTTGAGGTAGAAATAGTTAACTTTCACAGGACGAGTTTTCCTATAAATTATGTTGGTTAACTACGTGGCCGTAACGCTAGTTTGAGACAAACATGCGTAGGAACAGGCATTTTTTAGATAACGCTGCTAATATCAAGCTTAGACAGTCTAAGAAAATGTAGAAAGTGAAGTCCAATTCCTTTCGTATGAAGAAAATTGGATCGTGGTTCATTGACATTACAAACCGCTGCAATTCACGTTTTATGAGTAAAATAAATTATAAAACATAAATGGCAGCTATCACTACTTACTGCCATTTTCCATGACTTATATCGCGGCTAGCATTTTACTAGTTCAAAATAAATAGGTGATCCATTGATGTAGTACCATTGCCTGCAATGTGTTTGCTCTCCTCCACTATTGTAACCTCCTGAAGAGCCAGTAGAACCAGAACCAGAGCCACTACCGTTACTTCCAGCACCACCACCGCCAGTACCTGTCCCAGAATCGCCACCAATATTGTCGCCAGACACATTGCTACCATCGCTTGGTATATCAATAATTGAAGTATGAATAACACTACCATTCTTCACCTTGATAGTGTCACCAACTTGTAAATCACTTCTTCTTGTATTTAGAAAATTCTTAACTTCTTGCGTAAGTGCGCCACTAGTAAATGCAAGGGCACCATTAACTAATCTTGCAACCTGTTCAGCTGTAAGGTTTGTATATTTCGCCATAATTAGGCTACTTACTCTCATAGCTGGCACAGCCAACGCAACAGCTACAGCTGTATTTGCGGCAAGATCTAATGCAGCTAATGCTCCTTCTACACCGTCTATGAATTCTTGAGTGACTGTGAACTCTAACGTTATACCATTCAAGTATTGTGCAATTTCATTGGAGGCCCAATCTTCACATGTATAGTGCGGGTCATTTTCACAAGATAGTGGGTGATCAAAATAGGGTTCTGGTTCAGCTAAGAATTCAGGAAAATGCCTGAACTTAAAACTAGAAAGTGTAAAACTTTCATCTAAATAGCCCTGCATAAAGACATCAAACACTTGGGTGTTTTTGGTGTCTGGATACCAATCAAGATAGGTTTTAACTACTTGTTTTTTATCACAAGTATTTTCACAAAATATTTGAACAGGCGATTCAATGTTACTTGTTTCGTTGAATGCAAAACTAGCAAATGATACGGTAATCAAAGTTGATAATATAGATTTTTCATTAATTACATTTCCTTTTGTAAAACTTCATAATCTACAATATTTAATGTTACAAACTTGTAAACAACAATTTGAAATAAGGAAAAACATTGAATAACAGATATAGGCTTACAGCCGTATTCTCAATTTTTGCCAGCTTAATAACTACATCAATAGTATTTGAATATTACCTTGTATACGATATTTTCAAATATTCAATACTATTCTTATGCACCTATCCAATATACTTTAAGATGTCGTACGCCATTTCAGGTTGGATATTTAAAAATGATAATAATAGCAAGTAAAGAAACACTATTAGTTACATGTCACTTTCGCAAACGAGTAATTAAAGCGTAAAAAGAAAAGCAAGAGAGTAGGGACAACCAACCAATATCTGCTCAAAATTCATACCACCTCTAGGGCAACAGTATTAGCCAAACCTGATTAGAACTTGAAATTCAATTATGACACAACCAAATAACACTAATTAATTTGAGGTAAATAGAAACAAAAAACCCCGCGAATTTCGCAGGGTTTGTTATTGAACTGGTCGCTATGAATTAGCTTTTCAGGTCATCAAAGAACTTTTTCACACCATCAAAAAACCCTGTTTCCTTTGGACGATGATGCGCCTTCTTACCTTCGATAGCTGTTTCCAACTGTTCAAGTAATTCTTTTTGTGCATTAGACAGGTTTACAGGTGTTTCAATAACCACTTTACACATTAAATCACCAACAGATGCACTTCTAACCGACTTCACACCTTTACCACGTAATCTGAACATTTTCCCAGTTTGCGTTTCTTTAGGGATTTTCAGCTTTACTTTACCTTCAAGCGTCGGCACTTCGATGTCTCCACCTAACGCAGCGGTAGTGAAGCTAATTGGCACCTCACAATATAGGTTATTTTCATCGCGTTCAAAGATAGGATGTTGTCTCACGCTTACCTGAACATATAAGTCGCCTGCCGGAGCTCCGTGTTCACCGGCTTCACCTTCGCCAGTCAATCTGATGCGGTCACCCGTATCTACGCCCGCCGGTATTTTCGCGTTTAACGTTTTAGTTTTCTGTACACGACCTTGACCATGACATGAATTACAAGGATCTGTAATAACCTTGCCTTTACCGCCACATGTAGGACAAGTTTGCTGCACCGCAAATAAGCCTTGACGCATTTGCACTTGCCCATGGCCATGACATGTAGAACATGTGCTAGCTGAAGTACCTTTTTTAGCGCCACTGCCATTACATGGATCACAACTTACGTAAGTTGGTACTTTAATTTCTACCGATTTACCTTTCACTGCATCTTCAAGTGACATTTCAAGGTTGTAGCGTAGATCAGAGCCTCTTCTTGCGCGTGATTGGCCACCACGGCCGCGACCGCCACCAAAGATGTCACCAAAAACATCACCAAAGATATCACCGAAATCTGCGCCACCGCCAAAGCCGCCACCGCCCATGCCACCTTGTTCAAAAGCTGCATGGCCGTATTGATCGTAGGCGGCACGTTTTTGATCGTCACTCAGTACTTCGTATGCTTCTTTGATCTCTTTAAACGTTTCTTCTTTTTCTTTATCTCCCTTTGTACGATCAGGGTGATATTTCATCGCTAAACGTTTATAAGCTTTTTTAATTTCTCGCTCACCAGTGTCTCTTGAGACACCTAGTACTTCATAATAATCGCGTTTTGACATATCTTTTTCTTTACTTCAATTAAATTGATATCTATTTGTGTAGTTTTCTTTGTATGTGTATTTCAAAAAAAACTATACAAAAAGTAATCAGTCAACATTCAAATTTACAGCGTTCACTATGTTGGTGAACACAACAAAGCGCCGATCAACGACGCTTTGTTAATATAAGGCTTCGACACAGTCGTAATACTAAGTGGTTTGAACCGTGCGATAAAAATAACAAGGCCTTTATCGCACTACTCACTTTGTATCTTCGTTAACTACTTGTCGTCTTTAACCTCTTCAAACTCAGCATCAACAACATCATCTGCAGGAGCAGAACCAGCGTCTTGTGCTGCACCTTCAGGTGCCGCGCCACCTTGAGCTTGCGCTTTAGCTTGAGCAATTTCCATTAACTTAGCTGACGCTTCGATCACCGCTTGTGACTTAGTTTCAATTGCTTCTTTGTCATCGCTCTTGATAACTGATTCAAGATCGCTAACAGCTGCTTCAATTTTCTCTTTGTCTTCAGCTGGTAAATCATCACCTGCTTCTTCTACTTGCTTACGAGTAGCGTGAACAAGTCCGTCTGCTTGGTTACGTGCCTGTACAAGTTCTTCGAACTTAGCATCTGCATCAGCATTTGCTTCTGCATCACGTACCATTTGCTCTACTTCATCATCTGATAAACCAGAAGAAGCTTTAATAGTTATCTTCTGTTCTTTACCTGTGTTCTTGTCTTTTGCAGACACGTGTAAGATACCGTCAGCATCAATATCAAAAGTAACTTCGATTTGTGGCATGCCACGAGGTGCTGGGTCGATACCTTCTAGGTTAAATTGACCAAGAGATTTGTTAGCTTGTGCTTGCTTACGCTCACCCTGCAACACATGAACAGTTACTGCTGCTTGATTATCTTCAGCAGTTGAGAATGTTTGTGATTGCTTAGTAGGGATAGTTGTGTTCTTGTCGATAACTTTTGTCATTACACCACCCATTGTCTCAATACCTAGAGATAATGGCGTAACGTCAAGTAGCAATACATCTGTAACATCACCAGCAAGTACACCTGCTTGTACCGCAGCACCAGAAGCTACCGCTTCGTCAGGGTTAACATCTTTACGTGGTTCTTTACCAAAGAAGTCAGTTACTGTTTTTTGTACCAATGGCATACGTGTTTGACCACCAACCAAGATAACGTCAGTAATGTCTGAAGTAGACAAATCAGCATCCGCTAATGCAGTTTTAAGTGGCTCAAGCGTTGCTTTAACCATGTCTTCAACAAGCGACTCTAACTTAGCACGTGTAACTTTGATGTTCATGTGCTTAGGACCTGATGCATCAGCAGTGATGTATGGTAAGTTAACATCTGTTTGTTGTGCAGAAGAAAGCTCACATTTCGCTTTTTCAGCCGCTTCTTTCAAACGTTGCATAGCTAATGGATCTTTTGTTAAATCCATGCCTTGGTCTTTCTTGAACTCTTCAACTAAGTAGTTAATTAAGCGGTTATCGAAATCTTCACCACCTAAGTGCGTGTCACCGTTAGTAGCTAGTACTTCAAACGTATGCTCGCCTTCAACTTCGTCAATTTCAATAATTGAAATATCGAATGTACCACCACCTAAGTCGTATACAGCAACTACTTTATCACCTTGTTGCTTGTCCATGCCGTAAGCAAGTGCTGCAGCAGTTGGCTCATTGATGATACGCTTAACATCTAAACCAGCGATGCGGCCAGCATCTTTAGTTGCTTGACGTTGTGAGTCGTTAAAGTATGCCGGTACAGTAATTACCGCTTCAGTTACTTCTTCACCTAAGAAGTCTTCAGCAGTTTTCTTCATTTTCTTCAATACTTCAGCAGAAACTTGTGGTGGCGCCATTTTTTCGCCTTTCGCTTCAACCCAAGCATCACCGTTATCAGCCTTAACAATAGAAAATGGCATGATGTCGATATCACGTTGTACTTCTTTGTCTTCAAAACGACGACCGATTAAACGCTTAATCGCAAACAACGTGTTTTGCGGGTTAGTTACCGCTTGACGTTTTGCTGGCTGACCTACTAATGTTTCACCTTCTGCAGTGTATGCAACAATTGAAGGAGTAGTACGATCGCCTTCTGCGTTTTCAATTACACGAACTTTGTCACCGTCTAGAACAGCAACACATGAGTTAGTTGTCCCTAGGTCAATACCAATAATTTTGCCCATCTTTAGGATCTCCGAAATTCTATAAATTACTATTTTCTGTTGATGAAAACTTAATGGGGGCTGCAAAACCGTTTTCAATAAAAAAAGTAAAAAAATGTGAAATTTTTTCGCCCGTTCTAAATAGAGCAATGATTTTTTGTGAGATTAATACCAGTCCGCATAAAGAATTACCCGCTTAGAATGACATGGGCGGCATTAGAACAAACGAAATAAGTGTAGATATAGTTGTTCTACATTAAGCTTATTTTGTGCAGTTATCATGTTGCCCATGCATTCCCAAAGGGCGAGTTTTAAAGGCTTATATGCTGCGTTATTGATTTTAACAAGGCTCCTACATGGATGTAGGTTATTAGAGCAACGCAGGACGCAGTTGCCGAGAACAACCATTCTTTGCAATCAATGCCTTGCCTCTAAGTAATGCCGATCAGTTAAGGTTTTAATTTGTGGGATCAATTGAACGATCCTATGGATATGCAACAATCCGATGTCATTGTCTGATATCGGATTGTTTTTATGCGCTTTGAAAGTGAACTCGCCACTGCCTTTAACTCATGTAATACCTTCAGTACTTTTGAAAAATATGCCGAGTTGCTATCTCCAGATTTAATTCAACAGGGGTTCAAGCAAGCTGGTGTCGCCACGATAAGAAAGCGCCGCTTACCACTCGAAACTGTTTTATGGTCAATCATAGGAATGAGTTTTTATCGGCAAAAATCGATGTGGGATATTGCCACTCAAATGGATATCATGTTGCCTGATAAGAAGCCCCTCATTGCACCAAGTGCTTTGGTTCAAGCACGGCAAAGGCTTGGCTCTGAAGCGGTTAAGAATGTATTTCGATTAATGGCCCAACATGGATATAAAAACAATCAATTCGAGACATGGGCTGGGCTGAATCTTTTAGCCGTTGATGGTGTGGTATGGCGGACAGCAGATACGGAAGAAAACCACCAAGTATTTGAAACTCAAAGTAATGGTAGACGAGAGTATACTTATCCTCAAATCCGTATGGTTTGTCACATGGAAATAACTAGCCATCAACTGATTAACAGCGCTTTTTCTGGCTATCGCACCAACGAAATGAAACTTGCAGAACAACTCATAGATGATACACCTGACCATTCACTAACCATGTTTGATAAAGGGTATTATTCTCTCGGCTTGCTCAATCGCTGGCATCAGCGAGGTGAGCAAAGGCATTGGATGATACCAGCCCGTAAAG